>CAZQKK010000004.1:0-11993 GCA_964593885.1 uncultured Candidatus Saccharibacteria bacterium | reverse complement strand
CCACCAAAGAAAAGAGACGGTCACATGACCGTCTCTTTTCTTTGTGTGAGGAGGTGAGAGGCTCTGTCCATTAAAGCTGTGCAACTTGCACAGCTTTCACGAGTGTCCTATTCAGATGAGCGAAGCGAAACTGACTGGATACGAAGTATTCGCCCGGCGTATGCCGGAAGAAGTATTCGCCCCACAAAAAAGCCTCACCGGGTAGGTGAGGCAAAGACAATGATTTTCTCACTCGCTCTGGAGAACGAATGAAGGGGTGGGGTTATAAAAGAGTGGATTCTCAAGTTGTGGAGGATCCACCTTCAAGGTAACCTTACTCCCCAGGGTTACGGACCCGGAATAGTTCTCGGTGGGAACCAGGACAATTTTCCCACGGAACTTTCCTGATCCGCTTAGCGAATAGCATTTCGTGGAGACCGTGACGTTCCTCCCTGTACGGTACTCACCCTCGCCGTTAACGACAAACGTTTCCCCAACGGGATATGAGCGGGTGAATTCAATGTACTCTCTCAAGTTGCCATTGAATGCCGCGAGGGCAAAGTCTGGTCGGCGGGTGACGTGCCAGCTGGTAAGCCAGGCCGCACCTAGACCAGCAACCATGCCAAAGACAATAATAGTGTTGTTGAGAAAGTCTCTCCTGCACCAGTCATCGCCCCGACAGTCAGATAAGTTTCCGGCAACAAACAAGCCGGTTACGCCAAAGGTCCAGATAATCAGGATCCAGTTGGCAATGCTGTACCAACTTGGTTCAAACAAGCCGAGGCTTGTTCCAACATCGCCGGGCAACGGAATGAGGCAGGTGATACCCCACAGTACTGCCATTCCCGTAAGTAAGACACCGAGGCCAAAGGGGATTTGTTCCCTCACAACATGTTTCCAGGGTTTTTCCTGTTCTGTTTCTGTTTTGTTCATGAACGTAACGCTCTGCATGTGCACTGCACGGCAGAGGAAAGTGGCGTCACCTTACCACTAAAAAGCTTATTTGTCAATCTGTAAGAAGGAGCTGAAAACAAGTAACTAGGTGGTAGTCCTAGTCAATGCGCAATGATCGGGTGAACACCCGATAGATTTCTGTTGCTTTATCGCTATCCGAAGCTTTCTCAAACAAGGGCTGCTCAATGGTCATGTACTTCTTATTTGGAAGCGAAACGAATATAGTTACATCTCCGCTCTTTCGCCCAACAGCATAGGTTTGCAGGCCAATGCCTATGGTGCCTTCCTGCAGAAGGCCAGTCTCTTTCCCAAGCTGCTTATCGAGAACTGTGCCGAGCTGCTTTGCGGTGAGTCCCTTAGGGTTGTCAAAGATTTGGATGGTTACTGCAGCCGCTTCTTTGCCATGGCTGGTGATGGTATCTCCAGAGGGGTAGATACGAAGGGTCTGACTACTTGATGTAGGAAGCTCGGTGCGCCACGAGATGTGAGTTGAGAAGGTGAAGGGAACCTCGTTAAGGTAGAGGCTAACAGGGAGAAACTCGACAGTTGTTCCGGTAGTTGTGGTGGTTTTCTGACGTTCACTGAAGTAGCGGTATGCTCGAAAGCCTCCGTACGATAGCCCAGCAAGGATAGCAAGAATACAGAGTATGAGAATAATGAGCCTTCCAATGCGGAGACGTGGCTTCCTGAGAACTGGGATGAGCGGAGGTGCTTGTACCTCAGTTGGCTGTTGTAGCGGGACTTGTTCTAGCGGGGTTGGCTCAGGAACCACAGGAAGCGTACTGGCGTTTTGGTAGGTACTCTCATCAGGTTGAGGTGTGGTTGGTGGCAGGTTGAGATCCATGTGAGCATAGTATACCTCGAGAGTCCCCCTGGTGCCTACTAGCACCTTGCAAAACTTAGTAAAAATAGGTATAGTCGCTTGGTCCCTTCAAAAGGGATGTCGGTTTAGCTATGCATATGTTTCAGCTTTCTCTTCGGGCAGTGCCAACTGGCACACTGGCAGCACAGGTCTCAGACCTCATTGCCGATCATCACCGTAAGGTACATGGTTTCCGTGCCAGTACCCCACTTCCTGAAGCACCAGCCATTCACCTGGCCAATTTCCAGGTTCACCCTGGACACTGGCTGAGGTGGCAACAAACCATTGGGGGTCTCCTAGACTTTCAGTTGCAGGAACTACCTAGCAAGGTGGTTGTCGCTTCCCCTCCGGTTGAGGAGACGGTTGCAGGTCAAGGTTGCTGGGGTTTCCACGTCCTGGATGACTGCCTCAGCGAGATGGTAGCACGTGTCCAGGACTTGGAGCTGCAGTACCGCATGGTATCAGGAGGGCTTCCATTTCTTTGCATCATTGCAGGTCCGGATCTCAAGACGGCTGATGCTCATTTCCTAGCGGATATCACTAAGCTCATGCACTCGGGACCGCTTGAGTTGAAAGCTCAAGCAGAACTGGTATCGGGAAGGATACAACCCGCAAACGTGCGGCGCAACCTCACTCCTTACCAGCTGCCAATCAAGGCGGTGCTCAAAGCCCACGATGTTCATCCTGGGGTTACTCCAGATCTTCGCGTGTCAACCCACGCATAACGTTTTCCAAAGACCTGCATTCCAGGTCTTTTTTTGTTGTATTATTACTGTATGAAGTCGTACTCAAAGATGCCAAGAGGCGAAAAGAAGCTCGTCGATTTTTTGGGTTGGTACGGAATGGTCGCCATTCTCATTGCCTATGCCTTGCTGACCTACGGGTACCTTACAACTCAATCTGTAGTTTGGCAGGTAATGAACCTCACAGGATCAGTAGGTCTTGCCGTGAACGCTCTTTCGCGAAAAGCATTTCCAGAAGTCTGGCTCAACCTCATCTTTGCTCTCGTGGCTCTCAGCGGTATCTACCAGATTCTCAGAGGTTGAGAAGCTTTGTCGTAACCTTTGGTTTCCTTCGCTCAATTCTACGGTTCATGTCGTACTCTTCTTCAAGTGACTTCCTGAAGAGGATGAAGATTTGCAGGCTGATGTAGAGGGTGACCGCAAACGCTAGGTAGAGCGGAAGAACCTTTCCTTCTAGGTTGAGGCTCAGGTTGTAGATGCTGTGGAGCATGATTGCCATTCCAAGCGCCTTAATGAGCTCGCGGTAGCCGGCAAGCCCAAAGTGGAACCTCCCGAGGGCATACCCCATGATGGCACTGGTACCTGAGTGGAGGTAGAAGCTGAGCAAGCGGTACGTTGGGACGGCGTCTGTGGTCATGAGGTAGAGGATATCTTCTACCAGTGAGAAGCCGAGGCCTACAATTATCATCGAGAGGATGATGTCGGTGAGCTTGTGCACCTTACGATTGCTCACCAGGAAGAATACCCCCACGGTGTACTTTGCCAGCTCTTCTACAGATCCTGCCCCAATCACGTTGAGGAATATCATCCAGCCGCGGTATCGCTCAACCAGTGAAGGATTTGAAAGTTGGAGGGCGTCAATATCGAAGGAGTACCGCATGGTGACGAGGGCGGCAACGAGGGCAACGCCACCTCCAGCAGCGAGGATTTGGAAGATGTGTTTCCAGGAGACGGGGACACCGCGTACGGAATTTCGCATCCATAAAATGAGGCCTGCAGTTAAGCCAACCTCGAGTGCGAGGACGATGTAGCGGAGCAGCATGTGTCCCTCCATACTTCTATTGTATAGTATGGGTGTATGAAATACCTCGTTTCCATCCTTGGTCTTGCGTTTGGCTTCTACGTTGTCATCCACTCCTACGCCACCGCCAGGCTATTTGGACAGCTGGACTGGGCCGAAAGGTACCTGGGGGCTGGGGGAACATACACCGCTTGGAAGCTCATTGGGGTACTGTGCATCGGGCTCAGCTTTGCCGTGCTCAAGTGGCCGACATTCTTTGGGTTGTAACTACAGGTAATGTTGCTACCAGCTTCCGCCGCCGCCTCCACCAAAGCCGCCTCCTGAAAATCCTCCTCCACCGGAACCACTACTCCTAGGCGAAGATGCCATTGCCGAGTTGAGGCTCTTTGAGAAAATGGTGAGGTTGTCGCCAAAGACTGTTGGGTTGAAGGGTCCGCTCCCTGTGTACCAAACAGGAGCAGCTGGGACTATTCCCATGGCAGCAAACGAGCTGGCCAGTTTTGCGGTGACGCCAAAGACCATCGCATAGGGGAGAACATCCATGAAGAAGTTCTGGGATTCAAAGTAGGGTTGGCGATATTTCTCGGTTGCACTGAGGAACATTTTGTACCCTTTAATTTTTTCAAATGCTTCACGTCCTTTTTCAGTTCTGGATGGCATGAAAGTTGCGAGGAGCATTACTGGAAAGCCAAGAATGCCAAGTGCAAATCCAGCTCCAATGAGGAAAGCAGCGAAGATAGCTGGAAAAACAACAATTGAGGCGACACTGGCAAATACCAGGAAGCCACCAACGAAACAAATGGTTATTCCGATACCAAACCAACGTGCACGTACCTTGTTAGGGTTCTCTCTAAAGAGTTCCATCTTAGTTACCTCGGCGTAGAGAGTTTCTTTAATATTTGCGAGGTGGGTGTAGAAGCTGTTGGTTAAGCTTGAGATGAGTACCGTTTCGCCATCTGCAAAGAGCGCATTGAAGAGCTGACTCTCGTACTCACGGAGTTCGTCTGTTGGCTTTGCAAGTTTTGCTAGCTGGTAGTCTGTGCTTCCAAACCAGCCTTGCTTGGGGATCTCGGTGATGGTAAGGAATCCTCTCACGGCGAGGTCTACAATTGCTGCTGATATATCCAGGGTATCTGCCTTCTCATCTATGACGCAGCCAACCTCAGCGGGACGCAGACCAAAGGGCGGTTCGTACTCAGGGGCGACAACACTACTTCGCCTCCCGTTAACCAGAGCGTCACGGCCATGTTTACGAAACTGTTGTAAAAGGATCACAAATCCCGCGATCAACACCCCGAAGAACCCGAGAGCGGCAGGAACAGAAGACACTTTTTGACCAAACTCGGTGCCACTGCTCTGGTCACTGTCTACGGTGAGGAGGGGAACCATACCCGAGGTGTAGCCAAGTGCCACGGTCATTCCCTCACCGGGCTGGAGTGTTGAAGCGTGGTCAAAGCTTGCGGTAGAACCCGTGGTGTTACTGGTGCATTGGGCGGTAGCTCCAGGGGAACCATAGTAGCAGCTAGCCTGCACGGTGCCAGTCTTAGGGAGGGTGATGGTGGCGCTGGCCCGCGAAATCGGTACCTCCCAGTTGCTTCCGGTGACGTTCCAGTAGAGCTCGTCGAAGTTCTCGAATGCTTTGAGGATTCCGGTTGCTCGGTAGGTTATGGTGTAGGTATGTTTACCTGAGATTGTTCGGTTTGCATCGCCAATTTTTAGCTGGAGGTAGCCGTTGTAGGCGGTAGAAGTGTACGTGCCGGTGTCCCCATCTTGCAGGAGGGACTGGACTTCAACTTTCGTGTAGAGGTAGCTCCCGTCTGCGTTTGTGTACGTAACAGGGATGTCACGGTAGATGCCGTGCTTTGAGAGGTTGGCGAAGTCTACGGCTATGGTTTCGGAGATGCTGACGGTGCCAGCTTCCTCTACGGTGATTTGAGAGTCAAAGCTATCGATGTTCCAACCCTCTTCAGCCTTTGCTGGACTAACGGTTGTGAGGAGCAGTGCGAAGGCAATACCTAAAGAGAGGAGAATACGTTTCATAGTGTGAGTGCTAGGTAGGTACCTCTAGTTTACTCGCAAGATGGGAAAAGTGAACTGATGGAGAGATAAAAAAAGACGACCTAACAGTGCTGTTGAGGTCGTCATGAGAATCGTACTTACATCCCTGCCTGTTCATTCAGGTAGCCGATGAAGGCTGTTTTCATGGTCTTGGCATCTTTGCGGTCTGGATAGTTTGTATCCAAGATTGAGAAGGCGCAGTCCATGAGGGCGAAGTTTAGGGGAACGAGTAGCTCCTCTGGCGGGGTAGTGCTGGGCATCCCAAATGCTTTGAGGGCATCAGCAGGATTGCCAAGGACCTGTACTGCTATGACCACATCTGGCAAGCTGGCGGTGAAGTTCTCTCGGTCGGAACTAACCGATTTTTGGCGAACCTTCATGTCCTCCACCATCATCTGGATGAGCTTCTGACGGAATGGCTCGTAGCTTGGAGCGTAGAGCTTTCGGAACAGTCGGCACTGTGGTTCCCAGGCGCTCAGTTCCTCTGCTGCATGTCCTTGTGCGGTGAGGTCATGGTCCGTCTCAGGCTGCGTTTTGAAGTGGTAGCCGTGGATGGCCTCGTGGAAGCCAATGGTTCCGCGTACTTTCCTAGGGAAGGAGGCCGGCATCTTCTTGACAACGAGTGAGCTGATGCTCTCGTCGTAGCGAGCGAATACCATGGGACTTTGCCCCATTTCCTGTTCCCAAGCCGTTGCCTCTGACATGTTGCCGTTTACCACAAGGATGTGGAAACGATTATCTGAGAAACGGGTAGGAGTTCCCTTGTTGGTGTCTCTAAGGGCACCATACTTCTCCATAAATGCCAGGATCTTGCGGTCCTCGGCATTCCCTACCTTCACCGCAGATACGATGTCGGCGTGCCAATCGTTCCAGATTTGCTGCTGCTCGCTCCAACTGAGCGAAGCTGTTGCAGAAACCGGAGCCGGCTTAGCCTGTACCTGGCTGAAGGTTGAACTGGTACTACCAGCTACCTTTTGGTCCTTGGCTGTTGGTGCGCAACCCAGTGCGAGACACGTGGTCCCGATAACGGCGAGAAAAAACGAAGTCTTCATGTTACCCTCACCTGACAAACTGTATGTCAGGCGCTATTGCCCAATGGCAATGGTGTAATTTAGCACATTTTTGGGTATTTGTCCAGATGCCTACTTCCTGGCTAATCAATACTTCGCGTCAAGCCAGATTCGCTTCGCTCATCTTGTTTTGACGCTCGTGATAGCCATGCGTTTGCATGGCTATAGCGGGTATCCAACCTAGTCTGACACCAACGAAAAAAGACACAGAGATGTGTCTTTTTTCGTTGGTGGACCCTAGCGGGATCGAACCGCTCACCTCCTCGGTGCAAACGAGGCGCTCTACCAAATGAGCTAAGGGCCCACAAACATACAGGCCCCGTGAGAAACTCACGGTCGAGAGAAACTATAGCAGATGGCGCAACCGGTGGCAATTACCTACAGGTGCTCCTTACAGCAGCGAGAAGAGGACGTACGTCCAGACAAAGAGAATAGAGATGTTGGCAAAGTGGGCGAGGTAGCACATCTTGCAAAATACCTTGAGCTTTCCAGCCAAGATGTACATCAGAAAAATAGAGGTAATGGTGGATACGCCAGATCCAATGAGGGCAAGGCCAATCAGTGGCTTGTTGGAAATAACTGCGGCAAGGATGACGATAACGTAGTAGGCAAAGCCAAGGTACCAGTTTGGAAACCCGAGCAGTCGTGCCCAGGGAGTTTTTGCCAGCATGATGCACGATCCATCGGCACAGGTGAACTCGTGGTGGGAAGCCTTACCTTTCCTGACACTCATTTCCTCACGGGCAAAGTAGAGGCAGCTCCAAAGCCCAAGGCTTGAAAAGAGGATGAGGAGGAGGCGAATTACCCAATCAGAAGTGCTCATACCCTAAGGATACTCTCCTTTTTTTTACGGAGCAAATACCAAAGAGCTAGCCTGAAACACCGCGGTAAGGGATAATGGTGGTAATGAAGATACGTGCCTTCACCCTCATTGAGCTTCTGGTGGTTATTGCCATCATTGGTATCCTTGCCACCATGGTTATCGTAACCATACGTGATGCAAGGATTCGTTCACAGAATACCCGGGCAAAGCACGACATTACCCAAGGAGGAAAAGCTGTAGAGAGTTGGAAGGAACAGTATGGGAGCGGCGAAGGAGTTCTCCTGTCAGACCCAGCCTCATTTAACGGGGTGTATGTAGCGAGCAGTTCTCTCAGTTGGGGTCTACGCTATGATAATGGCTCCGGGCAGAATGTTGAAGATTGGATAGTAAACTTCTACTGGGTAAGGTTTATGAGTGGTACACAAGCTATCCCAAGTACCGAAGTGTACAACAACGTTAGCATCACCACCACCGCAAGCCACTCACACCGCTACGAGTACTCCACGAGCGCAAACTGGGCCTTTGGGGCGTTTGGCTGTGGCACAGGAGTTCCCTGTACTAAATACTACTGTCTCGCCACTAACCAGCTGCCAACCTCGCAAGAGCCCAACCCCCAGGCCTGGGCTATCCGTAACGGGAAGAGCGTTTCTCTCTCCGCACCCACTACCTCAAACTGGTACCGGATTACCGATGATAGTAGCTCGATTGTCTGTGACTAGCTGATATCTAGCAATCTGGAGAATTTTTGCTAGAGTGTGTGGCAACCCACATGTGGTGGGGAGGAAGACATGAAGAGAGCTCTTTTTTCACTGACGAACACGACGGGGATGGTTCCCTTTGCCAAGCAGCTGGTTGAGCGAGATTTCGAGATCGTCGCAACCACCTCCACCGGCCGCGCCCTGCGCGAGGAAGGTCTCACTGGCATCATCGACATCGAAGAGGTTACCGGCATCCCCGAGGGGATGGATGGTCGCCTCAAGACTCTGTCACCCTACGTTCACGGGGGAATCCTGGCGGATAGGGCTAAGTCCACCCACCTGGAGTACCTCGCCCAGCACAAGATGCATGAGATCGACGTGGTGACCGTGAACCTCTACGACTTCGCTAAGGCCGTTGCGGCGGGTCTCAGCCATGAGGAGGTTATCGAGAAGATCGACATCGGCGGGCCAACCTTGCTGCGAGCAGCGGCCAAGAACTACAGGTGGTGCACTCCACTCTGTGACCCGAAGGAGTACGATAGCTACATCAGGCGCTACGATCAAGGTGGTGGCAAGATTGACGAGGAGTTCGGACTGGCCGCCGCCTTCGAGGTATTCAAGTTGACGGCACTCTACGACGAGCAGATTGCTACCTACCTACACGGCCAGCTCATGAAGCTCAGAGCAGACAAGGTTGCAGAGCAGGGGATCTAACCTGGAGCATTACATTCTAACCACCTGAATCAGGTGGTTTTTTCGTCAGAAGGGGCGAGGTAGGGGTGGTTGAAATGTGCGTCTTTGCAAAGGTGTTGACACTCCTCCTGGTACCTGGTAAATTGACTTTTGTACGCGTTGCTCTGCTCTCGGCTTTCGCAAGAAAAATGATCTAGCCGATCAGTCTTCGCTCCCCGCGCCCACCTAGGTGGACCAGGTTTTTCCTGGACGCGCATTTGTACCTGAACTCGTGCAGCTCTTTTTGTGGCTATCGCACCAGTGGCGACTACTACTCCAAGCGCCGTATCGTTCAGTTACTGATGTAGCTGAGGCTTCGTCACTTAACAATTCACAGATTGAAGGTAAACGCTCGTCAAGTCAGACTGCGTCTGAATATGACAAACGTTTTCTACCGGCTACGCCGGGAGTAAACAAGTTATACAAAACGCATGTGAGACTAGATGAGTTTGGCAAATTGTATTGCAACTAGATGATTGTGTGAAGTGAAGAAGTTACTCGTTATGTCAACAGGAGAAAGGTACGTTACGAGCACATGGTGGATGCCTAGACTGATAATGCCGAAGAAGGTCGTGTAAGCCTGCGATAAGCCTCGGGGAGCTGGCAATAGAGCTTTGATCCGGGGATGACCGAATGGGGTAACCCAACGCCTTGAGCGTTACTGGGCGGTGCAAATCCGCGCAGATGGTAAGCTTGGGAACTGAAACATCTAAGTACCAAGAGGAAAAGAAATCAACGAGATTCCGTTAGTAGTGGCGAGCGAACGCGGAAGAGCCCAAACCGCATCTTTTGATCGCGGGGTTGTAGGACCGTATGGTGATATCACGAGCAGTCAGAAATTTTCGATATATCTGAACGCGCCTGGAAAGGACGGCCAGAGACGGTGAAAGCCCGGTAGGAGAAATGTCGAAAACTGCTTGATACGGCACCTGAGTACCATTGGACACGTGAAATCCGGTGGGAATCTGGGGAGATCACTCTCCAAGGCTAAATACGTTATCAGATCGATAGTGAACTAGTACCGTGAGGGAAAGGTGAAAAGCACCCCGTTAAGGGGAGTGAAATAGAACTGAAACCATGATTGCTTCCAAGAGGTCGGAGCTCGCGCAAGCGGGTGACGGCGTGCCTTTTGCAAAATGCGCCAACGAGTTTGCTGGGATGGGCAAGGCTAAGGGAATGTACCCGGAGCCGGAGCGAAAGCGAGTCCGAATAGGGCGCTTAAGTCCATCTCACTAGACCCGAAACCGGGTGAGCTTACCATGAGCAGGGTGAACCCTACGTAACAGTAGGGGGAGGCCCGAACTCGGCAACGTTGTAAAGTTGCGGGATGACTTGTGGTAAGGGGTAAAATGCCTATCGAACCCGGAGATAGCTGGTTCTCCTCGAAATATATTTAGGTATAGCCTGTGGTGTTCCTGGTAGAGGTAGAGATACTGAATGGATAGCTGGGGCGCAAGCTCTGGCATCCAACCAAACTCCGAATTCTATCCAGTTAATAGCTACAGAGTCAGAGTGCGGGGGCTAAGCTCCGTGCTCAAAAGGGAAACAGCCCAGATCGTCAGCTAAGGTCCCAAAATCTATGCTCAGTGGAAAAGGATGTGTATTCTCCAAAACAGCCGGGCTGTTGGCTTAGAAGCAGCCATCAGTTAAAGAGTGCGTAACAGCTCACCGGTCTAAATTAAGAGAGTATGCGCCGAAAATATAACGGGGCTCAAGCATAGTACCGAAGCTACGGGCTTCGTTCTGGTTCGCCAGAATGGAGCGGTAGAGGAGCGTTCTAACAGCGTCGAAGTAAAGGGGGAACCCGATATGGAGCGGTTAGAAGTGAGAATGTTGGCATGAGTAACGAATTTGGCAGGTGAGAAACCTGCCCACCATAAATCCAAGGTTTCCAGGGCAACGCTAATCGTCCCTGGGTTAGTCGGTCCTAAGGCGTAACCTAACGGCCAAGTCGATGGACATCAGGTTAATATTCCTGAACTGGTGCATGTATGCCTGGCCTGACGCATCTTCAAACTCAATCTATGCTATGGATATGCTTAGATTGGGGGAACGGGTGACTAGAAAAGGGCCAGTGATTAGCATGTACTATCCGTACCGCAAACCGACGCAGGTGGATGAGTCGAGTAGACTCAGGTGATCGAGAGACTCCTCGTTAAGGAACTCGGCAAAACAACGGCCGTAACTTAGGGATAAGGCCTGCTCTCCGCAAGGAGAGCCGCAGTAAAAGATTTCAAGCGACTGTTTAGCAAAAACTTAGCTCCCTGCTAACTCGAAAGAGGATGTATAGGGGGTGATGCCTGCCCAATGCCGGAAGGTCAAGTGGAAGACTGAGATTATATCAGGGTCCGATATTAAGCCCCGGTGAATGGCGGCGGTAACTATAACCGTCCTATGGTAGCGAAATTCCTTGTCAGGTAAGTTCTGACCCGCACGAATGGCATAACGGTCTTGAAAACTGTCTCAACGAGGTCCTCGGTGAAATTCCAATAGCGGTCAAGATGCCGTTTACCCACAGAAAGACGGAAAGACCCCGTGGAGCTTTACTGTAATCTGGCATTGTAGTAGCTGCGTGCATGCGTAGCATAAGAGGGAGTCTTTGAAGTGTTACCTTCGGGTGGCATGGAGACACAATATGAAATACCTCTCTTGTACATGGTTGCTACTCACTTGGGACAACGACCCGAGGACAGTGCTTGATGGACAGTTTAACTGGGGCGGTTGCCTCCTAAATTGTAACGGAGGCGTGCAAAGGTTAACTTAGCCAGGATGGAAATCTGGCCTCGACGTGTAAAAGCACAAGTTAGCTTAACTGTAAGGACTACAATCCGAGCAGGTACGAAAGTAGGCTTTAGTGAACCGACCGGTTCTTGTGAGAGTCCGGTCGATCAACGGATAAAAGCTACCCCGGGGATAACAGGCTGATTGCGCCCAAGCGTCCATAGCGACGGCGCAGTTTGGCACCTCGATGTCGGCTCGTCCTATCCTGGGGCTGGAGAAGGTCCCAAGGGTTTGGCTGTTCGCCAATTAAAAGGGTACGCGAGCTGGGTTCA
>CAZQKK010000003.1:0-49830 GCA_964593885.1 uncultured Candidatus Saccharibacteria bacterium | reverse complement strand
TGGCTGGGGATGAGGGATTCGAACCCCCGAATGCCGGCGCCAAAGGCCGGTGCCTTACCACTTGGCGAATCCCCATCGTGTGAGTGAACAAAACGAAGTTTTAGTGAACGAGCATGATGGGGATGAGACGAGTGGACGGAGTCCACGCGGAGAATCCCTTTCTATTCACAGCCAACCATACCAGATTTCCCCCTTCTCCTCAATTCCCCTACCTGCTACCATAACCAAATGGTGAATTAACCATGGAAAGTCGCACTCTTACACCCATCTATCTCACTCCGGCTGAGATCGCCGGGCAAGGCCTCATCGTTCTGGCAGAACAGCACGGTGACGGCCAAGCACAGTTCACCCAAAAGGTGGTTGAGGGAATCGTTAAGGATGACATGAGAGCCAACTCCCCTTGGGGACAGAAGGTCCTCAAGGAGATCGTCCAAGACAAGACACTCTTCTTCCAGCACAAGCTTGTCCCCATCAATGTGGTTGGAGACAAGAACCACCGCTGCATTGCGGTACCAGAAGCTCACTACCAACCCTGGTTGGTAGCAGCACAGGAGGAGTGGAGTAGGTCACAGGAACCCGTACATCCACTCCAAGAGTCAGCAGGGTACTGTCGAGCCAAAGACAGGTTCCCAAGCGGAACCTTCGGTAGGTTAGGAGGCAGCAAACGCCCTCGTGGCTTCATCTGCTAACTTGGGTACATCGGGCAATTCGGGCGCGGACTCGTCCGCACACATTCTCAACTCACCTTCTGCGGGTGGGTTTTTTCGTCCCCATTCGCCCCTACAAGCACTATTCGCTCTTGAAAGTCTTGGCTGCAATGAAGTAGGCGAAGACTGACCAGGCGATGATACCCAGAATGTACGGCCAGACCTCTACCAGGGAGAGCCCCTCCACCGCAATCTTTCGCATGGCGGTGTTGGTGTAAGCGAGTGGTAGGTTGTCACCAATCTTTGCTAGCCAAACCGGGAGTCCCTCAGTCTTAAAGAACACTCCCGAGAGGAGGAACTGTGGCAGGTTGAAGAGGTTGAGGACAATTGGCATCGTTTGTTCGTCCTTCGCCACGTTTGAGAAGAAGAGACCAAAGCCAAGAAATCCCATGGTGGCGAGGAAGGCAACGAAGAGCATCTGGATCACCGTCAGCCAGCCGTGAGCGAGACTAAAGTCAAACGCCCAGACCCCAAAGAGGATGATTACGAGAGCTTGGAGCACACCTTGCACAGATCGTGCCAGGGCTTGGGCAAAGATGAATGAGATTGGCCTCATGCTCGTAGCGAAGAGACGCTTGAGCACCAGGGTCTTTCGCAAGGTGAGGAATGGGAAAGCAACTCCAAAGGTCACAATCGAGATGAGCGAGAAGCCAATTTGCCCTGGCAGGATGAAATCAATGAGCCTCAGACTCTTCCCTGAAATTTCCTCGTTACTGAAAGTAATGGTTGGTGGAGCACCACTCACAGAGAGGTTAATTTGGTTCACCGCACTAGCGACAAAGTTGGAAGCTGCTGCCCTACCCTCGGGGTTGGTGTTGGCAGTGAGGAGGCTGAACTTCACAGGCACATCTGAAGCTTCGAGCACCCCATCAACCTTCCCATCCTCAAGGTCTGCCTTAAGATCTGAGAGTGAGGCTTTCTTAAGCTCAATGGGCGAGTTATCTTGTTCCGCAACTTTCTGGAGCGCAACCACCACGGGGTTATTGCCAGCAAAGTTTACATCTATCCCGAGAGTTGTTTTGCTGGTCACGTTGCTGAAAGAACCAAAGATGAACACGAAAGCCAGTGGGAACATCAACCCAAAGGCAAAGCTGGATTTATTCCTGAGGAGCGCCTTGAACGTCAGCCAAGTGAGGCCTGCGGTAACCTTGAGCTGGTTAGGCTTTCTAGAGGTAGTCATGGGAGTACTAGGCTTCATGGAGGCTCCTTCCGGTGAGGTTGAGGAAGACATCCTCGAGGCTTGCCGCTTTCACCTCGGTATGGCGCTTAAACCCTCGATGCAAGAGGTCTTTGATGAGGTTTTCAGGGGTATCCTGGGCGATAATCTTCCCCTTATCCATGATAGCGAGGGTGTCGCAGAGCTGCTCAGCTTCGTCCATGTAGTGGGTGGTCAGGATGATGGTCACTCCCCTCCCGTTAATTTCCTTAATCACATCCCAGAGGTTGGCACGTGCTTGCGGATCTAAGCCGGTGGTTGGTTCGTCCAGGAAAATGATCTTTGGGTCGTTAATCAGGGTAGTTGCTAGGGAGAAGCGCTGCTTCTGACCGCCGCTGAGGGTGTCAAACATCACCTTAGCCTTATCCTGGAGGTTGAACTTCTTGAGCACCTCCATTGGCTTCACCGGGACACCATAGACCACGCCAAACATCTGCAAGAGTTCTGTAAGGGTGAGGTTGGGGTAGAACCCCGAAGACTGGAGCTGAATACCTATCCTACTCTGCACTTCTTCTGGGTCTTTGGTGACGTCAAACCCATCCAGCATCACCTCGCCACTGGTTGGCTCTTTGAGGGTCTCGATGATCTCTAGGGTTGAGGTTTTCCCTGCTCCGTTTGGCCCCAGGAGACCAAACACTTTCCCCGGCATCACCTCAAACGAGATGCCGTTCACCGCTTTGAAGGAGCCGTAGTGTTTGTGGAGGTTTTTGACGCTGATGATGGGTTCTTGTTGCATAGCTCTACTCTAACACTTTGCTTACAAAAAATATCGCCCACGTATGAGCGATATTTCAGTGATGACAACCAACCTACTAAGCCGAGTTCTGTTCGCCCACCCCTCACGGAAGTGAACGCGACTCCTATCTCTCTGAGCAGCGGGATCTTTCAGGTACTGCTAGGCCATTTCCCTGAAAGTCCAACCCGCCTTGCAGGCCTGTACGGCTTGCCGCACGCTGCATCACTGCAGCGTGAGTGAGCTCTTACCTCACTGTTTCACCCTTTCCTGTGCCTTGCGGCCATCGGCGGTTTACTCTCTGTTGCGCTATCGCGGGGCTCACGCCCGGAACGATTTCCGTTCTACAGCTCCTAGTGCCTGCCCGGACTTTCCTCTCAAACCTTGCGGAAAAAGCAGGAGTCTTGGCTGGTTGTCATCTGGCGCAGTGTAGCAGAATTCTGGGTAATTTACACCTCCTTTGACCAGTAGAGAGGTTGACATTTTGGCATTTTCTGCTAGTATGCGCGCACGTCTCAAATGTGAGGCAGGAGAGGGATATGACTCGGACATTTACTTTACTTTGTTTTGCACTGGTTGCAGTGCTCGTTACTGGCTGTTCATCCCCACAGGGAGAGCAAGTCAGCTCAGGCAAACCTTCTGTGGTAGTGACCCCCAAAGCTACCTCGGTCGCCGCGGAATCTACGCCGCCTTGCAAGCTTGCGCTCTACATCAGGGATCCAAATAATCCTGGGAGTGACGCAAGCTTCCGCCAAGAAGGAAAGGAGAGGCTCCAAATCCTCAACGCCTTCACTAAGGCCGCCGGCAAGCTTGCCCGTGAGTACGGTACCCCTCGCCACAACGAGGTCGTACTCTTCGCGGTGAGCCAGGCCCAACTGCTCATGCCCGTCATCATGGAGAACGGCAACCCTAACTGCGTGCCTTACTCCCCGAAGATGAAGGACAAGCCTCTCGGTATCCAGGTCGTCAAGCCCGAAGATGCCGAGATAGGAGGCTTCTTCGCCCTCTACGCCTCCGGGAAAGCCGGTGGGGCAGCGATGTACCAACCTGAGGGCGAGAGGGGATCCATGCTCCTCTCAAAAGAGCTCGCTGGGAGCGAAGAGGGCATGGCCCTCAGCTTCCTCCACGAGTCCTTCCACGCCTGGCAACACCTCAAAGAAGGAAAAGGGGTCAACATGACCCCTGAAACCTACTGCCAAGGTGAGGTTGAGGCTCACGAGTTTGTGGGACAGGTTACCAACAAAAAGTATCCTGCAGTTGCAAAGTTAGTAGCCAGCACCGCCAGCCTCGCTGGTGGAAAGGCTGAGGTGAAGAGCATCGTCGTCCTGAGTTCAACTGACATCCGCAGGTTTGTGGATGAGAGGCTGGATGCAGCATACGGCAGAAAAATCACCAACCAGAGTGAACGTGCCTGCCTGCGGATAGACATCTTCTACCGCGCCTACTTCCTCTTGTTTGATGAGCTGTATCCAAAAGAGAAGCGAATGAACGAGAAGGTGAAGTGGTTGAAGAGCTACTTGGAAGGCGCTGGAGCTGCCCCGTGGCAAAAGCTTCCAACTAGCAACCCGTGATCTGCCCCCGAAACGTTTCCAACCCACCTTCACCGGTGGGTTTTTCATTACCCTTTACTAATCCTAGAGAGGTTGACATTTTGCCTTCCACGTGCTATAAACAGGTACTTTCCAAGGACGGAAAGTGAGGAATGAAATGGACTACAAAACGTACAGTTTAAACGTTGCTCGCCAGATCTTTGGCGACCTGAACTTTAGGAAGATGGAGCTCATGCTCCCGCTCCTCTTCATCTCTGACGTGGACCAGATGCTTACGGTCAACCCGGAAGTAGTGGAGTTCTTCACCGAAGACCCCACCAAGCTCAGGGTAATCCTCCAAGCAGTTAAGGAGGATCAGATGCCACCGCTAATGCTCGTAGGCTCCAGCAGAGACGTGGTCTTCTACGACGATGAACGCCGTGAGAACATCACAGCACCCGGGCGCATCTACTACGCCCCTAAGGAAGCTCTCACCGCTTACGCCAAAGCCGCGTAAGCCCCGCCCCGCCCGCCAATCTCAAGACCGGCCCACATCACGTGGCCGGTCTTCTGCTTTCTAGGAGGGCAGAGCTCCCCTTGTACCTTGCAAAAATGGAGTATTTTCCGTATACTCCATCCTTGTGAAAGACTTTAGTGGCTCGTACGCAATCGACCTCTCAGTGAGCAGGCGCTTCACCTGCGGTGTCGTCCCCCTGTTCTTCATCTTCCCCAATGACCACCCTAGTGCTGGTGACCCCATCCTGATCGTTCATGCCAAAGATTTCTGGAGATCCCGCGAGGGTGAAGAAAGAAAGCGCTTTGAGGACATCCTTAAAGGAGCAGTCTCAGGCAAGCAACACCCTATCATTCAGGAAACCACCCATACTCTTGGATGCGGTACACAGGGAAGATACTACTACTGCGAACTTCCTGATCTGGAAGCAGCCGTAGGTTCCTAAGCCACCAATTTGGTGGTTTTTTTGTTGGTGAGCATTGACATATTGCCCATTTTGTGGTAATATTCCTGCGCTTTCTGGGAGGCTTAGGTGCCCAGTGATGAAAGATGAAACGAAGCGTAATAGTCTTACTCGTAATCCTCGCTTGCGCAATTTGCGCATCGTGCGAGAGGGAACGAGACACGAGAGAGACAACTCTCTCTACCGCTAAGCACACACTCAAGTAGTAGTGTGCCCGTACCAAAAGTCGCCCCCGTGGTGACTTTTCTGTTTTTTTAGCTTGCGCTAACGTAGATGAACCGAGTAGTCACCTTGCCCCGGTACTCAACCTCTTCATTAAACTGTGAGACTGGCCTCACCCAGAGTGGACCTTCACCGTTTTCAAGCCCACGTGAAATGGAACGGTACACCGCAAGCTCTTCTTCGGTATTCTCGTGACGAGCAATTCCAACGAGGCGGTAGAAACCACCCTTGTAGTGCTTGTAGACACCACTCTTGAGTGTTGACCTAATCTGTGGGAGTACTTCTGGCTTCATAGTGTCACTAGCATAGACGAAGCACCTACGGTTGGGTAGCTTGGAAGAGCTTTCTCAGGAAGGTTTCACGGTGCTCTGAGGTCTTTCCAAGCTCCAGGATTGCCTTTCTGTGTTCCTTAGTCCCGTAGCCAACGTTACGGTCCCAGCCGTAGCCTTGGTGAATTGTAGCAAGTACAGCCATGAGTAGGTCTCGGTGGTGTTTTGCCAGGTGCGATGCCAGGGTGATGGGGAGGTAGGTGTCATCTCCTTTCATGAAACGTTGCGTGGGGAAATCCGCCTCACTACTGTGGAAAAGTCCAGCGTCTGCCAAGATCTCTACACCTGGTTCTAGGAGACCAGCCAGCGCCCTATCTGCCGCTAGCTTGAGGGAAACACTCAAACCCATTTCATAAAGTTCACTGACACTCGCTTCACCAATCCCGTACCTCAGAGAAGCCTTCACATACTCCGCTACCTTACGATGATCAGATCGTGTGTGCTGCTTTGAGTCCCTAAGAGGCTTCTTCAAGAGCGGCGGCAACACAAAACCATCTGGTACGAGTACCGCCCCAACAACTACTGGGCCAGCCAGCGCTCCCCTCCCAACCTCATCTATTCCTATGGTAAGCATGGCACCATGCTAGCAGAGCTGCTTGCACTCAGGGTACTTTTTGAGTATCTTTCGCCTGTGACGTCATGCATGCAACTTCACGTAACCGATTTCGCCTCTGGGCAACCCTAACCATCCAGTGCATCTGCTGTATTGGTGGGTTAGTTTGCTACCTATTCTTCCTAGATACACCTGGTGAAGATGCAGGTGTTGCTATCTTTCTCAGCGCTTGGGTCATTGCTGGTTTCGGTCTTGCCGCCGCGTACACTCATACCAAGATCAAGGGTGAGGAAGTGGAAGAAGCTCCTTTCACCGATCTGAGATTTCTCCTCTTCTGTGTCGCTGCTCTCTGTCTCATCCATTTCTTCTTCCAACCGCCAATGAGTGGTGAAGATTTCCAGAAGTGGATGGATGAGTTTAGCGCCCCAGAACCCCTGTCTTTCGAGTGAGTCAAATCGACTCACTTTTTTGTTTCAAATGTAACAGGTATAGAGGAGTGGCTTTCTGGAGCCTTTTTTGTTACAATTCCCTGGTATGAATGTCCTTGTCACCGGCGGTGCCGGCTACATCGGGTCCCACACGGCTCGCGCGCTTACGCGTGCGGGTTTTGTTCCCATTGTTTTGGACAACCTCTCTAAGAATAGTACACGAGGGCTAGAATGGCGTCCCCTCGTCAAGGCAGACCTCTCCAATAAAGAGGCTCTCGTCGCTGTTTTGAGAGACCTCCAGATCAAAGCAGTTATCCACATGGCTGCTTTCATTGAGGTAGGCGAATCCGTTCAAGACCCCCTGAGGTACTACAAAAACAACGTTGGCGGATCACTCTCACTCCTGGAAGCAATGGTTGAGTGCGGCATTGAGCACCTCATCTTTTCTTCCACAGCTGCCGTCTATGGCGAGCCTGAAGTTATCCCCATCCCCGAGACCCACGCCACAAATGCGGCTTCACCTTACGGCAAAAGTAAGCTCATGGTTGAGCACGCCATTAGCGATGTTGAAGCAGTTACGCCTTTGCGCGCGGTGAGACTACGGTTCTTTAATGCCAGTGGTGCTCACCGGGAAGGTGGGATTGGCGAAAATCACAACCCAGAAACCCACCTCATTCCCCGCGCCTGTCTCGCCATTCTTGGAAAGGTTCCCCCCTTGGAAATTTTCGGGAACGACTACGACACCCCAGACGGCACCGCCATCCGTGACTACATCCACGTAGAAGACATTGCCCAAGCACATGTGCAAGCGCTCCAGTACCTTCAGGCTGGAGGCATCGGCACGGCATTTAACCTAGGCTCTGGTCAAGGATTCTCAGTTCATGAAGTTATTTCAGCTGTGGAAAAGGTGAGTGGCAGAGGAGTTCCTAAGAGCTTCGCCCCTCGCAGAGCGGGTGATCCTGCTCGCCTCGTAGCCGACAGCACCCGAGCCCGCGAAATCCTCGGTTGGGAACCAGCGTACACTTCAATTGAAGATATCGCTGCAACTGCCTGGAAGTGGCATAGCACTGAACAGTAGAAGGTTGACCTAAACCTGTTTTTTGGGTATAAGGAATCTGCTGCATCCGTGCAGTGAAATACGAAAATGTGTACACAGAATATGGGAGCCTTGTTCGGCTCAACTCTTGCAGTAGTTCGCGGTTACAACAACGAAAGTGCCGTAAATGTCGCGTACGATCTCATCAAGCGCGGGATAACCGTTGTCTTCTCAGGCCCTGCCTGTGAGAAGACCGATGCCTGGATCAAGGAAAGGGGCTTGGAGAGCAGCTCACTCCTGATCAGGAAGACCATCGACGACTACAAGCGAACTCCAGAGCGCCCCTTCGACCTCTGGTGCGAAGGACTCAACGCCGGCATTGAGGTTCTCAAAGAGAACCCTGAGCGCTTCGCCTACTTCCTTCCCGTATCGGGAGAAGTCCTCTTCACCGATGAAAACCTGGTGGCGCTCTACGAGCACATGCATTACAACCCCAACGTTGGGGTGACGGGTGTCACCTTTGCGGCAGAAATGCCCGACGGTAGCCCGGTGGTGCTTGGTCCAAGCTACAGCATGCGACCAAGAAACACCTTCGCCATTTGGAGGAGCAGCGTGTTCACCGATGAAACATCCCCTCTCACTGATGGTTTTGATCCCCGCTGCAACGAAAAGATGGGCATGGAAGACTACCACGCCTGCCTCAAGCTCCTGATGCACACCACGTACGACGTCGCCTTCCTTAACCTGAAGGTACGACTACGGGTAGGGGTGAACCACAACCAGACCGTCAAGGAGCTCAACGAGGCGCTCGCCATGCAGCGCATCAATGTGATGATGCTTGAGGACGGCCAAACCCTACGCCACCCTCAGGTTCACCACTTCGTCGCTGCCTAAATCTGTCTCCAACCACAGCACCTGCTGTGGTTTTTTCGTACATCCTTTTGTAAACTGGTAACACATGGAAAGAACACACTACCTCCCTGAAGTTGCAGCCGTGGTTGAAAAAGATGCTCGTGCAAAGGAGATACCAGAACCGCAGAGTGCCCAGGAAAAGCTCGCAAAACTGGGCGAGACACCTCCCCGATTTCGAGAAATTACCCGTGAGCTCAGAGAGCTAACTGGAAGTTGGAACCCGGTTGAGGTCTACACCGCAGACCCAGAGAGTATCATCGCCCAGAAAGCGGCTTTTTTTGAAGCACTCGAAAAGGGCGAAGTGCACAACCCAGAACTCACCTACAGCCAGGCTGAGAGCATGGAGGTAGACGAAGCGTATGAGAAGCTCCTGACTATGCTGGGTGAAGTGAGGGGTACCGAAATTGACAAGGAAGACCGTACCTCTCGAGTTGCACGTGCAGCGCTCATCGCAAAGATTAGAGATGATATGGCAACCTGCGAGATGGTGAGAGGGATTCAGCGCAAGGATGAAGCACTCATTAAACGAGCAATCACCGAGAAGTACCAGCCCCTTGATGATGGGCTCCTTGCCGTTGCTGAAGGGGTGTATGAACGCGAATCCACTCCCAAAGACCCTGATACTCCCCAGGAAGGCCTCCTCAGCGCAGAGGAAAAAGAGTACCTCAAGGAAACGATGTTTGAGGCCGAGGAAATTAAGGCTGCATTCATCTGGGCACTTGAAGACATGGGCATTCACGCCACAGACCCGTCCATGCCTGGATTCCAGGTTGTGATCGATCCAAAAGCCACCTCAATTGACGTGCGCGACAAGTCAGTTGCTGGTCCCACCATTTTTATCCCCACCACACGTAGAGTTACCGGGAAGTACCTGCTCAACCTCCTCGCCCACGAGATTGGCTCACATGCCCGCCAGTCAATGAACGGCCAGCGACTCTTTGAAATTGGGGTGGCCCACTCAAGATTGATGACGAAACGCTGTATGAGGGTCTTGCTATGCGGGCAGAGCGCGAACTGAGTACCGAGCTCTTTGGCGAAACCGCCAATATTGCCTCAGCGCTCTACACCCTTGCTATTGAGATTGCCTCGCGCGGAGGTAGCTTCTCAGATGTCTACCATCGCATCCACGAGGTAGTACTCCACCAAGAGTTGAAGCTCCACCCTACCTCAGACCTGCCACCAACCGAGGAAATTCCTGAGAAAGTGCGTGAGAAAGCCGAGGCTGAGGGATGGCGGGTTGCCTACCGTGTCATGCGCGGCCACACCGACATGTCCAACCCAGAAGCTTACGCGATGACCAAAGACCTCGCCTACCTGCGCGGACAGGAAATCGACCGAGAGCTACAAGAAGTTGGCCTCGGGCACCTCAACGAAGCGGCTGTCCTTGATGGTGCAGGACTTCGCTTAGTGCAGGAGTTCAACCTTACTCCCGATGACTTACCAATCAAGAACACCAACCTTGGGAAGCGGTACTGGGAAGAGGTGCTAAAACCTCAAATGCTGCGCGAAAAACTGCAATCAGCAGGCTAGGCTAAGGTGCTAGAGGGTTGACTTTTTTACTGTTTTATGGTAGTTTGTGCGGTCTCCTGAACACACGTGTGTGAGGAGATGTATTGAACGAATGACAATCTGGAAACGCGTCTCATGCGTCTTACCCCTCAGCTTGGTCGCAAGTCTAGCCTTCGGGCAAACCACTGGTCCAAAGACCGTAGGGGACATCCCGATCTCGCGTAGCGAATTCATCTGGCTTTTGGTATTCACCACCATAGGTTTCGTAATATTCTTATGGTTCCTAGGTCGTCCGAGAGATCCTGGTTGCGAGGATGTCTCATGAAACCCCTAACAGCAGCTTGTGCCCAAGTGGCAGGAGGAAACTTCAGCTGGGGTGGATTAGCAATCGGCCTTACATGCTGTGTAATCCTTCTAGGTGGATTAGGACTTCTCCAGCTCATTAACCCAATCACTGGGGACCATGACAACTTCAGGCAGTGATCATGAAACACCTATCAAGAGTCCTCATCTCTGCCTGCGTCCTATGCTCAGTTGGCTACTCCCAAGCCTGCAAAAGCTGCACCACTACCCCGCAGGTAGAGCGCAGAGAGCCAACCACAGGGAACTACGCCCTCGACGTAGCACTCAGCATCCTTGGCGTTATCGCCCTGGTTGTGTGTATCGGCTGGTCACTGAAAGATACGTACGTAGAGCACTAACCCGAAACCAACCCTCTTTAGCCCACCCCCACCGGTGGGCTTTTTCGTACCAAAAAACCACCCGTTTCCAGGTAGTTTTCGCTCTCTCGCCCTCCAAATCTACTTCAACAGCGGCTTGAGGTATCGCCCAGTGTGGCTTGCCTCAATCTTGGCAACAGCCTCAGGGGTACCGGTGGCAACCACGGTACCACCACCATTTCCACCTTCAGGACCCATATCGATGAGCCAGTCAGCACACTTAATCACATCAAGGTTGTGCTCAATGATTACTATAGAGTTACCTTTATCAACCAGCGCCTGCAGAACGTGCAAGAGACGGGTGACGTCTTCAAAGTGCAGACCAGTGGTAGGCTCATCAAGGATGTACATGGTCTTTCCGGTAGCCCTACGGGAGAGCTCGGTTGCCAGCTTGATACGCTGTGCCTCACCACCAGACAGTGTGGTTGCCGGCTGGCCAATGTGCATGTAGCCAAGACCAACGTCGTTGAGTACCTGCAGCTTACTCTTCACGGCTGGGATACTGTCAAAGAAGGTGAGAGCCTCCTCAACTGTCATATCCAGCACTTCAGCAATATTGGTACCCTTGTAGTGAATTTCGAGGGTTTCCTTGTTGTAACGCTTCCCCTTACATTCATCACAGGTTACGTACACATCTGGAAGGAAGTTCATCTCAATCTTGAGTACGCCATCACCTGAACAGGTTTCACAGCGACCACCTTTGGTGTTGAAGGAGAACCTTCCACCCTGGTATCCCCTGGCCTTAGCCTCAGGAACGGCTGCGAAGAGATCACGGATAACCGTGAACATACCAGTGTAGGTGGCAGGGTTTGAGCGTGGGGTTCGTCCAATAGGGCTCTGATCAATGGAGATCACCTTGTTGAGGTGCTCAAGGCCCTGAATCTCCTTGTGCTTCCCTGGGTTCTCCTTGGCACCATAGAAGTGCTGAGAGAGGGCAACTGAAAGGATATCGTTGATGAGGGTGGATTTCCCTGAACCTGAAACACCGGTGATACAGACCAGCTGCCCAAGCGGAACGTCTATAGTGACATCTTTGAGGTTGTTCTCGGTGGCGCCAACAATGGTAACCTTACGGCCATCACCTGGACGACGCTTCTTTGGAACAGGAATTTCCTTCACCCCAGAGAGGTACTGACCGGTAACTGAGTTTGGGTTGTCAGCAACTTCTTTAGGGGTTCCCTGGGCAACTACCTCACCACCGTGCTTACCGGCACCTGGTCCAATATCAATGAGGTGGTCGGCGGCCATCATCGTCTCGAGGTCGTGCTCAACTACCAGCACCGTGTTCCCCAGGTCTCGCAGGCGAATCAACGTCTCGAGGAGACGGGTGTTATCGCGCTGGTGGAGACCAATGGATGGTTCGTCCAGAATGTAGAGCACCCCAGTGAGGCCTGAGCCAATCTGGGTAGCAAGACGAATACGCTGTGCTTCTCCCCCAGCCAGGGTGTTTGCCGAGCGGTTGAGGGTGAGGTAGGCAAGACCAACATCGAGGAGGAACCTCAGGCGTGAGGTAATTTCCTTGAAGATCTGGCGGGCAATGAGCCTCTGGTTTTCTGTGAGTGTCTCGCTCTTCTCAAGCGCCTCAAAGAACTGGAGTGACTCTTCAATGGTGAGCGAATTTACCGCAACAATGTCTTTCTCGAGAACCTTTACCCCAAGCACCTCCTGGCGAAGCCTCCCGCCCAAACATGCAGGACAGGTTTCCTCAACCATGTAGCGTTCAATCTCGGTCCTGATGTACTCAGAATCGGTTTCCTTGTGGCGACGAGTGAGGTTTGGAATGACACCTTCGTAGGTGGTGGTGTAGCCGCCAACGGTGTACTTCTGGTCTCCCGTACCGTAGAGGACGATGTTCTGCTTCTCTTCGTCCATCTTCTCCCAGGTAACATTCATGGGAACGGCGTGGATAGAGGCAACTTCTTCCATAACTTTCAGGTACCAGCTGTCAAAGCTGGTGGATCGGCTCCACGGCCTAATGGCACCCTCGGCAAGCGTAAGCCGCTGGTTTGGCACAACCAAATCTACATCAATCTGGAGCAGACTACCCAAGCCCTGACAGGTTGGACAGGCACCGTGTGGGCTGTTGAAGGAGAATGAGCGAGGCTCAATTTCTGGGAGCGAGAGGTCGCAGGCGAAACAGTAGTAGTCTTCAGAGTAGTAGGCGGTTTCATCTGTCTCCATGTCGGCGATGAAGAGCTTCCCCTCAGAGAGCTTGAGCGCCTTCTCAACTGAATCTAGGAGGCGAATACGCTGGTTATCCTGCTCAATCTGGGTGTTTCGCTCAGAGGCACCTGCCCGCTCACCGGTGAGGACGAGACGATCAACCACTACCTCAATGGTGTGCTTCTTCTGCTTATCCAGCTCAAGCTGCTCAGCCTCTTCAATGTCCATTACCGTACCGTTCACCCTAACGCGCGGAAATCCAGCTTTCTTAATTTGGATGAAGACAGCTTTGTGCTCCCCCTTTCGATCCCTAACCATGGGAGCGAGCACCATCACTTTGCGCTCACGCGCTGGAGAACCGTCAGTCCCCTTCTTTGGCGTGAACTTGGCAAGGATGGCGTCTGACATCTGGGATGCCGACATCTTTGAGACGGGTTCGCCACAGTTGTAACAGTACACCTCTCCAATACGTGCCCAGAGGAGACGCATGTAGTCGTAGATTTCGGTAACCGTACCTACCGTGGAACGAGGATTTCTAGCGGCAGACTTTTGGTCGATAGAAATGGCAGGCGAGAGGCCTTCAATGTAGTCCACGTCTGGCTTTTCCATCATGCCCAAGAACTGGCGAGCGTAGGCTGAGAGACTCTCGACATAGCGACGCTGCCCTTCTGCGTAGAGGGTGTCAAAAGCAAGCGAAGATTTACCTGATCCAGAGAGTCCGGTGATCACCACCAACTGGTCTCTTGGGATAGAGAGTGAGACGTTTTTAAGGTTGTGTTCCCGGGCTCCACTGATCTTAATTTCGTTCATGCGAAAGCGTGACTGATGGGGTAGGTAGAAGGCCGCCTGGCGTCTCTGAATGTGCGGCTTCCACCGTACCAGAAAAACCCTGGTTTAACAAGTCTCTAGCCCCGGACGTCTTTCGCCCTCAAAATACCCCCAGAATTGCCTCCTTTGCCAAACCAGTACAAAACTGGCTATAGTGGTTTCACAAGCAATCCCTAACACTTTCGTATGGCCACAGACCAGATCGATACGATCGTTGGCGCACACGTCGAGCTCACCGGTTCCCTCCACAACCAGGGATCAATCCAGATTCACGGCAAAATTAAGGGTGATGTTGTTTCAGATGCCAGCGTTCTCGTTGGCGAAACTGCGGTTGTCATGGGTCCTATCACTGCCAAGACAGTTGAGGTGGCTGGCCAAGTTCACGGCTCCATCAACGCCGAGCAGAACATCGAGCTCCTCAGTAAGAGCATCGTGAAGGGTGACATCACCACCAAGCAGCTCTCAATCAAGCCAGGCGCCATTTTCATCGGTTCCTCTAGCATGGAAGCCCCGGGCGGCACCGTTGACGAGGAAGCCACCTCAGCAAAGCGCAAACCACGTTTAGAAATTGAGTAACCAGAGGGCCTAGGTGTACTACTACATCTTCGATCAGCCACAGGGCGCTAACGAGTACCAACGCACAGCCCAAATAAAAGAGAGGCTAGGCGAACTTGGTATTGCCGGCGAAATGACCACCCCAGTCCCCGGACGTAGCGTGCAAGACCTGGTACATAACGCTGTGGCCAAACGCTACGCCACCATTGTGGCAGTTGGGGGCATCGCCCTGATTAACCAGGTTGCGCGCGCCATTGAGCCGTATGACCTAGTCCTCGGCATCATCCCCCTCCAGGAGAACCCCGACATCAACACGCTCATTGGCTCATCCACCTGGGAAGATGCCGCCGAGCAACTCAAAAAACGTCGCTGGCAGGCAGTGAGGCTTGGGGTCATGCAGGGAAATATCTGTTTCCTCACCCCCGCCACTATCTCAGTCCCCGCAAGCATGGCAGTTTCGGTGAGCACCCCAGATTTCCAACTCACCGAGAAGCACGGGGCTGAGATCACCGTCACCACGGTACGGGGCGAATCTGCCGAGCAGAGCAGCCTCCAGGTTGCCATCGTCCCCCATACCACCAAACGTGGTTTCCTGAGCAACCTAATGGGTGGAAACACCAAGGCGCCAACCGAGAGCAGCTTCACCGTTCCCGAGGTTACCATCGCTCCATCTGAGTCTCTCCTCGTCTACGTTGCAGGCGAGAGCATCACCACCACACCGCTGCACTGCACCACCCAAGAAAAGCCAGTGAGGCTCATTGTGGCGAGAAGCGGAGCTGCCAAAGCCTAGGCTGCACTAGCGGCAACACTCAACTTTCTCGCAGCTGATGCCCAGCGTAAGATTGCGAAGATTGAGGCAATCCCTAAGAGAACTGTGCCTGAGAAGAGGATGATTGAGAGGGCACTAGGTGAGGGTTTTTTCGTCGAAACCTCTTCAGGAGACAGGGTACTTGGCTGGAAGGTTTGGAAAGACGAAGGACTTGGACTCACTGCACCAACAATACTTGGCGAAGACTCTTCTGTGGGCGAAGGACTTGCCGAAGGCGTGGCTGTTTCAGTTGCCTGGGTGGAAGAAGTGCCGCTCGTAGGTTTCTTGGTGGTGCTCGGTTTCTTGGTGGTACTTGGGGTTGCTGTGGGAGTTGCAGCCACGTTAGTACTTGGAGTTGGTGTAGGAGTTGCAAGCTGCACCACATTGAAAGATTGGCATCCTTCACTACTCCAAGTTCCCGTAACACCATTTTCAGGCTGTCTAACATCGGTATTTGACCTTACGCAAAAGGTGTAGAGACCAGCTTCCTCCAGCACACCACCTGGGATGGTAATCGCCCCCAATCCACTCACATCCATCCATGCGGTAACCACATCACCGTTACTTGCCCCTGCTCGGAGCTGATACTGGATCTGGTGAACTTGGAAGGTTGAGGGTGGGATGATAGTCCAACTTGGATTGATGTCACTACCCAAGGTAACCTCGCTTGCAAGCGAGACTGAAGGCGCAGTGGGGAGAACGCTCTTTACGCCATAGAGATTCTGATCAATTTGCTGGAAGCCTCGGGTGAGAGCAGGCGAGGCAGGCTGCAGACTGAAGTCACCTGCGGAAGGGTTGGTAAGCAAGGGATTTGCAAAGGTACTACCCGCATCAAAACCGGTAACCTGCCATGAAGCGAGGGTGTTGTAGGTTTGGGCACCTCCTGCATTAATTGAAGCCTCAACCACCGCATCACTCCCATTTGTTTTAATGACGTTGTCAGTGAAAGTATTTGTGGTGGATAACCTTGCTCCGTACAGGTACTGCGGAGTACCGGTGGTTGAAACGAGGATATTCTTTCTAAATGTGTTGTTAACCTGGATCTGTGAAGCCGTTGGCGCTTCAAGCACAGCACTCAAGTTTGGGAATGCTGAGAGGTAGGCCTCATCATCAAAGCCAAGTGAAACGAGGTTTTGGATCTCCGTCCACTTTGCATCGGTAGAACCGTATCCTCCGTCCTGCGGGTCTTCTCTGAACCTTACCAGCGCCGAGCTAGTTCTTTCGGTGTAGCAGATGTTGTTTTCCCAGAGGTTATCCCTTCCACCGTGATTCATGAAGCAGTCAATGGAGAAATCTGTAACAATGTTATTCCTAACGGTTGCTGAACTCGTGTAGTCATCAAGGTACACGCCCCAGGTGTAGGTGCCGTACTTCATCGCCGCACCAGACCAGGAATACCCACCAGTAGATGTAATCCGGTTATTGGTGATACTTGCGCCTTGTGGAAGCCAGCTCCTGTTGCTGCCACTCCAGATTGGGACGAGGTAAATTGACCCTGAATCACCGGTGAGTACGTTGGCGTCTTCAATGATATTTTTATCGATTACCAGGTTTGGCGCTGCCCCACCACCCACACCAACTCGCACCGTACTACGTATGGTGTTCCCTCTCACTACAACCCCAGGGTTATTTGCGGTTATTGCACTTGCAGCCTGCTTCCCTCGCAAACCAATGTTCCAAATATGGTTGTTTTGAACGAGGATGTTCGTATCTGTTAGGCTTTTGAGGTGAGGTAGGTGCACCGGTATCTTGATTGCTTCAGCTTCGATATCGTGGAACCTACTATTTTGTACGGTAATGCTGGTACTGCCATCTGCTATCAAGAGTCCAGAGAGCTCTGTTTTACTCACCTCTATTCCGTCAAAGACAACGTTGGTCGCACCTGAAACCCGCATGAGCCACTCAGTATCGGTATTTGGATCGATACCAAATCCACTGAATGTCAGCCCTCTAAACACCAGGTTTGATCCAGAAACAACAAAAGGGGTGTAGTAGGTTGGCGCAAGGATTGAAAGCGTGGTGTCTGAGGCAAGGTTGGGGCGGTAGTAGGTAAGATTCGTACCATTTTGGTAGTACTCACCAGGAGTATCGAGCTCATAATCTACTCCCGTCACGTAGAAGAAATGGTGGGGCTGAATAATGTAGTCTGTTGAGGAGCTCAACCGTATGCTGTGTGTAGAGGTGTTTATTGAGTCGATGCCATACTCTGCAATGTTCCAAACAGTAGCATCACCGTACGTTGCTCCACCAGTTGCAAGCACCACCTTCGCTCCTGCAAACGAGCCCCAGTTTTCTGGTTCTGCAAGTTCGCCTACTCCTGAACCTGAAACGTACTCCAGTTCACAGTAGTTACCGTTAGTACCCTTTCCTGGGCAGTTTGAGCTCACCGTAGCGGGTGTACTGTCTGCGACGAAAGCAAAATTTCCAGCCCACGGATCAACCTGCTCAAAATCAGGGGTGGTGTAGTTTGGAGTACGCGCCTGCTCTTGCCGCTGGTCTGCTAGGTACGCGGCCTGCACCTTTGCACTGGTGGGTAGCGTAAGGTTCACGGCTCCTGCAGATCCGGCTGGAACGGTAACACTAGTCATTTGGGTGAATACTGGGTACTCGCCAGGGTAGTTGGTGAAAACGTTTGGGCTATCCGAGGTACCCGAGATGCTACTCCCAAAGTTAACCTGCCCTTGAGCAGCGGTGACCTGGTAGGTTCCTCCCCTCACGTAGACGGTGACTCCCGCTCTGTCTTGACTTGGTAAGGCTGCCACCGCCGTTCTCGCGCCGCCGAGGGTTGCGAATGGCTGTGAGATACTACCAGGATTTGCATCGTTCCCGTCTGTTGCAACGTAGAATACCTGACCTTGCTGGGAGGTAAGTACACGTTGGGTAGCCGAAGGTAGGATACCTCCGACAGATTGAGTAATCGTGAAGAGGAAAGCAAAGCTAGCTGCTCCTACCAGCCTTACTACTGCCTGCTTACGCGCGCTACCTATTTCACGTATCAGCTTGCCAACAAGGGCTATTGAGTGCGTAATTTCTTGATCTGGATACCCCTTCTTGTTGAGGGAGAGGTACGTGGCAATTTCTGTGAGGCCAGATTTTTTTGCTGAGATAACATCTCGCACAAGTTTACTCATGGCACTACTATAGCACGTAGCTCAGTTGGTAAGGTTTAATCTCTTGACGCTCCCAAGCCTATCTGGTAGTATTCAATCTGATTTTACTAATAGGTCTGCTTCTATAGCTTCAGAGAGTTTACCCATCAACCAGCGCATTCGGGCACCGTTTGTCTACCTCATTGATGAGACAAATACGCCAGTAGGCAAGGTTGAAACTCGAACCGCCCTTGAAAAGGCCGGAGCTCTGGAGCTGGACTTGGTTCTCGTTGCGCCTACCGCTCAACCTCCCGTGGCCAAAATTTTGGATTACGGAAAGTACAAGTACGAGCTTGATAGGAAAGAGCGCAAGAACAAAGCCAAGAAAACCCAGGACGTAAAAGAAATCAGAATCAGCTACAACACTGATGTGCATGACCGTGAGGTTAAGCTCAAGCAGGCGTTCAGGTTCCTCAAAGAGGGGCACAAGCTGAAACTGAGACTCAAGCTGGTAGGGCGAGAGATGGCTTTCAAAGAGAAAGGCATTGAACAGCTCGATCAGTTCCGAGACCTCCTGAACATGGAGTACGAGCAGCCAATCCAGCGTATGGGTAAGCAGTTCACCGTACTTCTCAAGGAGAAAAAGGAAAAGAAGACAGACAACTAAGGCACACGCCATGAAGCTCAAGACTCACAAAACAACGGCAAAGCGGGTTAGGATCACTGGTAGCGGCAAGCTCCAGCACCCAACTACTGCTGCGTCACACCTTCGCCACAACAAGAGCAAGCGTCAGTTGTCTGCCGCCAAGCGCTACCTCACCATGTCAAAAGGCACGGTGAAGCACCTCAAGAAACTACTCCCTTACCTGTAATTCCAGACCATGCCACGCGTTAAACGAGGTACCACTACCCACAAGCGACACGCCAACCTGTTGGCTCGCGCCAAAGGCTTCCGCAACGGACGCCGTACGCTCTTTAAGCGTGCTTCAGAAGCTCTCCTCAAAGCAGGGCAGTTTGCCTACCGTGACCGTCGCACAAAGAAGCGCGACATGCGCCGCGGTTGGATCTCACGTATCAACGCCACTGTGCGTGAACACGGGATGACCTACTCAACCTTCATGGATAAGGCCATCAAGATGGACCTCGGCATCAACCGCAAGGTTATGGCAGAGATGATCATGACAGACCGTGCCGCCTTCGACGCTCTCGTCAAAAAGGTAGCAGGCAAGTAAGTTCACAAGAAAAATCGTCCTAGAGATAGGGCGATTTTTTATTGCAAAAAATATCTACTTGTAGCGAGTAGATTCCAAAAAGTCAATGTTTTTCAGGTTACACAGTGAGAAACGTGAGGATTCGTATTTGTATATTAGTAATTCCTGAGGCCTAGAGAAAATAGTAGTAGTAGTATATATTGACAATACAATTTCTAGGTCACAAACATGAAGGCTATTAAGTGGCTCCTCGCTCTTCAACTTGTATATATTGCTTCGTTTTTTTTGATGTTGTTTTTTGGGATGTCTGGAGGAGCAGGATTTTATGATACGGCCATGTTCGGGGCCTTCTTTGTTACTGGTATTTCTCTGCTTGCGATAATCACGACAGTTTTACTATTTCGTCAGCCGGGTTTGGTTAGCCAAAAAGTAATTTCGTGGTTAATAGTATGTTGTTCACTCGTTGTTACAGGAATTGTATTGCAGAACTTAACGGTTGCAACTCCAAATGTATCCGAAGTTCTACCTGTTTCTCAGTACCCTAGTGGCCCAGTTACTGATGATTTCCGCTATCCCAACCCGTTTGCGAACTTCGTATTGCCTGTCATGCTAGTTAATGGATTACTCGTTCTGATACTGCTAGCTTCTCTTCCAGCGACGGGAAGAGCTACGGAGAACACGAAAAAACTATCTTAAATACTTTAAAAAACCACCCTACGGGGTGGTTTTTTCGTGGTGGTGATCGGTGTGGTGAGGATGGTGCTTAATGAACGAGGCGAAAATGAGGAGGAGCCCCACCGTAACCATAAAGTCCGCGAGGTTGATCACCCACGGACCGAAGAGTAGGTAGTCTACTACCCTATCGTACCTCAAGTGGGTAACCAGGTTGCTAGCAGCTCCCGCAAACGCGAGGGCAAAGCCAAGCTTCCCGCGCCGGGTCTTTGGCTTCATGAGCCTCAGGAGAATGGTGAGACCAACAAGAGCCAAGAGGAACGAGGTAAGCCCGGGAATCAACCCAAACCAGCGGTGGCTGTAAGGGTTAATCACGTGAGCCTTGGCGTATCCCCAGATGCTGTGCAGGATCTGATCGAAGACAACGAGGGAAATACTAAGGAGAATTGGCCACCTTTGCTTCAAGAAACCCCTTTCTGGTAGCGCCTCATGAGCGCATACAGCATTACAAGTAAAACGAGGATAGCGGCACTCATCCATTGGCTTACCCTAAGGACGCCAAAGACAGATTCATCACGCCAGAAATCCACTACAAACCTTACCACAAAGTAACCAATCAGTGTGAAGTAGCGCATCTGGGTAGGCGCTAAATTACGTACCAGAAAGTAAAGTACTAAACAGCCAGCCGCTTCAAAGAGCTCAATGGGGATGGTTCCGTAGAGGAAGTTCCAGGTTGATGATACCAAGCCGCTGGTATCGAGGCTCAAGAAGTTCCCCAATCTTCCCACCGCCCAGGCTAAGAGAAAAGCTTTGGCTGCAGCACTGATCCAGGCATCTCCACGTGGGGCTCGCCCCATGTACCAAAGTGTGACTGCCACTCCCACCACTATCCCTCCAAATGAAACCAGGCCTCCCTCCCAGATTTGGAAGAGCTGTGACACGCTCTGCCACTCATCTGGGTAGGCAAGGAGAAAGGCAAACCTCGCCCCCAGGAGCCCAAGGGCAAAGATCCAGAACACCCGTTGGAAAATGTCTCCTACGCTCAGGTTGAGGAGTTCTCGCTGTGAGACAAGGTAGACACCCCCAACGAGAGCGCCTAACGCAAAGAATGCACCGTGGGGAGTGAGAGTTGCAGAGCCAATTTCTAGAGAAGGTAGTACCTGAAGCACGTTGGTTGTGAGGTGTAGGATACGTCAAATTCCTGCTATACTGCGCAGGTACACAGCCAGTATGCCTGAAGAAATCACCCCTGAAAAATCGCTCCACCACCAACACCATGAAGAGGGTGTGATTTTAGAGAACCACCTGGCAGCAAACCAAGCAGATGAGACTGGCGAAACTGAGCACCCCCACTACTCACACCCTCACAACCCTGAGAAAAAAGATGAAGACTGGCTGAGGTTCGCCGCCGAGACCATCAGAACCATCCTCATTGTGGTTGGTCTCGCCTACGTACTCAGGTTCTTCATCTTTGAGCCTTTCGTGGTTGAAGGAGCATCCATGGCACCAAAGTTTGCCACCAATGACTACCTCATTGTGGATAAAGTTGGCTACCACATTGGAAACGTGCAGCGAGGAGACATTATCGTCTTCAAGTACCCAAACGATCCCACCACCAACTACGTCAAACGGGTGATTGGCCTCCCTGGCGAAACCGTCACCGTTGAGAACGGCAAGGTACGGATTACCACGGCTGAAGATACCACAGGCTTCATCCTCGATGAGTCTGCATACCTCAACCCAGACGTAAGTACCACACTCCCCTCTATTAGCAGGACCTCTTTCACCGTTACCCAAAACCACTTCTTTGTCATGGGCGATAACCGCCCAGCCTCAAGTGACTCTCGCGAGTGGGGACTGCTGCCAGTAGAGAACATTATTGGGAGAGTGGTGGTACAGGCGTACCCACTCAATAGGGCAAACTTCGTCAACCACGCTCGTTATACCCAGGCGCCAAAAAGCGAGTAAGTGCGGCCTAGGCTGACACGAGAAAACAACCCCGCAGGGTTGTTTTTTTGTTTTAACCGATTTTGCGATGGTTGCGGTTCTTTCGTACGCCACCAGACCTACCATCACGCTGCGTCCTTTCGAACCAGAGTTTGATAGGGGTTGGACCCACGTTGAGGTAGTCACGAATGGCGTTATCCACAAAACGCCTCGTGGTGAAGTGTGGCATCAGGCTGCCGTGGAGATTGACGATGAACACCGGTGGCTTGCCACGCTGGTAATCGATGGTACCGAGGTTCTTGAGCCGTGGGCTCTTTCGGAGCTCTCCTGCAATTGCGGCGAGGTCTTCTACCTTTGGTTCAAACGTCCAGGCACTGTAGGCACGGAGCACCAAGCCACTCAGGAACTGCACATTGAGCTTAGTGAGAGCAGAGACGAAGATAACCTGGCACCAGCTGAGGAAAGGAGCCTTCCTCACTAGTTGGGCGAGCAGCTTCTCTTGCTCAGCATCAGCTTCAACGGTACCTGCAATGAGCCCTTGCTTCTCAAGTACCAAGTCCCACTTGTTGAGCATGAGGATGAGAGGCTTACCTGCATCAACAATTTTCTGTGCAACGATGAGGTCTTGGTGGGTAACTCCCTCGTTTGCATCAATAACGAGAATGGCAACTGACGCGGCATCCAAGGTATCGAGAGCTCTCACCACGCTCCATGCTTCAATCTCGTGCCCCATCTTCCCGCGTTGGCGAATACCCGCTGTATCAACTACGCGCAACGTCTGAAACTTGGTGAAGGTGTTCCCAAAGAAGCCTTCGGCAGGAATAACCGTGTCCACAGCATCCCTCGTGGTACCAGAGATTGGACTGACCACCGATCTCTCTTCGCCCACAATGGTGTTGAGGAGGGTAGATTTCCCTACGTTAGGTCGCCCCAAGATGGCAATGTTGAGCTCACGCTCTGAACCATCGTCAAACAGGAGGGGCACCGTTGGCTCTGGAAGCTTCTGGAGACCCGCCACAATGGCATCGAGTAGTTCTAGGGTACCTCGGTTGTGTACTGCTGAAATGGGAATGAGGGGCGAAAAACCGAAACGGAGGAACTCTAGTTGGTCACCCTCGTGCTGGGGAGCATCACACTTGTTCACCGCTACGATAACAGGCTTCCCAAGGCGACGAACCAGCTCTGCCACTCGCTCATCCTGAGTAGTAACCCCGTCAAACCTATCAACCACCCAAACGATGATAGAGGCATCTTTGAGTGCTGTTTCAATCTGTCGCTGGGTTGCCTCGCTAATTTCAGTCTTATCACTGAGGGTTGGCTCAATTCCCGCCATATCAACCAAGACAAACTGCTGCTTCTGATGGGTAATCAGCTGCTGCAGACGGTCTCGGGTGGTGCCGGCAATATCAGAAACTACCGCCTGGCGTTTGCCAACGAGACGGTTGAAGAGTGTGGACTTTCCTACGTTTGGCCTGCCCAGGAGGGCTACCTGGTGGTAGGCGGTGGTAACTTGGGTGGACATATGAGGTAAACCAAAGAGTGTGTAGACAGGGTGGGCACCTGTCCCCTTATACCAGATTCTACCAGAAAAACCAGGACTGTACGCACGAATGATACCTGCTAGAATTGTTCCAGTATGCAACAGCGTCCACGCACCATCATTATTACGGGTGGCACGGTCTCCGGTATTGGAAAGGGAATTACCGCGGCCTCTATTGGTCGCCTCCTCATGAACCAGGGCTTTAGCGTCCTCCCGGTTAAGGCCGATCCCTACCTCAACCAAGATGCAGGTACCATGAACCCCTTCCAGCATGGGGAGGTATTTGTCACCGAGGACGGTGCAGAAACAGATCTAGACCTCGGACACTACGAGAGGTTCCTAGACGTTAACGTTGATAAGACCTCCAACTTCACCGGCGGATCTGTCTACCAGGCAGTCATGGAGCATGAGCGAGAGGGAGACTACCTTGGGAAAACCATCCAGCTCATCCCCCACGTCACCGATGAGATTAAGCGCCGGATAGACCTTGCTGGCAAACCAAACCCCGATTTCCTTACAGTTGAGATTGGTGGCACCGTTGGTGACATTGAAGCCACCCTCTTTGTGGAAGCCGCCCGCCAGTACCGCATGAGCCACCCAGACCGGGTGATCAGCATCCACGTGGTGAAGATGGACTACCTCTACCCTTCAGACGAGGGTAAAACCAAGCCCATCCAGCACGCCGTCACCTTACTGAGAAGTTACGGTCTCCAGCCAGACATCCTCATCGTTAGGTGCAAGCGCCCTATCACTAAGGACGAGCGCGAGAAGATCAGCCTGTTTACCGGAGTGCCTGTTTCGCGTGTCATCGCCGCCCAAGATGCTGATTCGCTCTACCAGATCCCAGCTGCACTTGATGCCAACGGTATGACCAAAGCTGTCTTTGAGTGCTTCCCTGGGGTTTCGCCTACCAACGGCGCCTCCCATCGCAAGGAGTGGGCAGAGGTTCTCAAGAAGTGTGGGGAGCGAAAGGGCACGGTGAAAGTTGGTTTGGTAGGCAAGTATATTGATCACTCAGATGCCTACCTCTCAGTTATTGAGGCCATTCACCACGCCGGCATCCACCACAAGGTGCACACCCAGATTGTACCCATCAACTCTGAAGATTCAGACGTTGCCGATCAGGTTGCAAAGGTTGATGCGGTAATTATCCCGGGTGGATTTGGTAACCGCGGCATTGAGGGTAAAATCTCAGCCATTACCACCGCTAGAACCAAGAAGATCCCATTCATGGGTATCTGCCTCGGACTTCAAACTGCGGTGATTGAGTTCTCTCGCACTAACGCCAAACTAGAGAGGGCCAGCAGTACCGAGTTTGACGAGAAAACCCCCCACCCAGTTGTTGCCTTCCTCCCAGGCCAAGAGGGCCTGAGGCGAAAAGGTGGCACCATGAGGCTCGGAAGCTACCCTGCCATTCTCACCAAGGGAAGCCTCGCTGAAGAGATCTACAAAAAGTATCGCCCAGATGAGTTCAAAGGGCAGGAGATTAGTGAGCGCCACCGCCACCGCTACGAGGTTAACCCTGAGTACCACGAAGCCCTCACCAAAGCTGGCCTCGTCATTTCAGGTATGTCACCAGACGGTCACCTCGCAGAGTTCATCGAGCTTCCACGCAACGTCCACCCCTACTTCATCGCTACCCAAGCCCACCCAGAGTTCAGGAGTAGGCCTAACCGCCCCCACCCGCTCTTTGCCGGTCTCATTGCGGCTGCCCTCAAGTAACCTCACCCCATGATTGTTGAGGTGGTCCCCATCCTCCGCCTTCGCCGCCTCACTACCTGGTGGAGCTACCGCGTACCCGCAAACCTCGCCCACACCGTGCAGGCGGGTTCCTTGGTGAGCATGAGTTTCAGGGGGCGAAGTACCCTCGGCGTAGTCTGGGAGGTACGGCGCGAAGCCCCAACTACCAAGCTGGAGCCTATTCTTGCCGTCCACGCCAGCCAACCACTCCTCCTCAAGCCCCACCGCGAGCTCATCTCCTGGATGGCCGCCACCGGCTACGTATCGCTCTCCACCGCCCTCTCAGCCTGGCTACCCACTGCGCTCAAGGTTCCGCTCACCAAGGGCACCCGTGAGCTCCTAGCGGTACTAGAGCAGGCGCCACGCACCGCGCCAGGCCTTGCTAGTATCAAGCAGCAGGCAGCAATCAGCCCCATCCAACAGCCAACCGCAGCAGAAAGTATGCGGCAGCGCTTTGGTGAGGGTTTCTATGACACCTTCGCCCCACTCACAGCAAAACAGGAACTTGAGCAGTGGCTGAAGGTGAGGATAGGCGAAACCCAGCTAGTGTTTGGACGCGAGAGAGCCATCTTCGCCCCCTACCTCAACCTCAGGCACGTCATCTTGGCCGAAGCCGAAGATCCCAGCTACTACCACGGCCAACTCCCCTACCTTGCCCTGCAAGAGGCCGTCAGGTGTTTGGCTACCCAGACAGGGGCGGACCTCGTGGTGAGGAGCAACCTCCCTCCTGCAACCGGCCAGGCGCTCTGGAGCACACCCGTGGTGAGTATGGTGAAGGAGCGACAGGTAACGGTGACAGATCTCAGGCACGAAGACCTACTCAACGAGACGCTCACCACGGCCATCCAAGGAGCCCTCAGGCAGAACCGCCGCGTCCTCATCCTCCTCAACAGCTACGACAGGCAGGTACTCAAGGAAGGCATGGGAGTTCTCATCCCTGGCGTGCAAACCCTCAAGAAGCAGCTAGCAAGCTCACTTTCGCTCCGGGAACTCCCTGAAGATATAGTTCTGGGAACCAGGAGCATCTTTGGCGAAACCTACCGAGACGTTGGTCTCACCGTCGCCCTCAACCTAGATACCCAGCTCAACCCCCAGTGCTTCGCCGACGAGCTCTCGCTCTGGAGTGACCTCGGATCGCTCCTCTCGTACCCCGCCCCCTGCATCGTCCAGGCACGCAACCAAGACCACCCGCTCATTCACGCGCTCAGGAACCAGTCCTTTGCCAGTTACACCCTAGAAGTACTCAAGGAGCGAAGTGACTCAGGCCTCCCACCGGCTAGCCACACCATCTTCCTCTCGCTCCCGGCCGGTGGGGAAAGCCCCACCCTTGCCACTGAACTTGCTGAAAACCTCGCCCCGCTCCTCCAGCAATCAGGTTGGGTGCTGAGCGATGGCTTTGAGCGAACCTTCAGGAAGCAGACCTCGCTCCACCTCGCTCTCATTCCTCCTCCAGGCGAGCACCTCCTGCCCACACCAGCGGTGAAACTCCTCGCTGAACTGAAGCGTCCGTGGAAAGTTCAGGTTGGAGCCTGGCATATTCTCTAACTTTCCCCTAGAATACAGCCGATGATTCTCCCAATTGTTACCCACCCAAACCCCATCCTCACCACCCCTACGGTGGCGATTGCTGAGGTGACCCCAGAAATTCGCCAGCTGGTTGAGGATATGCGTGAAACCATGCACAACGCCAAGGGACTCGGCCTCGCTGCACCTCAGGTGAATAAGGGCATCTCACTCTGCATCCTTGAATTTGATGACCCCGATAACGAGGAAACCATCCCTTTCACCGTCCTCATCAACCCACGCATTACCTGGAGAGGCTTCAGGCAGCACCCAGACGAAGAAGCCTGCCTCTCAATCCCCGGTGTCTTTGGCAATGTAAAACGTCCCAACGCCATCAGGGTGAAGGCAATGAACATGGAAGGCGAAACTATCAGCCTTGAGGCAACCGGTCTCTTTGCTCGCGCCCTCCAGCACGAAATTGACCACCTCAACGGCATCCTCTTCACCTCGTACATCAGCAAGAAGAAGCTCGGGTACCGCCCTGCTCCAGACTACCCACGCATCTAACTTTCAATGGCAGATCGCGTCAACTACCTCCTCTTTGGCTCTCCTCCCATCGGCGATATTGCCGCCAAGCACCTCTTAGCGTCACACTACCCGCCAGCCGCTGTCATCACCGATACCAAGCTCACCCTGGAAGAACAGCTTGAACTTGTAGAGAAACACAAGGCAGGCTTCATCCTGGTAGTTGGCTACGGTAGGATCTTGAAGCAGGCACTCCTGGATAGCGTTTGTGGCCAGGTGCTCAACATTCACCCATCCCTCCTCCCCCTCTACCGCGGCCCGGCACCAGTGGTGCAAGCCCTCCTTGATGGCGTAACCGAGACCGGTGTTTCGCTCATGGAAATTGATGCCGAGATGGACCACGGCCCACTCCTCGCCCAGGAAACCATTCCCCTGAGTGGGAAAGAAACCCCAGCCGAGCTCTACGCCATCCTGACACTCAAAGGGGTACAGATGTTCCTAGATACCATCGATGCCTACCTCTCCGAAGAGCTAGACCTCACCCCTCAAGACCACATTGAGGCATCCTACAGTCACTTCATTAAGAAAGAAGATGGCCTCCTCGTTGCGGGAGATCACCCGGCAGAGATGGAGCGAAAGGTGAGAGCCTTCCAAGGTTGGCCAGGCACCTGGATTGAGGATGCTGGAAAACGTCTGATCATCCACAGTGCCATGGTCAGAAATGGTAGGTTTGAACCTGTTGAGGTGCAACCAGAAGGCGGCAAAGTCATGAGCTTCGCCTCGTATGCTGCAGGTAAACGCGAGAAACCTGAAGCCCTCCTCAACCGGCTGTTTCCCACTCCCGCGTGAGACACCCTTTTCATTTCAAAGATAATCTGGTAAGGTAACCAAGACCCATTAGTTAACGGTTCGCCCCTATTTCGCATGCTCTCCATTCGTCTCACCCGTACCGGTAAAGCCCACACACCCCACTACCGTATTATCGTGCAAGAAAAGCGCTCAAAGCTTGGTGGAAAGGCTGTAGACTACATCGGACACTACCACCCTGCAGACAAGGACAAGCTCCTCGTCATCGATAAGGATAAGGCTCGTAAGTGGCTTGCTGCTGGCGCTCAGCCATCAGACACCGTTACCAACCTCCTCGTTAAGCAAGGTGTTCTAGACAAGTCACGCACGGTTCACCACTTCTACACCCCAACCAAGAAGGAAGCAGTAGTTGCCGAAGCTCCTGCCGCCCCTAAGGAAGAAGTCAAAGAAGAAGAGGTAGTAGCCGAGGAAACTCCAGCTGAAGAGGCTACAGAAGTTGCCGAAGAGACTACTCCAGAAGCTCCAGTAGAAGAGCCTCAAACCGAGGAAGCAGCCTAACCACGGCTCTCCCAGAAAAAAGTCGCTTGCAGGCGGCTTTTTTTGTTCGTATACTTTTAGTATCTAGTACTAGACCTCTCAGTCATGGCTGATAAGAAGCACTTCGACCAGGAATTCGTAGAGTACCTGGTTGGCTCAATCGTTGACCACCCCGAGGAAGTGAAGACAGAAAGGATTGTTGACGAGATGGGTACGCTCATTTCGCTCCACGTGAACGCAGAGGACATGTCCACCATTATTGGGAAAGAGGGTCGAACCGCAAAGGCGCTTCGCACCGTACTGCGCGTCCTTGGCGCCAAGCACAACGAGAGAATTAACCTGAAGATCATTGAGCCAGAGGGTGGCAAGGGCTACTTCCCACGTGGCGAAGAAATGGGCGAAGCTCACGCAGCTGCTGCCTCACCCGCTGCTGTGAGCGAGGAAGTTAGCTTTGACATGGGAGACGCCCTCAAAGACGTACCTCAAGACGAAATCGCCTAGCACCTGTAGGCCAAAAACGATCAGCACCCCTGGTCGTTTTTTTGTAGGCACTTTTCTGGTATAACCAACGCATGCGTTTCGATATCATCACCCTCTTCCCAGAGATGCTCAAAACGGTGCTCGGCACCTCTATTTTGAAGCGCGCTCAGGAAGCCGGCCACATTGAGGTCCACCTCCACGATTTACGAGAGTTTGGCCTTGGCAACCACAAGCAGGTTGACGACACCCCTTACGGCGGTGGCGCTGGTATGCTGCTCAAGGTAGACGTCATGGCAGCCTGCCTTGAGGCGGTTACCGCAGAAGTGGCCGATATCGCCCCAGAAAACCGCAGGTCATTCCTCCTCTGTCCCCAGGGAGAGCGTTTCACCCAAGGTACAGTAGAGGATTTCTCACAGCTCCAGCAAATTACCCTCATCTGCGGGCACTACGAGGGCTTTGATGAGCGAATCAGGCCCCTGGTTGATGGCGAGATCTCCATTGGAGACTTTGTCCTCACTGGTGGCGAACTCCCAGCCCTCATGGTGGTAGACGCAGTTTCACGCCTCGTACCTGGTGTGATCACCAAAGAATCTCCCGAAGAGGAGAGTTTTGGTATCCGGGACGAAGAGGGAAACCGCCTCCTTGAGTACCCCCACTACACCCGCCCGCTCTCCTTCAGAGGCCAGGACGTGCCAGAAGTGCTCACCAAGGGTAACCACGCCGAAATCTCCAAGTGGCGCCTCGCTCAAGCCAAACTTCGTACCCAAGCTTCAAAGGCAACAAAAAAACCAACTCTGTAGAGAGTTGGTTGAGATTAGTCCAAGTACCGCTTGTGCTTCTGCATCTTCTCGTCTGAGTAGAAGAATTGTGGGATGGCGCAGAAGATTTTCTCTCGCTCATCTTCATCAATGTCTCTGCTGGCATACACCGAAATTCGGTAGAGCCAACTGATGATGAAAGGATTTTCTGCCTGCTCCAGCAACTCACCCGATAGGGTAAGAAGTGGAATAGTGAACTGCCGAAACCCTCTATCACCTACGCGAATGTGAACAGAGACATCCTCACGCGGAAGGCCGAGTATCCCAGCTACTGCATCTGCAAACACTCCCCACTGAAAAAATGAGCTCATTTTCACTTTGCAGTGGTACACTTCCTCAGGCCACGCAGGACCTTTTCGGTCTGTGCATGTCGTACTCGCCTCTCTGAAGACTGGTCTGTAAAGCCTGCCTTCATCAAGTCTATTCACCAGCGCTCGTACTCCGGGATTGCAATTCAGCAAGTACTCCCTTGCTGTTGCATCCTCAAGATCGTAGAATTCCTCTCCAATCTCTTCGGCATCGTCCGCTAGCTGTAATGCTCTGAGGAGCATTGCTTCAGCGGGGAGATGGTACTCGTAGTTAACGTGACTATACAGGAGCTGTCGTTGAGCGTAGTACCCCATGATGTGCTCCTCAGCACTTTCCCTGAGAACCAAAGCTCCGTCGTCCATGAGCCTGAATGACTTTGCGATGTGCTCAGGGCTGTACGAGAACCCACCATTGGGCTTGTTAAGTCCAGGTCCATAAAATGCCGTTGACTGGCGCCGTAGCAATCCTTGGCTACGATTAAACCTGTCGACATTATCGAGGGTATCAACATCGGGAGCTACCTTACTTGCAAGTAGTTGGCCCGCCAAGCCCTTACCTTCGCAGGCTTGGGCGATTGATTCCAGTGAGTACCCTTGCTTCTCAAGGACTCTCCCTGTTTCCGAGTTAGCAAGTTTGGACCTCATGCGTTGCTCATGGGTAATCCCCATTCGCTTCCGCATGATCTCGTCAGTGTAGTGACGGTAAGGACCAGCCGCAAAGTCATGGACAAGCGCTGCTGGAACGAGTTCAGGACACCTTTCACGGATCTCAGGCTGTTTAAGCACGAGAGCCGCAAGGTAACCGGTACCAAGGGCGTGCTCGTGCGTAGAACACACGGTACTTGTGGTCGACCAGAACGAGGGGAGTGAAGACTGTCCCCTGCCATGAAGCGCCCTCATTTCAGGAGTATGGATGATTTCCCATACAGCATCCGAGAGGAGCAGCTGTCCATATCGAGCATCCTGACAAGACTGTGGAACCACCCGAGAGGCCCAGGCTTCCAACATATCAAGCCCGCACGGAGAATCTTCGTCCTTACTTTCGATTAACCAAAGCGAGGGAATCTTCCACTGTGCGCGCTTAAAATCTTGTATAAAGCGAGAAAAGTCTGAAAAACGTAGGTAGGGTTGACCCGCTACCTTTTGTCGCAACGTGTCAAAGTTCATGCCGGCATTCTAGCAAAAAAGGCTCTGAAAAGGAATAATTTTATATCATCCCAAGCCTCAAAGGCAACAAAAAAACCAACTCTGTAGAGAGTTGGTTGAGATCAGTCTTCTTCGCCTTCGCGTTGCTTCTGACGCTCCTGCACCCAGATATGGCTTGCCACCTCTTTGCGGCAGGCAAACTCAAACTCCTGCTGTATAGCCAGGAACCAGAGTACCATGGCATCGCCCTTGAACATGCCCTTGTCATGGAGCATCACCTGATCACCAAGCTCCCTGAACCCATCAACCCAGATGCGCTCATTCTGCCCGCCTAGGTTGAGGAGAATCTGGAGAGCCTGCCTCCCCTCTTCGCTGAGCGATTCTGAGAGAGCCTCCGCCACCAGCTGGTTGCGCCTGAGAATCCCCGGGATCCGCTCAGCGTACTTACCAGGGTACTCCCCGTAGTAAGCCTCATGGATTTCGCCAAACAGCCTACACAACAGTTGGTACAGCTCGTCTGGTTTTGCCCAGACAACTGGCGTGAGCTCTTCTCTCACCAAGGAGACATTCTTACCTACCCCACCGTGTGACCAGGCAGGTGGCAGTACTCCATCATCCAGCTGACTGAGCAGAAACGCCACCAGCACCCTGATCATGCCGTAGTCGAGACCACTAATGCTGGTGTGGTAGGGGCTCCACTCAAAGGGAACCGCCACCTTACCTACCACGGCGTGCTCGGCCGCAATTTGCGAACCAATGTACGTGTAGCTTTCGGGGATGAGCGAAAAAAGCTCAGCACCAGATTCAACCGGTGTGAAGCTCACCCCGTTATGACGGGGGTAGCCCGCTGACATTACCCCGATGTACCTGACCTTTCGGGGGTCTGGAGCACCTTCCTCAGGTTCAGCGCCCACGCGCTTTGAGTAACGTTGATCCCAGATGCCAAGTGCGTCATCTGAGAAGATGTACCTTTCGAGTTTTCCAAGTTCACTCATGGCGGCATCTTAGCAAAAATACCTCCAGAAAGGAAGAATCCTAGATCTGCTACACTGTGCTCATGCAGTACAACAAACTCGTCAGGGATCGAATTCCCGAAATCATCATGGAGAAGGACGGTAAGGTAGCCAGCGTGAGCATCCTTAAAGGGAGTGCCCTCACCAACGCTCTCATGGATAAGCTTGATGAGGAGCTGGCGGAGTACCGAAAGGATAGGAGTGAAGAAGAGATGGCAGATGTCCTAGAGGTGCTCTACGCCCTAGCTGGTAACAGCGACGGTGACTGGGCGCGAGTTGAGCGAATTCGCCTCAATAAACGTGATGAACGAGGCGGTTTTGAGCAGGGAGTTTTCCTAGAGGAAGTTCCGGACTAGTCCGTATTAACGGGATATTGGAGTAGCTGGCAAGCTTTTGCCGGCTTCTGCTATAGTGGATAGGCAAACAAAAACCGTACAAACGTCTTTGCATATTCGCCCCGTGAAACCCTTCAAGCTCGTCGCTCCATTCCAACCAACCGGAGACCAGCCAAAAGCCATTGAGCAGCTGGTTACCAACCTCAAAGCAGGCCTCAAAGAGCAGGTTCTCTTAGGGGTAACCGGCTCAGGAAAGACTTTCACCATGGCAAACGTCATCCAGCAGCTCCAGCGCCCAGCCCTGGTACTCGCCCACAACAAGACACTTGCCGCCCAGCTCTTCGCAGAGCTTAGAGAGTTCTTCCCTGAAAACTCGGTGCAGTACTTCGTCTCCTACTACGACTACTACCAGCCAGAAGCGTACGTTCCACGTTCAGACACCTACATCGCCAAGGAAGCAGACATCAACCAGGAGATTGAGAAGTTCAGGCATGCCTCCACCCACGCCCTCCTCACCCGCAAAGATGTCATCATTGTGGCATCGGTTTCCTGCATCTACGGCCTAGGGAGCCCAGACCTCTACAAGGCAGCAAACTTCATCCTCAAGGTAGGCGAGAGAACCTCCCTCGCCCAGCTCTCACGCCGTCTAGGAGACATGCAGTATGAGCGAAATGATGTAGACATTCGCCGGGGTAGGTTCCAGATTAACGGAGACGTCCTCACCATCTTCCCCGCCTACGATGACTTCATCATCAGGGTAAGCTTCTTTGGGGACGAAGTTGAAGAGCTACACCTCCTCAACCCGGTAAGTTTTGAAAAAATAGAGAAGCTTGAGGAAATTGAAATCTTCCCCGCTAAGCACTACCTCACCGATGAAACAGACAGGAAAGACATCCTCAAGGAGATTGAAGAAGACCTGTCCAAGGAAGTTGCATCACTCACCCACGCCGGCAAGCTGGTAGAAGCCCAGCGCCTCAAAGAGCGCGTCAGCTACGATCTTGAAATGATTGGGGCTGTAGGAAGCGTTAACGGTATTGAGAACTACTCACGCTACTTTGACCGTCGCACCCCAGATAGCCCTCCTTCAGTCCTCCTAGACTACTTCCCAAGAGACTACCTCCTCTTTATAGATGAGTCCCACATCACCATTCCCCAAATTGGCGGCATGTACCACGGCGATAGGTCTAGAAAGCAAACGCTCATAGACTACGGCTTCAGGTTGAAAGCCGCCTTAGACAATCGCCCCCTCAAGTTTGAGGAGTTTGAGGCGCTCATGGGACAAACCATCCACATCTCCGCCACCCCTCACGAGCGAGAGCTCACCCGTGCCAAAACTGCCGCCCAAGAGCTGCGGCTCACCACTGGCGAAAACCTGGACCCAGTTGCCCAGCAGCTCATCAGGCCAACCGGCATCCTAGATCCTGAAATTGAGATCCGCCCATTGGATGGTCAAATTGACGATGTCATCAAAGAAGTAGAACTCAGGATTACCAAAGGTCAACGCGCCCTCGTCACTACGCTCACCAAGCGTATGGCAGAGGACATCTCTGAGTTCCTCCTCACGAGGGGGATTAAGGTGCAACACCTCCACTCAGACATTGAAACCATGGAGCGAAGTAGGATCCTCCAAGACCTTCGCCTAGGCACCTATGACGTGGTTGTGGGTATCAACCTCCTCCGTGAGGGTCTAGACCTCCCTGAGGTGAGCCTAGTGGCCATCCTAGACGCAGACAAGGAAGGTTTCCTCAGGTCATCAACCTCCCTCGTCCAAACTATTGGACGTGCCGCCAGACACCCTGAAGGTAAGGTAGTCATGTATGCCAACCGGGTTACCGGCTCCATGCAGTTTGCCCTGGATGAGACAGCCAGGAGAAGGAAGGTTCAGGAAGCCTATAACACCGCTCACGGCATCGTGCCAGTGTTCATGGAGAAGCCCATCAACACCGCTCTCCTCACCGATGCCGCCAAGACCAAGGCCGAAAAAGAGGCTGCCATGAAACGCCTCTCGCCTACCGAGAAAAAGATCTACCTTGAGCAGCTCAAAGACCAAATGCGCCAAGCCGCCCTCAACCTGGAGTACGAGCAGGCCGCCGAGATCCGTGACCAAATCAAGAAACTCCTAGAAGACTAATAAAAAAACCACCCGTTTGGGGTGGCTAGAGAGTGAGCGTCTGTAGCTCTGGAAGGAGCGATTCAACCCGCAACCTATCAGCACAGCTAACTCGCACTGGTTCTCGGTGGTATCGCCTGAAGCGGTACACCTCTCCCACAATCTGCTCCACGGATTGCGGGTCATCAAGCCAGGTATCACCCTGGTGAGTGGGAAGCTGAGAGGTTCCAAGGAACATCTCAGGAAGCCTATCGGCTCCAAGCTCGTGAATGAGCCTCTCATGGAGGGCAGTGAAAGCCCTGAGCGTGTGGTAGTTCTTTGCAACCAAGAGTACCGGAGGGAAGTGCACCCGCCAGAAGTTCTCGGTGTAGATTCTCACCACATTCTCAGCATTTTCACCGGTGTTGGTGGCCTTTGTATCAATGAGGATACAGTGGTGAGGTACCCCACCTTTCCTGATGAGGTGCTGGCGCATCAACACACCCTCGGGTTGTGTGAGCCGCTTACTCTGGTGGCCACTCACAATGAAGTGGGTGACGGCACCGGCAGCATAGAGTTCTGCTGCCCTACCTACCACTGGCTCCCAGAAGTTTGATCCGAAGACCAGACCAACCCGCATCTCACCTTCTGGGCGATTCTCGGGGAGGGTTTCTGCGAGGTTGCAGAAGGTAGTGATGAACGGGGATAGCTTTCGCAACCCCGCTGCGACATCTTGACGATGGAGTCGGTGAAGATCTTCCACGTGGAGATCCTCACAGCCGGTGAGGTAGACGAGCTTCTGGTGGAGCAACGACGAAAACGCCGTAACCTTAGCACTCGTTCGTAATGGATGACATCCCATGGGGTACACCCCGCTGTGCGGAGACCCCAGCATGGTAGCAAAAAAATACCATAAAAAAAGCCACCAGGATTGGTGGCTTGTAGACTAACTGGTGTAGGGAACAACCACTCCCCTACTTGCCAGAAATGCGCTAACCCTGACATCGACGGCTTGTCTCCAGACCGCAACGTTTCGATCTCCCGGACTGAGGATAGCTACCTTAGTCTCATAGGTCTCGGGAAGCTTACCTTCTACGCCGAAGCACTCAATGTTCAGACCATGTTGGGTCCAGAACGTCGTTGCCGTGACAAGCGTCCTTGCAACGTACTCCACCGCTAGGGCAACCTCTTCATCACCCTCTACAAGGCAAAATGTGGTGCACAGAGCTTCAGCTACTGCTTCGTTAGGAGAAATGATTCCACCGTCTACCACTTGGAACCAGAAGATACCCAGAACCTCTGAGTTGCTCTGTTTTGGCGAAGCTAGCAACAGCTGTAACCACTGGTTCTGCATTTCACCTGATTGTGCTGAAACAAAATCAGCGAGAACCTCTCTGAGATTCGTAAAGGTCACCCTAAGGTGGCTACGAAGCTCACGTCGCCGAGCAGAGTTCACCTCCACCTTCTTCCTGTCCTTGCCCTTCTTCCTTTTGGGAAGGGTCGTCTGTTGAGACGCATGGCTATTCCAGGAAGTAAGTGTTTTCGCGAAGAAGCTCTCAAAGAGTGCATGAGCAGAGCTCATCACCCACGGGTTGTTTCCTAACTGCCGCGAAAGGTAGTTACGACGCACTTGCCACCTTTCGGCAGCCTCGCGTTCTCGTTCCTGACGCTTTCGAGCTGACTTCTTTACCGGTTTGTTCCCCCTAGTAGTAGCGGGGTCTTCACCGGTGTCATCGTTGTACATCATCCGCATAATGTCACCGTGCGCGGGACCTCCCTTTGCACGCGCGAATAATCCCAGAAATAGTGCTCTGTGTCAATCAAGAGAGCCATGCCCCAACCAGATTGACAATGCTCTTGTATCTGGTAGAATACCTCATGTATCCGTAACGTGACACGATGCAGCTACCAGAGTCCCCCGCTGACGAACCAAACGTTGACGGCGAATTTCACCACTTCCAGCTGGTGAACCAGGAAGGCGCGATACCGCTGAGCATTTCTGTGCTCATCCACGTCAACCCAAAAGCACTCGGTAAACCTTCGGTCCCCGCTACTCCTATTAGCGCCAATGATGTGATCGCCCTCCACGAGGCCCTCGAGAACTTCAACGGAGACTTCATATCCGCGTTTAGCACCCACTAGTCCCTATGTCAGCACAGGAAACTCCAAATTTCTCGGCTACCAGCCGAGTTGCAACCGGTCACAAAGTAAAGCAGCTTCGTCGTGAAGGCCTGCTCCCTGCTGTTATCTACGGCAACATCAAGGAGAGCCGTAGCTTGAGCCTCGATGCCCACACCTTCACCAAGCTCTACATGGAAGCTGGTACTAGCACCCTCATCAACCTGAGCATCGATGCTGAAAAGCCACTCAAGGTTCTCGTTCACGATGTAGCCATCCACCCTACCCGCAACGAGCTCACCCACGTAGATTTCTACGCGGTTAACCTCAAAGAGAAGCTCACCACTGAAGTTCCTCTCAACTTCATCGGCACTGCTCCTGTAGTAGATGTAGATGGCGGTATCTTCGTAGTGGTCAAAGACGAGCTTGAGATTGAGTGTCTCCCAGACAACCTCCCTCAGAGCCTCGACGTAGACATCAGCGGCCTCCTCACCTTCGATGACAGCATCCGGGTTAAGGATATTGTCCTCCCTACTGGTGTTACCGCTACCGCAGAGCCAGATGAGGTTGTTGCCTCCATCACCGAGCCTATCTCTGAAGAAGAGCTTGAGGCCCTCGATGAGACCCCAGCTGCAGAGCCTACCACAGAGTTTGAAACCACCTCTGGTACCGAGAAACCTGTAGAAGAAGGCGAAAAGGCAGAGTAACGTAGACAATTCGCACATTTGTTGCAAGAATGCGGAGGAAATGACTTCCTCCGCTTTTCTTAGTACTCCCGAAAAAAAGCTGCGCTCAACGGTCTACCGTCGCGCTCTCACATCCCTCTTTCAGGGAGATGCTTCGTTTTCTGTGCCCGCTCTCATGGCTGAACTAGAGAAGCAGCAGCTCACCCCAAACAAGACCACCCTCTACCGCGAGATTGAGACGCTTCTCCAAGAAGGACTCTTAGAACAGCTCCCATCACCCTCAGGTGGAGCTCAGCTCTACAAAGGAGTCAAGAAACAGGGTCACTACCACCACGTTATTTGCACCACCTGCAGTAAGGTACTTGATGTTGAGGTGCCAAGTGTTGAGTCTGCCATCTACCAAACTGAACAGGACCTCACCAAGCACACCGACTTTACTATCTCAGGTCACTCCCTCACCTTCTCCGGAACCTGTAGTAACTGCCTCCCAACGCCTAAATAATGCAACATTGTTGCATTAGATTTACCCCCATGCTAGGATAACGGCATGGATCAGCTCCCTCCTTTTGCTACTCTCGCCCAACTAGCCCTTGCCTTAGTTGGTATTATTGCGGCGTCGCTCCCAGGTAGCTTTCTCACGAGACTAGGCTCTAAAGCCCACACCGCCACCTACCTTGCCATCGCACTGGGAGCCGGGGCAGTCACCGCTCAAGTTGCCTTCCACATCTTCCCGGAGATCTACTACGCGGTTATTCCGGACCACGGACTACCTATCACCCTTGCCCTAGCTATCGCCGGGTTCTTTGGGCTGCTCCTTGGCGAAAGAGCCCTCCACAACCTCAGCCACGGCACTCACAACCATGAGGAGTGCCACGAAGACCAGCTTGATGCGCAGGGTGTCGAAGCCTGGCCCCTCCTCATCCCCAGCGCCCTCCACAACATCTTTGACGGCACGCTCATCGGTATCTCCTTCGCAGTAAGCCCCGTCCTGGGTTGGGGAGCCGCAGCATCGGTGTTCCTCCACGAGCTCGCCCTCAAAACCAGCCTCTTCAGCCTTCTCTACGAGCGTGGCGTGAAATCTGGTAAGGCGCTTAGGGAGGTACTCATTGCCTCGCTCACCATAGTTGCTGGCGCGGTTGCAGGGGTATTCCTGGGCGAAGCAGCTGGCGAAGTTTGGTGGTCTCTCCCCCTGATTGCGGGCGGCTACCTTTTCCTCCTCCGCTCGATGCTGATCACCCTAGCCTCAAAGCGAGGTGGACAGCCAGTCTGGCGAACCATCATCATTTCGCTCATTGGCTTTGTCCTACTCGCCTCGCTCTTCATAGAACTTGCCACACACTAAAAAAACCAGCCTCATGGGCTGGTTTTTTTGTTGGCCTACTTACTCTTTGCCTGGTTGAGTGAGTCTAGCTCTCCTATGAGATCTTGCAAGCTTCGCTCTGTTTCGCCGTGTGACTCAAGATCTGTCCTCCAGTTTGGCTTGAGCACCCAACCCTGTGCTTTGCTGTCAGCTTCCTGCTGACCAACCACCAGCTTGAGAGGGATTTTCTGCACCGAGGCTGCCCTAATCTTCTTACCAACACTCTCGGTAGTTGCATCAACATCAACCCGGTATCCTGCTTTAGTAAGTTCTGAAGCAAGCTCACGTGCCGTACCGAGGCACTGGTCATTTACCGGCAGCACCGCAACCTGCACCGGAGCTAGCCAGAATGGGAAGTTTCCTGAGGTTTGCTCAATGAGGAAGGCGGTGAACCTCTCGTATGAGCCAAGGATTGCCCTGTGGATAACTATTGGCACCTGATCATTGCCGTGCTCATCGGTGTACTTGAGTCCCATTCGCTCAGGAACCATGATGTCTACCTGTGAGGTAGCGATGGTATCCTCTTTCCCGGTAACGTTCTTCACCTGCACATCAAGCTTTGGCCCGTAGAAGGCAGCTTCGCCCTCAGCCTCAACGAAGGGTGTGCCAAACTCTTGGAGTGCCTCTCTGATCGCGTTTGATGCGTCCTCCCACTTGGCTTGATCGCCACCGTACTTGCCCTTTTCGCTCCCGAAGTCTGGGAGTGAGAGCCTGAACCAGTAGTCTTTGATGCCTACTTCGTCGTAGACCTCTTTGAAGAGAGCGAGAACCTCGAGAAACTCGGTCTTCAACTGAGATGGGGTGACGTAGATGTGAGAATCGTTCTGGGTAATGGCTCCGCGTACCCTAATGAGACCCGTGAGGGTGCCCGACCTCTCGTGGCGGTAGATGCCACCAGCCTCGGCAAGCTTAATTGGCAGGTCTCGGTAGCTGAGGGCCAGCTTCTCGTAGATCATGTGGTGGTGAGGACAGTTCATCGGCTTGATGTAGAAGGAAACTCCCTCACTATCCGTGAACTTGAACATGTCATCTGAGTAGTACGTGGCGTGACCCGAGCGCTGGTAGAGCTTCTCGTTGGCGATAGCAGGGGTTGAGACGTACTGGTAACCAAGGGCTTGCTCTTTCTTCCTCATGTACTCCTGGAGGAGGTACTTGATGGTTTCGCCCTTTGGCATCCAGAGCGGGAAACCAGAGCCCACTTCCTCAGACATCATGTAGATACCCAGCTGTGGCCCGAGGACGCGGTGGTCGCGCTTTTTTGCCTCTTCCATCATCTGGTCGTAGTCTTTGAGCTCTTGCTCGGTATTGAAGGCGAGGCCGTAGATACGCTGGAGCATTGGGTTTTTTTCGCTCCCTCTCCAGTAGGCGCCAGCGGTGTGCGATAGCCTGAAGCTCTTTGGTTGTACCTCAGAGGTGGAGGCAACGTGGGGACCCTTACACATATCGGTGAAGCTTCCTGAGGTGTAGAAGCCAACTTCAGTCTCACCCTTTGCTGCAAGCTCTTTGAGGAGCTCTAGCTTGTAGGGCTGCCCTGCCAGCATGGTTTCAGCCTCGGCAATGCTCTTCTTTGCACCTGTGAAGGCAATATTCTGCGAGACAATCTTTTGCATCCGCTTTTCCAGATCTGGGAGATCTTCTGGGGTGAGCGAACGAGGGAGGTCAAAGTCATAGTAGAAGCCATTCTCAATTGGCGGTCCAATGGCAAGTTTGGCTTCAGGGAATACCTCAAGCACTGCCATAGCGAGCACGTGCGAGAGTGAGTGTCTAATGTTGTAGAGTTGATCTTGTTCCATGGTAGGTATTGATTTGCTTAGGATCCTGGAATACGGAATTTGCGGGAAATCTGGGCGATAGTTGCTTGAACGCTGGAGTGGTCTGACGTGGTGAGAACTGCCGTAATGCAGTCTGCCAGGGTTTCCATATCTCGCTCCTTCATTCCCCGGGTAGTCACCCCTGCAGTGCCGATGCGTAACCCTGATGGGTTAGTGGGTGGGTTGGGATCGTAGGGGAGCGCATTCATGTTGCAGGTGATACCTACCGCCTCAAGGGCATCTTGAGCATCTTTTCCGGTCATGCCGGTTCCTCGAAGATCCATGAGGAAGAGGTGGGTGTCGGTACCGTTTCCAACCAGCCTAAAGCCACGCTGCTGGAGCGCGTACGCCAGTGCCTGGGTGTTGGCAATGACCTGCTTGGCGTAGTCTCTGAACTGAGGAGTGAGTGCTTCGTAGAGGCAGGCAACCTTGGCGGCGATGGTGTGCATGTGAGGTCCGCCCTGGAGACCTGGGAAGACGGCTCTATCGATGGCCTTAGCAAACTCTTTGCGCGCGAAAATCATCCCTCCCCTAGGTCCTCTGAGGGTTTTTTGGGTCGTAGTGGTAACCACATCAGCGTAGCCAAATGGGGATGGGTAGACTTTTCCTGCCACGAGACCAGCAAAGTGAGCCATATCAACCATGAGCCAAGCTTGGGAAGCAAGTGCTATCTTGGAAAACTTGGCGAAATCCACGTGCATGGGGTAGGCAGAAGCACCACAGACAATGAGCTTTGGTTTGTGTTCCCTTGCAAGGGCTGAGACCTCATCGTAGTCAATGAGCTCGGTGTCTTGCCTGACAGAATAGTGGACGAAGTTGTAGACGCGTCCCGTGTAGCTAACCGGGTGACCGTGGGTGAGGTGACCACCATGTGCCAGCGAGAGCGAAAGTACGGTATCGCCAGGTTTGAGGAGGGCACCGTACACTGCAAGGTTAGCGTCTGAACCCGAATGTGGCTGAACGTTGACGTGGTAGTCTGTGGCAAAGACTTCGCCTGCTAGTTGCTGGGCGAGAAGCTCTAGCTCATCACTGAAGACGTTGCCGGCGTAGTAGCGCTTGCCGGGATACCCCTCTGCGTACTTGTTGGTGAACACCGAAGCAGAAGCTTCGAGCACTGCACGCGAAACGTAGTTCTCTGAGGCAATGAGCGAGAGGGTTTGCTGCTGACGCAGCTTCTCAGACTCTAAAATTCGCTGTAAATCTTGCATTACTCCTCCCCTCCACGCTCCCGGTACTGTTGAGCAGCGGCAGCTACAACGTTTCTGAGCAACCAGGCAACGGTGAGTGGACCTAAGCCTCCCCTGGCTGGAGCTACCTCACTGGCAACCTGATCAACCGAGTCTCGGTGCACGTCATCCGCACAATCCAAGACCACCGCACCTTCTTTCACCCACTGGTAGGTGATGAGGTTTGCCACACCAGTTCCCGAAATGAGGATGTCTGCTTTGCTGGTGATAGAGAGAATGTCATCTGTGTGTTCGTCCACAGCAGTGACGTTGAGGCCAAGCTTTTCAAAGAAGGTGGTGAGCGGTCCACCAACGAGCTTACCTTTACCAACAACCACAATGTTCTTTCCCTCAAGCTGGTGCTCGTAGTGCTCTAGGAGGAGGCAGACTGAAGCAACCATAGGTGGGAGGTAGCTGGTAAACGGAAGATCGAGCGACTTCATGCCGTAATCTTGGTAGGACTGTTCTTTCCACTGGCCGTTTAAGCCATCAACATCTTTGTGGTTTGGAATTCTTGAAATGAGATCATCAGTCTCTGCCTCAGACCACTGTTCTGGGAGAGGGAGTTGGACGATGATACCGTGCACATCTGAATCTAGAGCAAGGTAATCTACCAGTTGAAAGGCCTCTGCCTTTGGTGCATCTGCCTCAATGTAGTAGACAGAAACAGTTACTCCATCCTCTTTTCCGCGCTTGCTCTTAATGTCTATGTAGCGAAGACTTGCCTCATCTTCACCAACGAGGACAACAGCTAGGTGAGGAGCAAAACCAGCATCAACCAAGCGTGCCGCTTCTGTTTTTGTGGCAAGGTGGATATCTTCTACGAGTTGTTTGCTTTCCATGAGCTTCATACAGGTTTAGCCTAGCAGAAAAGCTCTGGGGCTTCCATTTTTAGCGAGGTGTAGGAACTACCCGTACATATGAGGTGATCAATGAGCTGAATGCCAATCTCTTTTCCCACGCGCGAGATCTGCTTTGTTACCGCAAGATCAGCTTCACTGGGAGTGGGGCAACCTGATGGGTGGTTGTGGGCAAGCGCAATATGAGATGCGTTGTGGAGGATGGCAGGCCTGAATACCTCACGCGGGTGGATGAGACTGGCAGAAACGGTGCCAATGGTTACCACTTCCTGACAGATGAGCGAAAGACGAGTATTCAGGTAGAGTACTGCCACGTGCTCTTGCTCTCTGTAGCGAATGGTCTTGCACGCCTCAAAAATGAGCTGTGGGTTACTCAGTTCACGAGGTGTCCGCAGCTTCTGGACGCTCTCTGCCAGCTGAAGAGCGGCAACAAGCCGCGCAGCGGCGGCACTCCCAACACCACCTACCTGGGTAAAGTTTGGAATTTCACCAGGTTTGGCTTTCCTGAGAAGCTCCACCACACATCCCACAATGGTGTTAAGCGGTCTACCACCGCAACCACTCCCTATGAGAGCTGAGAGAAGCTCTGGTAAATTTGCCTGAGATGGATTGCTGAGAACCTTTTCGCGAGGTCTCAGTGTAGGCGGAAGAGACTGCAGTGATGTAAGCATGCAGCTATAGTATACCGAACAAAAACCGAAATCAACCCTGGCTGAGTAGTTGGTTGATTACTTCGCGAATCACCTCTGTTTTTTTGGTTCCAATAGCCTGTCTCGTGTCATTATCTCTCGTTCTGATGATGAACCAGGTTGGAGTTCCTGTCATCCCGAGGTCTTTTGCCTCTTTATACGTAGCGTTCACTGCAGCTACTTTAGTATCGCTGGCCATGCACTCTTTCAACTTGGTGCTATCAAAGCCAAGCGTGCCAGCCAGCGTCTGGATGCTCACCTCTGTATAGCTTGTTCCGTTTGATGAGCTACCAGCAAAAACTGCATTAATGAAGGTGTAGAAACCCTTGTCTCCAGCCTGCTCACCTACACACTCAGCGGCTTCGGCTTCCATTGGGGCGTTAGCGTGGAGGGCAGAGATGGGGAACTGCCGAAAGACGTGGGCAACTTTGGTACCAAATTCTTTCTGTATTGCTAGGAGCGAAGCATTGAGCTGCTTGCAGAAGGGACACTCAAGGTCAGAGTACTCAATGATGAGTATCTCGGCATCACGTGAGCCCTCTACCCTATCGCTTGATCTGAGAGGAGGCACAAAGCTTCCCTTGATTGGCTTGAAATCAGTTAAGCTGGTAACCTGCTTGCTAAGCTCCTTCCTTTGAGAATCGAGGCGTGAAATGGTGGCTGCCTGGTCCTGTTTCTCTAGCCAAAAAGTTCCCGCGAGAAATACCAATCCAAGACAGGCGAGGCTCAGTACCACAACAAGACCCTGCCTCTTCGCCAGGTTCTTCAAAAAATCAACTGGAAGCTTTTTTTTCATGCGTAACTGGACTAAAAGTTGCTTGATCCAACACCAAAGGTGAGTACCCTAGTTGTTGCTCCGTTGTTAATTACCTCTGTTTCCTCTACACCTCCATCCATCTGGATCTGGAGGCTAACTACCGATATCGTCTGTATTGGATTAGCAACAGGTCCTTGTAGCGGCATAAACGCCGCGTGGGCTACTGGCATTGAGAAACCTGTAAGAAGAGAGAAGGCAGCGAAGGCAACTACAGCTTTCATTAGTTACCTCCCCAATCTGCGATGGTATTCCAGCCCTTCGTAGCATCGCCTCCACAAAGCTGTTTGGGATCAACCACATCAGTACCAGTCACCTGCGTTCGCTCAAGACGGGCAAAAATGGCAAACTCAGTTGCATCTTTTGGATTTGAGGCAGCATATCCTTTGCCGTCACAGGTAGTGAGGACGAAATCTGGATAGTTTCCACTCAGTTCTAGAGGTTGGTTTTCAGCGGCTGGGTCTACCCTTACCGCGTTGAGCACCCCAGCTTCTTTGAGAGCATCAGCAATTGAAGTGGCTCCGTACGAGGCTCCACCGGTAAGTCCTGTAAGGCTCTTTCTAGTCATCCTCCCCGCACCTCCACCATTGAGACCAACGCACGATAGTTGTGCACCAGACATGTAACCATAAAGGGGTGGTGTACCAGTATAGAGAGGATTATCCCCAGCATTATGGCTGGCGTTACAGTCTCCAGTGACCAGGGTGTTGTAGACGAAGTAGCTCTTATCCTTACTAATTGCCTTCCACTGCTCCATTGAGGTGCTGTACGCCTCAACGCTAGTCCTTCGGTTTGCATCCCGAGCGCGAGCTCTGCTCTCACGCATGTTTACAACTGTTACCGTGGCGAGAATACCGATGATTGCAACAGCAATGATGAGTTCAAGTAGGGTGAACCCTCGAAGACGTTGTGAGGTAAGGATCTTCATATACGCTCAGTATACCCACCCCGTTGGTCTTGAGCAACAAATGGTATATTCTACGGGTAAGAATCCACCACCATCGCCATGATCAAAAAACTCTGGAACTCCCCCACCTTCCTCATTAGCCTCACCCTGGTACAGGCCGTTATTGCACTTGTAGGCAGCCTCTACTTTAGTGAGGTTGAGCTCTACGCCCCGTGTGTACTCTGCTGGTACCAGCGCATTGCTATCTACCCACAGGCCTTCCTCATGGCAGTTGCCCTCTTCCAGAAAGACATCAAGGTCTACCGCTACTCTCTACCTCTCCTTGCTGCTGGTGGCATCATTTCGCTCTACCACAACTGGATCTACTACAACGCCAACTTCTTCAACCCAACAACTGAGCTTCTACCTTGCAGCGCAAACGGTGGTGCTTCCTGCACGGAGCGATACCTCGAGTACTTTGGCTTCGTCTCCATCCCACTCCTCTCACTCATGGCAATCATCATCATGGTTGTCTGTATGCTGAGGATTCGGGCCATCAGCCTTGCAAAAACAGAAGCCTAGACCTTTCCAAGCGCCTTCAAGACCAACTTCACCTGTTTTGGTGTGCTACCTCGCTTTAACCTGAGAAACTTGACGTTTGACTCAGTACAGAGCTTCTCCAGCTCCCGGATTTTCTCGCGTCTACTGTAGGTAGTTGTCCACTTCAAGAACTCCCAGCTTAGCGCATCAGGTTCAGCTCCTTCTGGAATTGCCTCAGCCATGTGACCTCCTTTTCGCAACCGTTTCGCCACCCTTGGGAGGGTTACCAGCCGACTAATATCGAGGAATACCACCAAGGTTGAGCGTGAAATTCGTTCAGGAATGTTCTTCTTGTAGTTGCCATCAATCACCCAATCCTCTTTGGCGATGAGGTCTGCGTGCACCTTGTTGTAGGCAGTCTTCTCGAGCTTCTGGAAATTAGCGGTTAGGAGGTGTCTATCTAGGTGGAAAACGGGCAACTTGAGCGCTTCGCCGAGAGCCTTTGCCAAGGTGCTCTTTCCACTTCCCGAGTTGCCAATAATGCAAATTCTCTGGTGCATAACCGGTGCTTACGAGTAGCTGTGTTAGTGGTACCACGGAATGGCAGTGGTGCGAAAGCTCGTCAATCGAGGCATCCCCATTCTCTTGCACACTTCCTCGCACACAGCGCATACTTACCAGTGAAACCTATAACGCCACATGTGAAAAAACTCCTCTCTTACGTTTTCTGCTTTACGTTTCTCACCGCGTGCTTCGCTACCTTTACTAAACCAGCTGCTGCCGGTGGACCAGTCTCCCTCTCTAGGACTGCAATCTATGGAACCCAGACCGCTTACCTAAGCTGTTCTTGTGAAGCTGGCTACTACGATGTCGTTTTCCAGAACAATGACACCGTTCCACTTACCGTCACAGGCACAAACTGGAGCGTTGGCCCAATTCCAGCGGGGCAGGAAACCACCTACCACTTCACCGACCCAGGTTTCTACGCATTCAGCTTAGCTGAAGCCACAAGCCTGAGTGGAAGCGTAACAATCATTAACAGTCCCCCTGAGTTTTCAACCGCAAGCCTGAGCGTAACCAATATTACCACCAGTAAGCTAAGCCTAAGCTGGCCAGCTGCTACAGATGATGGATCGAGTATTACCTACAAGGTGTACCAAAACAACATTTTGATCAAAAGTACCGCTGAACAAAGTCTGGAGGTGAGTGGCCTCACCCAAAACACCCTCTATACATTCAAAGTAGTTGCCTACGACAGCTCCAATGCATCAAGTGAGACGGTACTCACGACAAGCGCAGTAACCAAGAAAGTTGCCGTACCTTCACCGAGTGTAACGCCACCTAAAGCAAGTTCAGCAACCTCAACCCCTACACCAGAAGTAGCAGCAAGTAGCGAACCCACTCCAACAACTGAAGCTACAAACTCACCCACAATAGTCCCAATAGGTGGGATGGATGAAAAACCAGCGAGCGTACAGAGCTCTGGCCTTCTCGGTGGTCTAGTACTAGGCATTGCTGCACTCGTGTACCTAGTACTTAGCAGGTCAAAACGCTCCTAGTAAGGTTTCCGTAATGAAAAAAGGTAGGCTCGTGCCTACCTAGAGATCGGTCGCACCTGTGGGTGCGAGTACTTCAAAGTAGTAGTCCTGCCTGCGTGCGTCTTTTCGCAGCTGAAGGACAGAGACAAATGCGGTGTTGAGGACGATGAATCCAGGGAACAGGTGGAGAACGACGACGCACGCCACGAGACCCACAACCATCCCAGCCCAACCCTTCACCGCGGCGATAACGAGTAGCCCCCAGAAACCGAGGACGACGCTCATCCAGAAAAGAAGTTCCATTCAATTCTCCAAATACCCTGTACTTCTACCAGGTTTTCACCTTTTCGGCAATTACAGGAGCGAAATTATTCGCTACACTACACGTATGCTCACCCTCTACTCTTGGAACGTCAACGGTATCCGCGCAGTTCTCCGCAAAGAGCTCTTTGTTCCCTTCATCCAATCTGAAAATCCCGATATTCTCTGCGTCCAGGAAACCAAAGCACAGCCTGGCGAGGCAGTGGTAGACCTCCCAGACTACCTGGAGTACTGGAACTCAGCAGAAAAGAAGGGTTACTCAGGCACCGCCATTTTCAGCAAAACTGAGCCACTCTCGGTAACCAGCCACCTACCCGAGGATATCGCCAAGAAGTACAACATTGTGAACGACGGCTACGGAGACCCAAACAACGAAGGCCGTGTACTGGTTGCCGAGTACGACAAGTTTTTCCTCGTCACCGTCTACACGCCAAACGGCAAAGATGACCTATCACGCATCCCGTTGCGCCACAAGCAGTGGGACCCCGCCTTCCTGGAGTACTGCAAACGGTTAGAGGAAACAAAGCCTGTTGTTTTCTGTGGCGATCTCAACGTCGCCCACACCGAGCTAGACCTCGCAAACCCAAAGCCAAACAGGGGTAAGAAGGGCTTCACCGATGAGGAGCGATCTGGTTTTCAGGCGTTTATAGATGCCGGCTTCGTAGACACCTTCAGGATGTTCAAAGAAGGTAACGGTTTCTACACCTGGTGGAGTAACTTTGGCGCTTCACGCGAGAGGAACGTGGGCTGGAGAATTGACTACTTCCTAGTTTCAGCCTCGCTCAAGGATAAGGTGGTTGATGCCAACATCCACCCCGAGATCTACGGGTCAGACCACTGTCCGGTGAGTTTGGTGTTGGATTTGTAGTATTGCTCACTGAAGGGCTCGCGAAATAACTAGACTGGTTCGAACTCTATTGTAACTCATACAAGAAAAAAGAAGGCTACAGGAGCCTTCTTTTTTCTTGGTGGGTGATACTGGACTCGAACCAGTGACCTCTACAATGTCAATGTAGCGCTCTAACCACCTGAGCTAATCACCCGTTAAATCCTGCCAATCCTACCAGATTTACGTAGGACTTTCAAGAAATTACACTTCAGCAAAAAGCTTTCCCGCACCTCTGAGCGCCTCAGCTGAACGGCTGTGTTGATAAGCATTGATGGTTACTTCACCCTCAATAACCGTGAGACGTTGGTGAATCCTGACAACGGTATCTTTGAGCAGAGTAACATCTTCCTTCAACAGAAGCACATCAAGTTTTAGTCCCGCCACATCCTCCTTCAACTGCGCCACTTCAACTTTCAACTGCACCACATCCACTTTCAACTGCACCACATCTTGCTTGAGAGTAGTAACATCTACTTGTAGCGTGGCTATGTCTACCTTCAGCTTGTTTAGATCACCCTGCATCACCACAAGGAGCTGGAAGACATCCCTAATTGTTGGTTCTTTCACTTGCATATAGCAACCCTACCACACCAAAATATACATACTAGCGAACAAAGTATGACATTCCGCGCTACGGGCATTATTATCCCTTTCACAGCCACTTTGATTGAAAAAAACGCCCATTTGTGCTATGCTGCGCCAAGTGATCATTCACAACTTGGGGGTGTATATACTCGACAGTTCCCTGTCCGTCCTGTGACAGCATGCCCGGCCAGTATGCCGCTAGAAATTCGCATACAACCGTAAGTGCAAATGCATTTACCAAGGTGAAGAACGCAGTTGCAAACTTGTTTGTAGCTCCTTCTTTCGCCCCAGCTTTCGCCTAAAAACGTAGAGCGGTCGCCACTCTTCTCACTTGTGGGAGTGTCCCGGCCATATACAGCAAGTGTGCGACGTAGGAGGCATCGTCCCTACGGTCAAGTCAACGATGCGCCGTTTCGCAACCTTGATGTGTAGCATTGCGTAAACGTACAGCACACATCTGAGCATGGAGAACCGCAGAACTCGGGGCGCTGGACGCGGGTGTAACTCCCGCCACCTCCACCAA
>CAZQKK010000002.1:281482-355488 GCA_964593885.1 uncultured Candidatus Saccharibacteria bacterium | reverse complement strand
AGGTCCCAAGGGTCTGGCTGTTCGCCAGTTAAAAGGGTACGCGAGCTGGGTTCAGAACGTCGTGAGACAGTTCGGTCCTAATCTTCTGTGGGCGTGGAAATTTGAGTGGGTCTCCCCTTAGTACGAGAGGACCGGGGGGGATGAATCTCTGGTGTACCAGTTGTTCTACCAAGGGCATTGCTGGGTAGCTATATTCAGTTCGGATAACCGCTGAAAGCATATAAGCGGGAAGCCGGCCACAAGATTAGATTTCTAGATCGGTTGTAGATAACAACCTTGATAGGCACTAGGTGTAAGGCGCGCGAGCGCTTCAGCCGAGGTGTACTAATTGATCATATACTTTTACTCCTGTTAGGGAGCAAGGTTCTGTCAAAATCTGGCGTTTACGCCAGACTTGACAGGTTCTTACTCCTCATCTGCACAACTTCGGTTGTGTGGAGGACATAACGAGTAATTTCTGGACTTCAACCCAGCCTGCAGGCAACTGCGGTTGGATGAACCAGTCGCTGGTTGCAGCACTGCCAGACCTTCAAAACATGTGAAAATGCTCTCAACCTTGGTGGTATGTGCGGCGAGGTACCGCCCGTTCCCTTTCCGAACACGGAAGCGAAGATCGCCAGCGCCGATGATACTTGCAGCGTAAGTTGCCGGGAAAGTAGGTCGCCGCCAAGGTTGAGAGCATTTTCTTGTAATCTCCACTTTCCAGTGGAGGAGACATTTTCATACAACTGAGTTGCATGAAAGTGCCTCCTAACCTGGAGGGAAGCGCCAAGATGGCGTTTCAGGGCACAACACAATGAGTGGAAACGGAACAAAAGGAAAAGGTGGCATGATGGCCACTGTTGACATGAAGGGTCATCGGGCGATTACCGCACAGAACGCGTACCGCAGGGCACTAGCCATTCCTGCAGGCAAGTTGGTTTACCAACTGGAAGCATGGTCTGATCAAAGCCAAGCGCTGCGCAGCGGCATGGAGGAGAAGCACTACGTGGTACGGGAGGTTTACCCTATCACCGACAGGAACAACATCATGCTTGATCCGGTGGAATCTCCCTGCAACTTTCTTGAGGCAGCAAGGAAGAGTTCAGCTCTCATTGCTGACGGAAAGGGCTGTGTGGCAGTGCGGGTGAAGGAGAACCAGATTCTCGTCCTCTTCAATAGGGGGTGCAAGGTAGGTGACCTTCGAGCTCTCGGAAAGGACATTGGTACGGTTCTCTTCGCCAAGGCCGAGCTCCCGCACGCTGCACCGCTTGAAGGTTGGGCTGAGTGGAATCGCTCGCGTCGTGAGGCACATGCCGCGCAGCAAGAGGGAAGGGTTCTCGTAACCGCCTGAAGATCCCAATAACGGGCAAACACTTGTCTCTACCACCGAGTATTCGGTGGTTTTTTTGTTGGAATGTATACTGAATCTATGCATGAAAGATTCCGTCAGCACCTGGAGCAGATTAACGAAGTGGCAAAAGAGCAGCTTGCGGCTGAGGAGTTGGGGAGCGAAACCTCTGAATTAGACCAAGAACTTGGCTACATGCTCAAGCGCCAGGCTCGGAGACGTAGTTCAGATTTTGAATCTCAGGATGAAATCTACCGTATTCAACGTGTGAAACAGGAGCGGATGCAGGAGCTTCGAGCACGGATGGCATCGCTTGATAGTCCAGAGTACGTGAGTGAGAGTGACGGGAAGGGGGTTGGTCTACACTTCGAAGAAGGAAAACTGCTCGTAGAAACCCCAGATGGCCCTCAAGAGGTAACCGAAGGTGAAGTCTTGAGTAACCTTAGCTGGGGGATGCGCTACTCCCTTGATAGAGAAACGGTTCCGCGGCGTATGCACAAACGGTACATCCTTGAGGAGACCAAAGTTGCGCTGCGCGAAGATCTCAACCAGCAGATTCTCACCGACGAGTTGAGCAGCGACCGCGTAGATGGTTTCAAGAAGGATGCCTACCAGGCAATTACTGATCGAGACAATGCCGAGTTTGAGCGAAAGCAGGGACTCATCGCTGAAAAGGTGATTACTAGCTTTTTCAATCGGCTCCAGTTTGATACGAATCTTGATTTCAAGTTTGAAGCTGCCGATGCCTACCAGGATGTGAACCAGAAGATTGATTTCATTATTAGACGTTCTCACAGGCAGCGTGGGGTTGATGTGGAGGAATCCGACATTGCCAGTGGTATCCAGTTCACCACCAACCAGTCAGCTGAGGCCCTTGAGCACAAGGCAAACCAAGTGGCACGCGCTAACGAGAAGCTCACCGATAGTGACGATGTTCACGACATCGTCCTTGTAAAGCTTTCCGCAAGGGCGACAGCTGAGATTTGCGATGCCTACCGAGAGTTTAAAAAGCAAGATGTGCACTCGGTTGATACCTTCCTTTCTCCGGAGGTGAAGGCTGAGCTTTTCCACAACATCCTGACTGGAGTATTTCACCCTGACGACGTGGCGGAGCAGTGGCAGGCACTCCAGGAGAAGACGGTGCACGATGTGGCGCCAGAAGCAGAGGAACCACCTTCTGAGAAACCTACCTTTCCCCAGACATTTGAGCAAGGAGTAGCTTACCTGCGAGAAACTAACCTTGAGGAGGTGGAAAGGCAGGCACGTGAGCTTGGCCTCTACTACCACAATGCCGAACATACCAAGAGTGTTGAGCGGCGTGCGGCTGCCATAGTAAGGGCAATCTGTAGTGCTGACGGTATTAAAGATACTTCCCACCTTTTGGCGCTATCTTCAACTGCTGCGGTTATCCATGATGTTCGACAGGTATTTGAGGAGGAAACCCCTCACGGTAATCCAAGGAGTAGGAAGCCTGGGGTGAGCGAAGCCAGTAGTCTGAAGCTCTTCTTGGACCAGCGTGATGAGCTTGCGCGTCAACATGGGACACAGCTAATCTCTGACGATGATGTTGAGGTACTTGCCGAAGCCCTGGACTGTACAGTCGCTGCATTCACTCCTGAAAAAGGTATATACCAGCCAAATCTCAGCGCTGAAACTAGTGTTGTAGCACGGGCAATTGCTCTTGCAGACCTTGGAGGCTTGGGGATGGATGGCGTGTACCAGTTCCAGGAGGAGTCAGTAAGGGTGTTTCTAGAAGAGAATCCAGATCTAGTGGATCAGATTTGGAGTAGTGAGGAAGGGCGGATAGACCTCTCAAAGCTGGATGAGAGAGAACGCGATGTCTTTACGAGGAGAATCAAGAGGCGGTCATGGTTTAACATCCTTTTTGCAAAGACGAGGCTGCAGGCTTTCGAGTCTGAGCTTTCAGGTTTGTCAGCAGAAGCTACGCAGGCGGTGCGAGAGCTCTTCAGTGGGTTTGAGGAAGCGGTGGAAGATGCTCTTGCGCTAGAGCAGGGGAGAGAAGACATGGACTTAGAGGAGCTCATCGAATCCTTCCAGTTTGAGATGTACATTCCAGAATACCGTTAGTTATTAGGGTGTTATGAAGCTTGGCATGGCTTCTTTTTTGTTTGTGGTGAAACCTGCTCCTAACCTGTAAAATAGGCTCCTAGAGGGGTATTGGGGATTGACATTTGGGCGAAAATATGCAATACTTGGGCAATTCATTTGGAAGATCCTGCGTGGATGTTTCAAGTGAACCATGGAAGGTACGGACATCATGACAACTCGGAAGTCAAACAAAAATCAAAAGCCGATCCTCTGGATCGCAATCGTCATCGCCCTCGGGCTTGCCATTTCTGCGTTCGCGCAGAGGGGCACAACCACACCCAAGCAGACGGTCCTCACGGACCCGAATCTTGCCGCTGCCCAGCGCAGCCAAGACCAACTGAAGGCAGCCATCGCCCAGCGCGATGAGGCCCTCAGGCAGTCAGCAGAGTACCAGCACAAGTTGGAACTTACGCAGCTTGAGTACCGCACTGAGGCAAAAAATGTCGAGAACCGCCACCAGGCGGAGCTCGACAAAGAACGGAGTACCAAGGAACAGTATGCGCGGCTCTATGCGCATGCGTTACAACCAGTTCCGTGGTATGCGACATGGTGGTTCTGCCTCGTGTGTGGCTGCATCTCTGGGATCACTGGACTGAAATTCGTCCAGTGGGCGAAGAAAGTTCACGGGGGTTTCTGGCGCTGGGTGTCTCACATCTGGAGTCTGCGACCTCGCGTTACGGTTTCGAGGCCTACTCATGGCTAACCGTCGCTCTGATCCCGCCTTCCAGTCAGCCTGCCGTGAGGCACGCCGACTGGAAGAACTCGCAATCGGGGAGGCTGCCGCCAACGGCGACCTCGCCCCAAGATGGCAAGAACTTCTTGCCATCGCGGCTCTCGCCGCACTCTTCACTTTTGGGGGGTGGTATGCACTACTCCCCACCTAGTCTGAAAAGGCTCCTCGCGCAACGCGCCAGGAGCCTTTTTCAATACCTGAGATACGCTAGAACGAGATGGTGTCCATAATCTGGTCAAAGAGTGCCTTGAGCTTTGCTTCTGAGTATATTTTTGAGATTGGGTGACCGATGGCGGTACCATAGATGACTTTGTACCCACTGTTTTTCTCAGTCACTACCCCATAGTAATCGTAGCCTCCCAGATCTTGATATTTTGCTGTCAGTGCCTTTGTGCCTTTACTGTTCGTAAAGGTTTTTTTGTCTTCAGTACCTTCTGGAAGAAGGCTCTCAAGACTAGGTGCTTCAGTTGGTGCTCCGTAGCTAAGAGAAGAGATAGAGATTGGTAACTTTTCAACTAGTCCAGTTGTGGCGTTGGTTGTAGCAAGTTCAACTTTGAGGAGGGTGCCACCACCACCATCATATTTTGATGTTTGTTGAATAATCGTGTACTCAGCTGGGTAGCTGAAGAGGACCTTGCTGTTGTACGTAAAATCTTTGGTGGTTGCTGGCGAAGACGTTGGTGTGGGAGTTGCGCTGGCCGTGGCACTTGGGGTAGCTGTTGGTGTGGCAGCCGCCACTGCGACTGGCTCTTCGTCAGTATCCATACCTGTCACTGCGTACACAATGCCGCCACTTACCAGTGCTCCAACGAGAAGGCTTGCAATCACAGGCACCAGCAAGTCACCTTTTGGGTTCTGCATAGAATTTCTCCTTTAAAAAATACTAGGTTGTACACCTAGTATGCGTGCGGTAGGGGGGGCTGTCTACAGCGTGGTTGCTTTTCGTATCGCCGGAATAATTTCGCCCCAGGTTTTTGCGGCAGTACGGAAGGCAAGTTTGCCCTGTTCGGTGATGTGGTACATTTTGCGGGTCCGTGAGTTGGCTACCACGGCGCTACTGTGGATGAGTCCGCGCTTCTCAAGGTCTGCGAGGGCAGGGTAGAGGGTGCTCTCGGTTGGTGTGCAGAAACCCCAAGAGAGATCCTCTATTTCTTTAGAGAGGATGTAGCCATAGGAGTCCTTATCCCAGAGGGCGCGCAGGATGAAGAACCTGATGGCGCTCTGGTTGATGAGGGCTCTCCAGTACGAAGGTGAAGTGGGGTTGGCTGGAGCACTCATGGGTCGAGGTTTATGTATCCATGGTAGCAGCTTGTTCGGAGCGATACAAATCTGTCATACTTACGTGAGTATCTGGATAAAAAACAGCCACTAGAGCCTACAATCTATGAGCATGAAACGTATCGTCGTGATTGGTGGGGGAACCGGAACCTTTACCGTGCTCCAGGCGCTCAGGGACACTCCCTGTGAACTGACGGCAATCGTCTCAACTGCTGATGATGGAGGCTCCACTGGCATCCTTCGCGATGAACTTGGCGTCCTTCCTCCGGGAGACCTCAGGCAGGCGCTGGTAGCACTTGCGGATGACTCCTCGGTGCTCCGTGAGCTCTTGGGCTACCGGTTTACCTCGGGCTCACTCAAGGGTCACAGCTTTGGCAACCTCTTCCTCTCCGCTCTAGAAAAGGTGACTGGTAGCTTTGATACTGCCGTGCTTGAGGCTGGCAAGATTCTCGCCATTCGGGGAAAGGTCTTACCTGTTACCACTGACCACATGCACCTGCGTGCCCAGAGCACCGAGGGCGAGGTGGTGTTGGGTGAGCATGCGATTGAGGAGCACATCTGGGCTGAACGAACTTCGCTAAAAAGGTTTTGGCTGGAACCACCCTGCACGCTTCACCCGCTCGCCGCCCTCGCCATCAAGCAGGCAGACCTCATTGTCATCGCCCCGGGGAGCATCTTCACTAGCTTGGTGCCCAACTTTATTGTTGAGGGTACTAAGGAAGCGGTGAGGAAGAGCCGCGCGAAGGTGGTACAGGTGGTGAACATCATGACCGAGAAAGGCCAAGGGGACGAGTTTGCCGTCCAAGACTTTGTAGAGCTCATTGAGACCTACCTGGGGGAGGGACAGGTGGACTACGCTCTCTACAACAGCAAGAAGCCATCAGCAGAGCTCTTGAGCAGGTACAAGCAGGAGCGTGAACGCCGTCCAGTTACGGTGGATCTCAAGCGGCGCAAGAAACTCTCGTACCGGATGATTGGCGCTAACCTCATCAACAGCGTGGGGAGGAGTACCCAGGGGAGTGCTAGTGCTGATGCGCTAGCCAAGGAGCGAACGCTAATCAGACACGACAGCAAACGCCTGGCGCGAGCCCTCATGGCCATCCTCTACCTCCAAGAAGCCGAGCTCTACCTCAAGTAACCCATGCCTGAGCTTCCCGAAGTTGAAACCATTCGGCGTGGCCTCGATCCTCACCTCACGGGGAGGGTGATTGAGGGCGTGAAGGTGGAAACTCCAAAGCAGTTCATTGGCGATCCGCGCACCCTTGCCGGTGTGGGGATTAGCAAGACCGATCGGCGCGGAAAGCTCCTCATCTTTCACCTTGATGATGGCAGGTTCCTGACCATCCACCTCAAGATGACCGGGCAGCTGCTCTGGAAAGGGATTGGGGGCGAATCCGTGATGGGAGGCCACCCGGCGCAGTCTTACATTGACGAGCTTCCCAACAAACATACCCGGATGACCTTCAGTTTCACCGACGGATCGGTGATGTACTTCAATGATCTCAGGAAATTTGGCTTTGCCGAGCTGATGGGACCTGAAGAGTTCAAGGTGCACGGCTTTCTGGGCAGACTAGGTCCTGAGCCCCTGGGAAGTGATTTTAACGCAACCTACTTGCAGGAACGTCTCTCCAAGGCAAAGAGCGCCGTGATCAAGAGCTTCCTCCTTGATCAGGCTCACATTGCGGGGATTGGGAACATCTACGCCGATGAGAGCCTCTTCAGGGCGGGTATCCATCCAGAGAGGCGGGCTGGTTCGCTCAGTTCTGAAGAAGTGGAGACACTAGCGCTAGCCATTACCGATACCTTGGAGCTTGCGTTGAAGCACGGGGGCTCAAGTGAGCGAGACTACGTCAACTCCATTGGCGAGAAGGGGACGTACCTCAAGGTGGCTAACGTCTACCGGAAAACAGGCTTGCCGTGTCCAAGGTGTCCAGGATACGAGATTAGGCGGATTAAGGTTGGTGGGAGAAGTACTCACTTCTGCACTAACTGCCAGAAGTAGCCATGCGCGAACTCCAAACCACCGCGGTAATCCTCAGAACCACCGACGTTTTTGACGCCGATCGTTCATTCCTCCTCTTCACACGCAACTTTGGCAAGATTAGAGCCCGAGCAAAGGGTGTCAGAAAACCTACCAGTAGGCTTACCGGCCACCTCTTGGCGTACCTCCCAACTGAGGTGAACATGGTGGAGACGGGAGGTTGGCACCTCATTACCAAGGCTCACATCATGGAGGTAGGATCGTACCCAACAGACTCTCTCAGCTTCCTCCAGTACGCCGAGCTAGTTGCTGAGGCGGTAGATTTCCTGATGGTTGAGGGCGAGGCGCATCCAGAACTCTACGATGGACTAGTCTACACCCTAGAGCGACTCCATGTTTCAGAGTACCCCCAGGTGGTGGTGTCTGAGTTCTTCCTCAAGTGCCTGGTTACGTTGGGCTACTCACCAGAGCTTGAAAGGAGTGTTGCAACTGGGTTGCCTTTGGAACCAGATAACTTGATTTGGGACAGTGAACTTGGTGGGGTGCTCAACCGGGATGGGCTTAATGGCCTCGCTCCCTTTCAGTTGCCTATTAGTAACCCAAAGGTGGTGGTGGCACTGCGTCAGTTTGTTCGACCCCAGTTTCTAGCGGAACGGATTGCCATGGATGATGAAGTGAGAGCTGAAGTAGTGGCAGTTACCCTTAACTACCTCCAGACACGGGTAGGAAAGCCACTAAGGAGTGCCTTCACCATTGGGTTCTAAAAAACCACCCGGGTAGGGGTGGTTAGAAACGTTACCAACCCCGACGAAACGTCGGGAGGTCTGGATTTTGCTGCGCTTTTGATCGCTCTTTGAGGCCGGCAAGCCAGATTTCCCTCAGGAGCATTCCGTAGATGACCTTCCAGGTTCTCCCAGTGAGGTTGGGGTTGTAAGTCAGCTTAACTCTCCTGATACCTTCCTTCTCTCTGGTAACCAGGGAGAAATTGGCTTGGTGGGAACAGGCGGTAGCTTCAACAAAGAAGCTTGCCTCGGAAACATCTTCAGCGGGTGCACCAAACATGGTGATAGCAGGGCTGGCGTAGCTGCGTTGGATGGAGCCAAAGCAGCAAGGGCTATCGCCCGAGTTGCACTGGGCCATGGAGGCGCGCTGGTTGCTACTCACGTAGTTGCCAGCAAAGTTGGCGAGAAGGTCGTGTGCTCCGGATGAGAAGCCAACGGTGATGTCAGGGGTCGATTGCATGATCTCTTTCCTCCTCCCAAAAACAAAGAGAGACCATCCGCGGTGGATGATCTCTGTGTGCTAGTTCTTGAGAAAGTTACTAGATGTTCACAGTCAAATCGCCACCCGCGGGAAGGGTTTGGAGGTAAATCCAGGCAAAGTGACGACATGAAAACATCATGGGAGTAGTGTAGCTTTCAGGTGAGTCATCGTCAACAGGGTAACCTGGTAGCATACCCAGTTTTGCGCTAGAGTGGTGTCATGGAAAAACCACCACGCACCACCTCACTTGACCCAATTCTGAACCTGGCAAAACGCCGAGGTTTCTTCTTCAACTCCGCCGAAATCTACAACGGCGCCAACGGTCTCTTTGACTACGGTCCACTTGGAGTTGAGCTTGGGAACAACATCAAGAAGCTCTGGTGGCAGCGCTTTGTCTACATGCGCGAGGACGTGGTTGGGTTAGATGCCGCCATCCTCACCCCAGAAGCGGTACTGAAAGCCTCTGGGCACGTTGATTCTTTCAGTGACCCTTTGATTGAGTGTCAGAACTGCCACATTAGGCTGCGGGCAGACCACTACCTTGAGGAAGAATCACAGGAGGTGTTCATTGTCAGGTGGCGAGACGAAGCCATTAAGCAGCGAAAGATTGGTGAGAAGCGGGCAGAGGATGAGGCAGGTGTAGCCTGGAACAAACTGATGCACGAGGACAAGCAGCTGGTCTGTCCAAACTGTGGTGAGGCAAAGTTTTCAGAGCCTCGTCTCTTCAACATGATGTTTGCAACCCAGCTAGGGGCAGTTGAGGGAGCGGGATCTCGCGCCTACCTCAGGCCAGAAACGGCGCAGGGGATTTTCACCAACTTCAAGAACGTCCTCGACACCTACCACAAGAAGCTGCCGTTTGGGATCGCCCAGATTGGGAAGGCGTTCAGGAACGAAATCACCACGGGAAACTCGCTCTTCCGGGTACGCGAGCTTGAGCAGATGGAGATTGAGTACTTCGTGAGTCCAGGAACTGATGAGGAGGCGTTTGAACACTGGCTCAAGGAGCAGGAAGCTTTCCTCGTGGATGACATGGGGATGACGCGTGATGAACTTCGCCCCTACGAGCACCCACGCGAGAAACTTTCACACTACTCAAAGCGCACCATAGACTGGGAGTACAACTACCCATTTGGTGGCTGGGGCGAACTGACTGGTCTCGCAAACCGAACAGACTTTGACCTCAAGGCGCACCAGGATGGAAGTGGGAAAGAACTCTCCTACTTTGACGAGGAGAAGCGCGAGAGGTACGTTCCCTACGTTATTGAGCCAACCTTTGGGCACGGAAGGCTGCTCCTGGCGCTCCTCATTGATTCCTACCGTGAGTACCCCCAGGGGAGAGATGGGAAGGGGACTGAGCTAGAAACGGTGCTCCATCTACCTGCTAAAGTGGCGCCAGTTGCCGTTGCGGTACTCCCACTCATGAAGAAGGATGGGCTATCTGAGAAGGCGAAAGAGTTGTTTGGCACGCTACGTAAGGCAGTGCCTGGGCGCCTCATGGTGTGCGAAGAAACCGGGGCAGTAGGGAAGCGTTACCGAAAGCAGGACGAGATTGGAACACCTTTCTGTGTTACCCTGGACTACCAAACCCTTGAAGACGGCACGGTGACCCTGCGCGATAGAGATAGCATGGAGCAGGAGCGACTTACTGTTGATGCACTCACGGAGAAGTTGCGAGCAAATCTCCTCTAATTTATCTTCTCACCATGTCCCGGCAGAAGGCTGCCATCTTTGCGTAGCTCTCTTCTGAGAGAATTCTCACGTAGTTGTCGTGGCGTTTGTTGCGGAGGTTCACTCCGGCATCAATGATTGGGTAGGCTACCTGGAACTCTTCAAGTGGCTTAAGGGTGCCATCTGGGTTGTAAGCTGCTGAGGCAAAACTTGCCATAGCTTCTCGGGTAGAGCCGTTGTGGTTGAGGATCCAGGTTTCTACTCCGACACCTCCCAAACCACCCTGACCTCCAACTTGGTTTTCATCACCTGCGTGGTTGCCCTTTTTGTATACGTTTCTTTCAGAGAGCTGCTTCTTTATCCAGATAATGTCTGATGCAACTTGGCTGCGTATTCCTGGGTCTGCAATAGACGAGAGACGCTCCTGGATTGCCTGGTGGGTGGCAAAGAGCTGGAGTTCAGATTTCTGGGTAAACGCTATGTCGATATCGGCAGTAACTTCACCTACCTTTGCGCCAAAGAAACGGTACTGGGTGGTGGCATCGCCCGGATTGCTGTTCATCTCTGATTCCGGATTGAAGGCATCGCGGAGTTCCTGGGTGATATCTGCTGCGGTGAGTTTCTGGAAATCGAGGGGGTCGAGCCTCAGCGAGAGGTCAAAGTCGTAGTCACCAGGTTTGTTGGTGCCTCTACCGGTGGAACCGGTACTCTCAAGCTCTGCTCCGGTGAGACTGTGGTCATCTTGAGACCTGAGGGTTACCCCGTGCCTTGTCAGGATCTCGCTGATTGTCGCTTGAATGGAGTTGAAAGTTTGAGAAACCTGTTCCTGATCTTTCATGAGCTCACCAGGGGTAGAGCTGTCTGTAATGAAAGCTCCGCGCTGCGGCTCAAGTGGAGGGGCGTTGAAACGCTTGAGGCCTCGGTATGCTTGCTTGAGGTTGTCAAACTCCTCTGGTGTGAAAATGAGGCTGCCATCTTCCGAGTAGATTGGGATGTAGTAGCCATTTTCAGTGATAGCTACCTTGTAGTCCATCACACTTGGGTGGATAGGGTCATCGCTGCAGATTAAGCCATCGATCATGGTGAGTGGAAAGCCTGTTCTAATCCCCATGTGGCCTGCTCCTAGGGTTTCGAAGAGCTCGTAGCCTTCAGGAGGCTCTGACATGAACATCTTTAGCTCGCCGTAACCACTTGCCATCTTTGAACGCGAAAGCACCCGGGCACCATCTGAGGATTCTTCACTAGGATGGATCATCTCAAGGTCGGTATCCAGGGGGGTCATGTCAGAACTGGATCCGCCACCAAGGAATTCTTTTGCCACAGAACCGTTTTGGAGGATGCTCGAGATGTGAGCAGCGCTGAAACCTTTGACGAGCGTGCCTTCGCCAAGGACGCCAAGCTTGCGATGTTCTTGGCTGAAACTACGGTTCTTTGCGTCAGCAGTCTGGCGTGATTCCCGCATGGCGGCGGCTAACTCGGAGAAGTTGGCGGAGTTGCTCGCGCGAAGGAACATCTCGTGGAGGCGCTGGATAATGCTTCCGCCTTCTGGTACCCCTAGGTCTTGGCGGAGCTGGTTGAGGCTGTCCCTGAGGTCTACTTGTGAAGTCTCGGATGTACCAGCTTCTGAGAACATTCGTTTGTAGGTACTGTTATCAAAGAGTACCCCTAGCATTTCGGCAAAGTTACGAAGCTGAGTAGTTTCTTCTTCAGACAGGTTTTCGAAGCTTTTTTCTTCCGCAGTTGTGAGTACTCCTTCGTATTGGGCGAGGAGCGATGCGTAGTTTTCGAGTGAACGGTTTCCTGAGGCAACCTGCACCTTGACCAGATCATTGTAGAGGATGTGGTAGCGCTCACGAGTTGAGGCCTTTTGCAGTACGGGGCTGCTCTTCTCGTTGAGCTTGCCGTTGAGGACTGCTGGTGGGTAGAGAATGTTGAAAACGCTGTAAGCTTTCCCAAGGTAGGGAAGGTTGTTGCGGAGGAATACCTTTTCAATTTTCTCGTAGGCTGCCATAGGATTATCACTTGCGAGCACTACTGGCATGAGCTCGTTCTCAACCCGGATGAGCTCTTGGCAACAAGAAGATCTGAGTCTCTCGCTGACATTGAGGTACGTTTCAAACTTCTCACCGGGAACTTCTAGGAGGAGCTCCCTGTTGTTCATGACGAAATCACCTGGGAGTCTTCGATTAAAGATGGCAAGAATCCTTTCTAGGTGTGCCTCTGTGGTGGCATGAGGGATGAATGCCTGGGCAAAGTTGCTGTAGAGGGTATCGGCTTGCTCTTTTCCATGAGTTGCAAGGTAGCCTGCAACAAGTTCGCCGTACTGCTTTCCATCAGGGTTTGCGTTGAGTTTCAGGATATTACCTGCAGTTACTACGCCAAACGTTTCCATGTAATCAAGACACGTTTTCAGGGTTTCGGGTGTTTGTCCCGCATCCTTGAAGTAGGCGTTGATACCATCAGTGGCAAGGTTATAGTACGGGTGGGAGATGAGAGCCTCAGTAATTTCCGGATCAGAGAACACATCTGGGTTACGGTACACTTCCTGGGAGTAGGTTGAGAGTTCTTTGTATCTCTCGTGAGTGTTGCTAACACGTTTAAGAATTGCTCTTGCAGCAACTTCTGCATTAGGTAGCCTCGTGTAGTGATTGAGGTCCTCAATGTTTGTGTACTGATTTTGGTAGCCTGGGGTAATAAAGTGACAGAAAGGCTCACTGGTAACGCGCTCGATAACCTCAGGTTTTTCCGAAAGTTGCCTAATATTCTCTAAGATCGGTCTGCTTGTTCGCTTACTGACGGTCTCTGCGGCAAATGCATGGATGTTGGTGTAGGTAGCAACCCAGTTTGGATTAGTAACATAGGGTGCAAGGTTTGCAGCGGTGAATAGGTCATCTCCTTCTAAGGCTCCAGCAGCTTTCAACTCACTGCAGGCAACGAGCGCTGGGATGAGTGTTGGCTCATTGTCTAGCTGGTAGAGAAAGCTGTGTGCACTACGAGGTGAGAGCGTATGCTCGCCGGTAACGGCAGCATAACGTTTGATGCTTGCTGCTACCTCATCTCGGGTACCAAATCTTCCGTCTGCAACTTCGGTGAGGAAGTGGGTGAGATCCTGAAAATCACCTGAACCATAGAGAGGTAGGGAGGCATAGAGGTATTGGGCGGCTAAGAACTCTTCAAAGAGCCCCACCTGCTTGAGAGCTTGAGTGTGCTGGAGAGAAGTTTGGGTGAGCTCACGAAGTTTCATTTGAGGCTCTAACTCACCCCTATAATCTCGCGGTGGGTGGGTACTAATGTAGGTAGACATACTCGCTAGCTCTTCAGGTGATCCACCCTCGTTAAAGAACTTGAGGAGATTCATGAAGAGGGTGAAGCTACCGTTCTCCTGGTCTAGTTCAGAAAGCTTTCTTGCCTCTGCAATGTGGTTTGATCCAGCTTCAAGTACAGGGAGAATGTTTTCAGAAGCATCAGCGAGTACCTCTGCAATAGTGCTAAAACGGTTTGCATCAGAGTTGTAGCTATTCCCCGAATTGATGTGGTTAAAGGAAATGCCATGCGACACTAGCTTTCGTACCAGTGCGATACTCTCCTCGGTATTGAGGAATGAAACAAGTTCCGCGAGTCTATCTTCACCGGCATAGCTTCTGCGCCTGTCGAGAGAGGTTAGGATTGCTTCGCTTAACCCGAAGCTGCTGAGGAGTTTGATTTTTTCGGTACTGTTTTCTACCTGATCAGCAACTTTAGGGATATTCGTGAGCTCGGAATCTTTCAACTCACGCTCCTCGTACTTTAAGAAGTTGTCTGTGGGCTCAAATGGCTTCTCTTGGTGCCAACTTTCTTCGCGGGAATAGGAATACTTGTAGCCTTTACTAATGAGTTTTTGTAGATCTCGTTTGTAGTGAGGGGAGTTTTGCTTAAGTTCCTCAAAGTCTCTATCCACCGCAACACCGGTGAGCTGGAAAGCTAGCTGCTCTGCCTCAGATCCTTTTTTGATTCTGTGCTTTCGAAACCGGTAGGTTCGGGCAAGGTGTGTTGTGGTGCTTTCTTTCCTGGGGATGACCTCTTTATCACGAATAGGAACACCAGCGAGTCGATCGGGGAGCGAACGATGAGCAACTTTGGTAGGAGGAGTGGCTGCTGGGGTGAGAATTTCCTGCTGAGCGAAGACCGCAAGCTTTTCTTCAACTATTGCGTTGAGCCTCTTGAGTTCGCGTTCCTGCGGAGTTTCATCTTCAATCTGAGTTTCATCCAGTTGAGTTTGATCACGAGAAGTAGAACCTTCTTCAATGTGTGCGAGAGGGGTTTCGTCGGTTTCTAATTTGAGGTGCTCAACCGTCATAGTCTCATTCTACATCTTCTCGCTCCTGTCCGCAGGGATTTCAATACTTACAGGTAAAGGGAGTGCCACAGACGAAACAAACTAGGTTTCTAGACCTGGCGAAAAGCCGGCTCCTCACGGAGTCGGCTTTTTTTGTGGTGCAGATGTGTTGACACCTTCCTAAACTAGTCGCATACTAGGCGAGAAGTGGGAAAAAGTGGGGCAAAGTGGGGCGACTACTTCACCATCTAGCCAGTAACCACACCTTGATGTTCATTGGTGAACACAATCACAACATTGACGACAAGGGACGGTTGCAGGTTCCGGTGAAGTGGCGTCCGAAGTTGGCCGATGGAGCCGTTATTACCAAGGGGTTTGACGGCTCCCTCAAACTATATCCTGCCTCAGTTTGGGTTGAGATTGCGACGAAGTTGGCATCGCTCCCTCAGAGTGATCCAAACGCTCGCGCCTATGTTCGCCAAACCTTAGCCGGTGCGGTAGACGTAGAACTGGATAAAGCCGGGAGGGTGGTTGTGCCACCGTACCTTAGGCAGTTTGCTTCCTTACAAAAAAATGTAACTCTCGCCGGACTCCACAGCCATATCGAAGTATGGGACAGCAAGCTGTGGGATCAGTACCAGGGTGGCATTGACCAGGGGACAGCAGACTTTAGCCAGGCGCTCAAAGAAATCGGCATCTAAGTACTGCACGTTAGGAGGATTTGATCATGCGAGCCCGCTATTCCAAAACTCGAGGATACGTAGTAGCAAGTAGGAGACCTGTTGCGCGTCAAACTATTCGAACCAACACCCGCAAGGTAACATTTGGTCCAATGGCTGCGCGCTACTTTGGCATGCTCATCTTGGTAGTTCTCGCCGTGGTGATGCTCACCCGTTCAAGCTCAAGTTCAACCGAAGCCTACACCCAGAACCAGCTTAGGAAAGAGGTGGGAAAGGTTGGGCAGGAGATTGAACAGCTGAAACTTGAAGCCAAGCGCGCCCAAACCATCCAAGAAATTCAGAACACCGCCAGCAAAGAGGGAATGCAGCCAATTAAAGATGCAGAGTTTGTTGAAAAAGGGGAGGTAGCAGGAGTTTCAACCGGTAACTAAGTCCCACCCATGGTAGAGTCTGGTCGGATCCGCTTCTTTACCATCATCATGCTCGCCTTTGCCCTCGTACTCGTGGGCAAACTTTTTAGTACCAGCGTTCTCGAGCACAGCGTTCACGTTGCCCAAGCTGAGAAGCAGCAGAATGTTGAGCGAGATGTCCTGCCGCGGCGTGGATCGGTGTACCTCCAAGATCTTTCTGCTGGAAAGGCTACCCTTGCAGCAACGAGCGTTGAACGGTACGCACTCTCGGCGACGCCAAATAACGTCAAGGACAAGGAAAGGTACGCAGACCTCCTGGCCTCGATGCTCCAACTGGATAGGGAGAAGCTCCTCACCAGCTTCAAGCGCGATAGCCTCTACATGGATCCTTTCGCCCATGGTCTCACTAAGGATCAGCTTGAAGATATCCAGGATGCTTTCAACAAACTTGCACAGGAAATTGATCCAGATAGGAGCACCCGTGTTCTCAACTTTGATGCTGCCCAAGGTGGTATCCTCTACTCAATTAATGGGTTCTTCTTTGTGCGTGAGTACCAACGGGTCTACCCCGAGGGACAGCTTGCGGGTCAGCTCATGGGATTTGTGGACGATAGAGGAAAGGGCCAGTACGGATTTGAAGGACAGTACGACCAAGAGCTCAGAGGGTTCATTGGAAAGGTGAGGCTGGAGAAGGACAGTATTGGAAACCTCCTCGGTGAATCTGGATCCATTAAGGGAGAAGATGGAAATACCTACGAGCTCACCATAGACAGGAACATCCAGTACTACCTGGAGCAGCAGCTTACTGAGGAGGTAGCGCGTTCTGAGGCTAAGGGCGGAAGCATTATCGTGATGAACCCAAAAACTGGGGAGATTCAGGGTATGGCAAGTACCCCTGCCTACGACCCCAATGCTTTCAGAACTATCGCAAAAGATCAGATTGGACTGTTTGATAACCCAGCGATTAGCAAGCAGTGGGAGCCGGGAAGTATCTTTAAGCCACTCGTCATGGCGGCAGCTATTAATGAAGGGGTAGTTACTCCAGCTACGAGAGATACCTTTCCAGGAAGTGTGGTGGTAGATGGCTACACCATCAATACTGCTCTTAAACGAGCTTACGGTGATGAGAGCATGACCGACGTTCTCGTAAATTCAGACAACGTGGCGATGGTATGGCTAGCAAACAAGATGGGAAACCAGATGGTTGCCGACTACCTGAGTAGCTTTGGGATTGGGAAGCGAACCGGCATTGACCTGAGGAATGAGATAGCTGGTACGTTTAAACCGGTGAATTCATGGAAAGCAATTGACCGCGCAACGGTTGCCTTCGGACAGGGTGTCGCCACCACGCCTCTCCAGGTGCTTACGGGCTATACCGCTCTCGCCGGTGACGGCAGCGTGGTGAAGCCACACGTGGTTAAAACTGTGGTGAGGGCAGACGGGGAGCGCGAGGCAATTGCCCCAGAGGTTGGGCCGAGAATTCTCAAGCCAGAGGTGGTTGAACAGCTCAAAGTTATGCTCACCTCGGTAGTGCAGCATGGGCACAAGCGGGCTTCAGTAAACGGCTACAAGATAGCGGGGAAAACCGGAACCGCACAGGTGCCAAATCCAGAGGGACCAGGGTACCTTGATGCATACGTGCACTCGTTTGTAGGGTTTGGACCAGTAGATGACCCAGAATTCCTGGTGCTCACCAAGGTTGACCAGCCAAACATTGCAAAAGTTGGTCAGTTTGCCGAGACTACTGCCGTACCACTATTTGCACGAGTGGCAAACTTCCTCTTGAATTACTACCAGATACCGCCAACTAACCGTTAGGGATTCAGATGCGAAGCTTTCTCAAGTTCCTGATCATCAGAACCATGTGGATGGGTGCACTCCGGATATATCGGGGTGAGAGGCCATTTGTGGTGGCGGTTGGAGGGAGTGTCGGGAAAACCTCCACGAAAGAAGCCCTCGCTGAGGTACTAGCTGAGAGCGGGAGGCCGGTGAGGAAAACGTTTGGTAACCTTGCCACCGATAGTGGTGTTCCCCTTTCACTCTTAGGATTTCAAGATCCCCCTTCTGGGGTATTTGGCTGGGTTGAGGTGATCTTCAGGTCACTGGTAGCGAAACCACGCTACAAGCCAGAAGATAAGCCTATCTACGTGCTTGAGTACTCATCAGATATTGAAGGGGAGACTGATTTTCTTGTGACGAGGATCGCTCCCGATGTAGCAGTTTACTGCACCATTGTTCCCGTCCACATGGAGCAGTACGGCACCGAGGAGGTGATGGTGAGGGAAACCCTGAGGCTCCACAGTACCCTAAGAGAAGGTGGTTGGATTCTGGCCAACGCTGAAGACCCTCACCAGGTACGAGAGCTTAAGGGTGTGTCAAACGTGAAGTGGTATGGCAAAGGCGCAAAGGCTGGTGTATCTCCAAAAACTACCAAGATGAATGCCGAAGGGTTGGAGCTCAGCTACACCAGTGGCAAGGAGGAAGAAACCGTGCAGACCCACGTGCTGGCGCACTACCAGGTACTTCCAATTTTGGCAGCTCTCTCAGTTGGTAGTGACCTAGGCATGAAGGTAAAGCAGCTCAACAAGGGAGTGGCAAACTATACCCTCCCACCGGGAAGGGGAAAGCTCATCGCAGGCAAGAATGAGATGACGATCATTGACGATACGGCAAACTCCTCGCCCGAGGCGGTGAAGGCTGGTTTACAGGTGCTTGAAGCTTACGCTGGAAAGCGGCGAAAGGTAGCAATTCTTGGTAGTATGAATGAGCTTGGCGAGTACGCCCTAGACTCACACCGTGAGGTTGCGGCAGAGGCTGCTAAGCGGGCTACCTTCTTCATCGCTGTAGGCAAGTACGCAAACGATATGCTGCGCGCCGCTCGCGATGCGGGGATGTCGCCCACCCAGATGATTGCTTTCCCAACACCTGTTGAGCTCAAAGACCATCTCTTTCAGCTGGTGCATCGCCACGATGTTATCTACATTAAAGCTTCGCAGAACGGTATGTTCTTGGAGCGAATTGTGAAAGAGCTCATGGCGAAACCAGAAGATGCGGGGAAACTCCTCGTTCGTCAGGGAGCTTTCTGGCAGTAACTACCTCTTCAATTTTCCTATGAGTGCCATTACCATCGCTACCTCAGACGTTCTCCAGGTTACCCTTAACGTCACCGCAGCTTTTCTTGTTGCTTTCATTCTCGCCCCCATCCTCACCAACTTCCTCTACCGTAATAGCTTAGGAAAGCAGCTTCGCCAAACAGGCGTTGATGGGAAGGCTGTCCCCATATTTGCCAAGCTCCATGCCAGTAAGGCAGGGACACCGGTAGGAGGAGGGTTACTTTTCTGGGTAACCACGGCAATTTTCACCCTCGCCTTCAACCTTGATAGGGGAGAGACGTACCTCCCGCTCTTTACCCTCGTCTGTGCAGGCTTTATTGGGGCAGTAGATGACATCATGAATGTGATGGGGAAAGGATCAAATGGGGGAGGCCTCCGGTTCTGGCATAAGTTCATCATCTACGCCGCGGTTGCAGTAGTAGGATCTTGGTGGTTCTACGAGAAGCTGGGCTGGAACACCCTCGGTATCCCAGGACTTGGAAGCTTCGTGATTGGCTGGTGGTACGTACCGCTCTTTATCCTCACCGTTATTTTTGTTGGCTTCAGTATGAACCAAACAGACGGCCTTGATGGTCTCGCTGGGGGAGTGGGTATGTTTGCCTTCTTTGTCTTCACCTTCATCTCCCTCTCACAGGGGAAGGTGCACCTGGCCATTTTCTGCGCCACCATGCTTGGCTCGCTCCTGGCCTTCCTCTGGTTCAACATTAATCCCGCACGGTTCTTCATGGGGGATACCGGAAGTATGGCGTTGGGGATGACGCTCCCCATTTTGGCTTTCCTCACCAACTCAGTGGTACTCCTTCCTTTCATTCTCTTCATCCCATTCCTTGAAGGAGCCTCAACGGTGATTCAAATATTCTCAAAGAAGGTATTCAAGCGAAAGGTATTTTTGGTGGCCCCCATTCACCACCACTTTGAGGCTATTGGCTGGCCAGAGACAAAGGTGACCATGAGGTTCTGGGTAATCTCAGCGGTGGGTTGTGCCGCCGGCTTGGTACTATCGCTCCTCCAGCTCACTTAACCATGCACGATCTCCCTTTTCCAGCATCATCGAGAGCCTGTGTCCTGGGCTACGGCGCCAACCACCACGAGCTGGTTGGGTTTCTGCTGAGGCACGGTTTGGAGGTGGTGGTGAGGGATAGGGATGGCTCGAAGCGAGAAGAACTCTTCGCCAAGTACCCTGATGCCGCTGAGAAGCTCAGCTTTGAGGAGCGCCCTGAGGTTACCGAAGACCTTGAAAGCTTCAACCTAGTCTTCAGGAGTCCGGGAATTCCTTTTCACCACCCAAACCTCCAAGCTGCAGCCTCACGTGGGGTGGTACTCACCTCGCAAACCCAGCTCTTCCTCGATCTCTGCCAGGCAAAGACCGTAGGGGTTACCGGCACCAAGGGGAAGGGGACTACCTCAACGCTGATTACAGCAATCCTTAAAGCGGCGTTTCCAGAGAAGAAGGTGTACTTAGCGGGAAACATTGGGGTTGATCCTTTTTCATTCCTTGAGAATCTCGCGCCAGAGGACATTGTTGTCCTGGAGCTCTCAAGCTTCCAGCTTGATGGGCTAACCAAGAGTCCCAACATTGCCGTGGTACTCCACGTTAGCCAGGACCACCTCGATCACCATGCAAACCTGGCCGCCTACCGGGAGGCAAAGAGAAACATTCTTACCCACCAGCGTGAAGGTGATGTGGCGATTATCAACGCCGAGTACCCAGAGATGGAGAGCTTCATCGCTGCAGCTCCAGCGCGCATCATCAGGTACCATCGCAGCCTCCCAGGAATGGAGACGGCTTGGGTGGACGAGCAGCAGGGGAGCGAAGTTGCCTTCTTCGCCGTGGGGGGTTCTGTTGACTCGCTGAGCCTCGCAGGGAGAAAGCTCTTAGGAAAACACAACTTAGAAAACATCCTTCCAGCAATCTTGGTAGCTTCCCTGTTCCACGTCTCCCCTAGCGTCATGCAGAAAGAAATTGTTGCCTTTACCGGTCTTGAACACCGCCTCTCGGTGGTTGAAAACGAGCGGGGGATCTTGGCCTATGATGACAGTATCGCAACCACCCCCGAGTCTTGCCTGGTAGCTCTGGAGGCATTTGAGGGTAAGCGAATTCACCTCGTGGCAGGAGGGAAGGATAAGGGGCAGGACTATACCTCCCTCGCGCCAGAGATTGCCAAGCGATGTGTATCGCTCCTAGTGCTTCCCGGAGAGTCTTCCGGAAGCCTTGCTTCCAAGGTACTGGCGTTGGGTAGTGAGGTGAAAGTAGTACAGGCGGTGAGTACCGATGCAACTGGTGTAATGGAAGAGCTTATTGCGGCCCTTGGTGATGAACTCAAGCCTGGCGATGTACTCCTCCTGTCCCCCTCTGCCGCAAGTGCCAGTCCCTACGCAAACTACAAAGAACGTGGCGATGCATTTACGCGCGTGGTAAGCGGAAAGGCGTAAGGTGAGACGAAACATTGACACCTACCTTGCTATTGGTGTGGTTACCCTCACCCTCTTTGGGTTGGTGATGGTCTACTCAGCCTCGGTGATCAAGGGGCTCACCCTTCCCCAGGCAGACCCAGCCTTCTTCTTTAAGCGACACCTGGTATTTGTGATCCTGGGACTTGGGCTCATGTCGTTCCTCTCAAACGTTGACTACAAGGTGTGGCAGAAGAATGCAAAGTGGATGCTCCTGGCAAGCATCCTCCTCCTCGTGAGCGTGTTCCTTTTCAGTAAGGGAAACATCAACGGTGCCCACCGCTGGATTGTGGTAGGAGGGTTCAGCTTCCAGCCTGCTGAAGTGGTGAAGTTTACCTTCCTCGCCTACCTTGCCGCGTGGTTCTGCCAGCGTAAGGATAAGGTTGGCAACCTGCAAGAAACCTTCATCCCCTTTGTGGGGATCTGTGCGGTGATTTCGTTCCTAATGCTCCAGCAACCAGATTTTGGTACCCTCACCGTAATGCTGGTTTCAGCAGCAGCTGTGTACTGGACGGCAGGTATGAGCTGGAAGCACCTAGGGGTAACACTCCTCATTGCTGCAGTTGGGTTGGCGGGAGCGCTTTCGGTGCCCTACCGACGTGCACGTATCGTTGCCTTCCTCAATCAGAACCAGGCTGATACAACCACCAGTACACAGACTAAAGATGCTGCGGTGTACCACAGTGACAACATCGCAATTGCCATCGGGTCTGGCGGGTGGTTTGGTCTCGGGTTTGGTGAGAGTAAGCAAAAGCGCTTGTTCCTACCTGAGCCTCAAACAGACTCTATTTTTGCGATTATCGTTGAGGAACTAGGGTTCATTATTTCGGCTCTCCTCATTGGACTGATTAGCTTCATCCTCTACCGAAGCTACCAGGTTGCCTCGCGTGCTCCCGATGTCTTCTCACAACTCCTGGTAACCGGTATCGCAACCTGGCTAACCTACCAGTCTATGCTCAACCTTGCAGCAATGCTCCAGCTGGCTCCCCTGAAGGGTATTCCGCTCCCGTTTGTGAGCTACGGCGGAACCAACATCATTGTGACCCTCTGTGCGATGGGGGTTATCCTCAACATCTCTCGCTACCAGAAAGCAAAGGGTAGTGAGGATGACCACCAGAAAAGGCAGGTTACAAAACGAATGCAGAAGAAAACCACATGAGTAGCGAGCTAGAACAAACCGAAAAGCCACCTAAGCACATCCTCTTTGTGGGAGGTGGGACGATGGGACACATCTCACCACTTGTTGCGGTGATGGAAGCAGTGCACGAGCTTGATGGCGAAGCCAACCTCTCCTACGCGGGGCTGCTCTCAGATCTCACCTCACCTGCCCTCGACATGAGCGGCCTTGACTTTTCGCGCCATGCCATTACCGCAGGCAAGCTCAACCGTTTTGCCACCCACAAGCACCTTGGTGAGCTCTTCAAGTTTGGCCAAGGGTTCAGCGACGCCCTGCAGCTCATGAAAGATGTGAAGCCGGATGTCGTCTTCTGTAAGGGAGGATTTGTCAGCGTGCCGGTTGCAATGGTGGCAAAGATGCTCAAGGTTCCCGTCTACAGCCACGAGAGCGACGTGGTGCCAGGGCTTGCAAACAGGTTGCTAGCAAAGATTTCGCGCAAGATTTTTACCGCTTTCCCAAAGAGTGTGTACAGGAAGCTTCCCCAGCACAAGCTTGAGTACATCGGTCAGCCGGTACGAAAGAGCTTCTTTAGTGAGCTCGCATTTCCCACCGAGATTGGCGAGGACGTGAAGCTGTCACTTGAGCTGCCACTCCTCTTCATTACCGGAAGCCAGGGTTCGCGAAAGATCAACAACCTCGTAGCTGAAAACTGGGGAGAGCTCCTCAAGACCTTTCAAATTGTCCAGCAGTGTGGTCACCTAGACTACACCAAGCTCCTTGAGAGGAAACTTGAACTGCCTGAGGAGTTACAGGATAGACTCCACCTCCTCCCAAGCATTACCGATATGGCACCGCTCCTCCAGCACGCTGAGCTGGTTATTAGTAGGGCAGGTGGCATCATTGCAGAGCTTGCTGCTAGCAAGGCTGCCAGTATCCTTATTCCCCTCTCAACCGCTGCCCAGAACCACCAGTGGGAAAACGCCCAGGTTCTCGGTAAAGATGATGCCGCCATAGTCTTGAATGAAACAATCCTCTCAGCAGCTGAACTTCTTGCGGTTATCCAAGAGCTCCACGCCTCTGAAGAAAGGCGTCAGTCTCTCAGGAAAACCATCTCCAAGTTTGCAAAACCTGATGCTGCCCGAGAAATCGCCAGGCGTCTCCTGTCAGCTGCAGAGTAGCGCTACTTTGGTGGTCAGGACAGGTATTTTCGCCTAGGATAGAACCATATGAGACACCTCTACCTCGTTGGCATTGGCGGAGTGGGAATGCTCTGGATTGCGGACTACGCCCTTGCACAGGGGTGGCAGCTTTCTGGTACCGATGTCACCGAAACAGACCAGGTGAGACGTTTGCGAGCCGCGGGAGCATCTATTCACATTGGCTCAGACCCTAGCGCCATTCCTGAGGGTGTAACCGAGGCAGTGGTATCTGCAGCAGTTACCGAGAAGGCTCCCCACTACCCAGAGTTTCTTGAGCTTGAGAGGCGAGGAATTCCAGTGGTAAAGCGCGCCGTTTGGGTTGGGAAGCTCACCCGGCAGTACACCACCATTGCAGTTGCAGGGGCTCACGGGAAAACCACCACTACAGGGATGATTGGCTGGATCCTTGACCAGGCAGGACTTGACCCAACAGTCTTTGTGGGGAGTACCTTGGCTCCATGGGGTGGAACGAGGGTGGGGTCGGGAGAGTACCTGGTGCTTGAGGCAGATGAGTTTGACAGGAGCTTCCACCAGTTTTACCCCCAGGTAGCTGTGGTACTCAACATTGATGCTGACCACCTCGACTACTACACGGGTGGACTTCCCGAGATTGAGGCTTCGTACCACACTTTCCTGCGCAACCTCCCAAGTGGCGTACATGCAACGCCAAAAGGCAAAGGCCTCGTGGTTGCCTACGGTAAAGATGCCAGGATCAGGAAGGTAGCTAAGGGCTTCAAGTACACGTTCCGCTGGTACGATGAGCGAAAACTCTGGCCTGGCCTTAAGCTACCGCAGCCTGGACTGCACAACCTTCTCAATGCTACTGCTGCAGCGCGAGTCTGCCATGAGCTTGGGGTGTCGCAAGAGGTAATCCTCAAGGCACTCGCCTGTTTCCCTGGAACCGAGAGACGGTTTGAACACTGGGGTACCTGGGGCAAGACTGAGCTCTACGATGACTACGCCCACCACCCAACCGAACTTCGTGCGCTCCTCAGCGGTATCAACGACAGGTTCCCGCGAGGTGGCAAAGAGAAGGTAACGGTGGTATTCCAGCCACACCAGAAAGCGCGAACCAAAAACCACCTGAAAGAATTTGGGAGAGCTTTTGACGAGCATCCGGTGGATAGGCTTATCATCGCTCCCATCTACCAAGTTGCAGGTAGGGAGGACGACATAGAGGTTAGTAGTACCGATGTACGAGACGAGGTAATGAAGAAAGCACCAGAGGGTATGGAAGTCCTCCTTGCAGCAGATACCGTAGAGCTAGAAAAGCAGGTGAGAGATGCCGTAGCGGGAGGAGGAACGCTCTTTACCGTAGGCGCTGGCGACATTAGGAATATGGTACAGAGGTGGCAGCGTGGTTGAGGATCAGATAAAACAGCAACTTCTCAAGGTAATTCCCAAGGTTGAGACAGGCTTCCCCCTCGGGAGTACACGGCCACTCGGCATCGGGGGACCGGCGCGCTACTACACGGTGGCAGCTGATACGGTAGAGCTGGTGCAGGCGGTAAAGGCGGCGTGCGATGCGGGCATCCCCTACCGGGTACTTGGCTTAGGCGAGAGTACCATTATTGCTGACGGTGGGTATGAGGGACTGATCATTCAGAATGCCTCAGAGAGCTACGCTGTTTCGCAGGAGCAGAGCCAGGTGGTGGTTGATAGTGGCATGCCGATGCGAAGGCTCCTCACCATCACCGCCAACCTTGAGCTTGGGGGATTACTTCCCCTCTACGCAGGTGGGGGAAGTGTTGGAGGTGCACTCTTCAGTAACAACACCCACGCCCACGAGAGCAAGCAGCAGTTTGCCGATTCTCTGCGTTCGCTCACCCTCCTCATGCCTCCAACAAAGATCAAGCCAGACCCCAGCATCGTGAGGTTTAAGGGCACCTGGCTCACCACACGGGTAGAAGATGGGCAGACTAAGCTCTCGCAGGCGGCAGAACGTGACGGGGGAAGGATGCCAGTGATCCTCACCGCTCAAATTCAGCTCACCAGCCTCAGGTCTGATGAGATCATGAGGAGGATGCAGCAAGAAGTGATGGCGGTACGTGAAACTGAGCCGCCAGAAGATGAGGCTCACCGATACTTTGGTCCACTCTTCTTACCGCTGCCAAACGTCACCCTTCAAGAGGCCTTTGATGCCTCCAAGGTTTTTGGAATGAGCGTTTCTGGGCTCAAGATGAGCAGTGCCTACCCAAACTACGCCACCGTTACCTCAGCAATGTTCAAGAAGTCAGAACTTCCTGTTTCGGTGCGAAGGCTGGAAGCGTTTACAACAGCCGTCATTGAGCAGGTAGAAAAGTTCTTTGGGGCGAAGCTGACGCCGGCGTTCACCATAATTGGCGAGCGCGACGGGGCGATACCAGGAAATTTCTAGTACACTGGTGGTATGCACCGACGACGAAACGTGGTGAGGGCGCGGCATGTTCGCCAAACCCCGCTCATCTATGGAAACCTCCAGAAAGAGAAGCGAGACTACTCGATGCTCTTTACGGTGCTTCGTCACCTAATCTGGTCGGGGACTGTCGCGGCAATTGTCTGGGTTCTCTTCTGGAGTCCAGTTTTCAAGGTAAAAAATGTTGAGGTACAAGGCACGTTACTCAGTAATAGTCAGAAAATTTCTGAACTAGTTCCTCGAGGCGGGAGCATCTGGTTTGTTCCCGAGGCAAAGATAAAAGCGAGCATTTTTGCCTCGCAGCCAGTTATTGATGTAAAGGTACTCAAGGGGATTCCGAGTAGCCTGAGGATTGTGGTTGAGGAACGCAAACCAGTGATTCTCTGGCAGTCAGGGGATGGAGTTTCGCTCATTGATGCAAACGGTGAGGTACTCTTCACCTACAAAGTTTCAGATTTCCCCAATGCAGATGCTGAGCCGGGAACTACCCTCAACCAACTCCCCCGCGTCACCGATAGTCAGAACATCGCCGTTACCACAGGTACCAGCATTGCAACTTCCCAGTTTGTCAGTTTTGTCGCCAGCCTCCAGCAGGAGATGCTCGCCTACCTCCCTGAGCTAAAAGTGGTTAAGCTTGAGGTACAGCAGACAACCTACGATCTCCTGGTTGTAACCGAGCAGGGCTTACGGGTGCAGATGAACACGCTAGGGGAAGCTGCGGTGCAGGTGAGAAACCTCAAACGACTCCTAGTACAAGAAACCATTTCCCCAACATCCCAGGTTGACCTGAGAATAGACCGTTGGGCTTACGTAAAACCATGAAACCACAAGAAATTATCTCAAGCTTGTTACGAGAGCGAGGAATCTCCCCAGAAAACCAACAGGAGTTTTTACACCCTGACTTTTTGAGAGATCAGCACGACGCCTCAAAAATGAGGGGTATGCACCAGGCGGTTGAGAGGCTCTTGAAGGCTCAGGATGAGCGGATTGTCATCTTTGGTGACTACGATGCTGATGGTGTTCCAGCTACTGCCCTCCTCGTCAGGTGCCTGCGGGTACTTGGGTACAAGCAGTTGGTCCCAATTATCCCGCTTCGCTCAGAAGGATACGGGCTCACCTCAAACTCAGTAGAGAAGATTCTTGGCGAACACCCAAGCCTCGTCATTACCGTAGATAACGGTACGGTGGCAAGAGAGGAGGTTGAGACACTTTCCCGGGCTGGTGTTAGTGTAATTGTCATCGATCACCACGAACCCCAGGCAGGACACGTTGCCGATGCCGCCTTGGCAATCATCAACCCTAAGCAAGAGCAGTGCCCGTACCCTTTCAAAGAGCTGTGTGGCTGTGCCCTCGCCTGGAAGATGCTCTGGCAGCTAGCCGAGGCACTCAAGCAGTCAACTGACTTCCTCAAGTGGGAGCTAGACCTAGTAGCTCTCTCTACCATTGCAGACCTCGTTCCGCTAGTGGGCGAGAATAGGCTCTTCGCCAAGTTTGGCCTGCAGGTGATGGGACAGACGCGAAACGTAGGCATCCAGGCGCTTGCCCAGGTTGCTGGGGTGACGCTCAAGGGTGTGAGTGCTGGTGACGTTGGTTTCAAACTTGCCCCGAGGATTAACGCACCTTCCCGCATGCACCACGAGCTCTTGCCGTCAGGTGGCCATGCTCCTCTCAACCTCTTCCTAGCAAGTAGTAGTGAGGAAGCGGTAACCATTTCACAGTTCCTTAACACCGCAAACGCCGATAGGCAGGCACTCGTTGATGCCCACCTTGTGGAGGCGCATCGACAGGCTAACGAACAGCTCAGCGCAAAGGTCATCGTCGTATTCCACGAAACGTGGTCAACGGGGGTGATTGGTCTCGTGGCAAGTAAGCTAGTAGAAACCTACAAGCGCCCTGCAGTGGTCCTGGCACTTGAGGGAGGTGTGGTGAAAGGCTCGGTAAGGAGTATTGGGGCAGTGCACGCGGTAAAGCTGGTGGAAGCAGGTGAGGCCTTCTTGGAGAGGTATGGGGGTCACGCTAAGGCTGCTGGTCTTACCTTTAGAACAGGAGCAGTTGCAGTTGGAGCCGTGGCTGGGTTTAGGGAACTCGTGCAGCTTGGAGCAGCCGACGCTTCACTTGAAGAGCTTGCTCTTGCGGGGGAGCGAAAGCCTGAAGCGGTTATCTCACTTGCCGATGTCACCGTAGAGCTAGCAACGGCTCTCCAAGAACTTGAGCCATTTGGGATTGGCTTCCCGCAACCTGTATTCAACATTCCAGCAACTGTGGAGTCACTGAAGGAAGTTGGAAGGGATGGAAATCACTTGAGCTGCTTCCTTGTTGATCCAGAGCACCCCGAGGTAAAGAAGAAAGCAATCGGTTTTGGTATGACACGAGGTGAAGTGCGAGATGGAGCGAAGGTAGAGGTACTAGGAACTGTCTCACTTGAAACGTGGCAGGGAGTTACTTCGCCAAATGTACAGATGAAAAAAATGACCACCGTGTAGGTGGTCTAGAAGTAGGGATCTTCGTCACTGATTTCTACCATTGAGATCTCGTAGTGGAATCCAGCATGGGTAAGCTTAAACTTCTCATCCCAGCCTTTCCCAATGGCATTATTCTTGTCATCTCCGAATGATGTAATGATTGCAGCGAATGCAGCGTCAAGGATGTACTCTACCAGAAAGGTGTGGCGATCTGGGTAGTTGTACATTTGCATGATGGCAGTAGCAAGGCACGCATCTCGAAGTCCTGTTTCAATGAAGTTCTCAATGTCGCCCACGTACCTCGTTATCCAGGGATGTGTCCTGAGGATGTTAAGTACTATGAGTGAGTGGCTCATCCATAGCTCTAAGATGATTGGGTACCTGTCATCTTCACTGGTTGCGTAGCGGGAGCACATCTCCAGCTCAGTTGTCCGTCTCAGTTTGAGCTCTTCCTGTTGGCGATCTAACTCAGCCAAACTCATGAAGAGCAGGCGTGGTTTTCGCATGTTATCTGTATGCCAGAATAGTGAGCATCCTGCAATTGAGTTGCCGCTCACTCGCTTTCGTGTAATAACTGGTGTATGTCCAAAAAAACCTCCAAAACCCTGTTTGTCTGTAGTGATTGCGGTGAAGAGTACATGCAGTGGCAGGGGAGGTGTGCCAACTGTGGGAACTGGAACACCATCAAAGAGTTCTCTGTTGCCGTTGACCACCCAGGGGCACGGGTAACTTCGCCCGCAGCTTCCCAGAAGCCGAGGGTGCTCAAAGATGTGACCAGTAGCAATCTCCAACGAATGCCTTCTGGGTTTGCTGAGGTAGACAGGGTGCTAGGCGGGGGAATTGTGCCGGGGAGCGTGATCTTGGTTGGGGGAGATCCAGGTATTGGAAAGAGTACCTTGCTACTGCAGGTGGCAAACCTAGTCAAGCAGCCTGTTCTCTATGTTTCAGGCGAGGAGTCCCCTGAGCAGGTGAAACTGCGTGCCGATAGGTTGGGGCTCACGGGTGGAAACGTGTCTATTCTGGCCGTCACAGACGTTTCCCAGGTCCAGCAGGTGATTGAGGCCGAGAAGCCTTCACTGGTCATTGTGGACTCTATCCAGACCATGTACGACGGTGCCTACCCATCTACGCCCGGGAGCATTGTGCAGGTGAGGGAAACTGCCATGCGGATTCAGCAGCTGGCAAAGAAACTTAACGTCTCGGTTATCCTGGTAGGCCACATTACGAAAGAAGGGACGGTTGCCGGACCGCGTACGCTTGAACACCTAGTAGATGTGGTGCTCTACCTTGAGGGCGAACCTAGCCATGACCTCCGTATCTTGCGCGCTGCAAAGAATCGTTTTGGCGACGCCACCGAAACGGGCATGTTTGTGATGGAAGAGAAGGGTATGAACGAGGTGGCAAACGCCAGCAGCTTCTTGCTCCAGGAGAGGGTTGAGGCACCAGGATCGGTGCTCACCGTGGTAATGGAGGGAAGTAGACCTATTCTCATTGAGGTACAGGCGTTGACGGTTCCAACCGTGTTTGGGAACCCTCGGAGAACCGCTTCCGGATTTGATCCCAATCGTTTGAACCTCCTGCTAGCGGTGCTGCAGCGGCGGGCTGGCGTAGACCTTTCAGCTCACGATGTCTACGTGAACATTGTTGGCGGTCTCAAGGTGAAGGAGCCGGGGATTGATGCCGCAGTGTGCGTTGCTCTGGCCTCTGCCAGGGCAGGTGTATCGCTCCCTCCATCCCTTGTGGTAGTAGGCGAGGTTGGACTCTCAGGTGAGCTTAGGCGGGTGAGTAGCAGTGAGCGAAGGGAGAAAGAGGTTGCAACACTGGGCTACACACTAGCTTCTGGGTCTCGGGAGCTTCGGCCGCTAGTTGAGAAGTACGTGAAGAAGGGGACTCGTGGGGGTTCTCTTGTGGAAACCGCTTGACGTAGGCTGTGCTTGTGGTAGGATTTTTCTATCACCACGTTAGCGGTTAAGCTGTGGTGAGACGGAAAGCGATCGAGTTGGCACATATGCAGCTCGAGTTGGCCTGTGGGCTGACACATCACGGGAGGCAATCGCCACCCAAGCAACATGGAGTAGTAAGTATTCCGTCAACTTCTCTCCCTCTCCAAAAGAACGTAAGTACTCTGGGCTTGCCCAGGTACTGAACGCCCATCACAGGGAGCCCTTCGGGGCTCCTTCTTCGTTGTTGAGAGATGTATGTGCTGCTTGACAGCTTCAAAACACAAGCATAGGCTAGTGGTACTTCGCCATGTTTGGAATCAGATTGGTGAAGGAGCAGCAAAATGACACAGGCGTCCCGTGAGCCTGAACTCCTGGCTGCAGGAAAATAGGGAAAGTACCGTGAGTTCCCAAACACTCACGCTAACTCCCACTTTCGAAAGACCTGTCCGCCCCGTGGCGGCGGGTCTTTTCCTTTACGGTCCGGTAATAATTACACTCAGCTGCGAGGTATCTTGGTTCTCGTTTCCACTAGCGTCAACTGGTCTGAGCGTGAAGTACACAGGTCCAAGGGGTAGACCGGTGAAGTCTGTGGTGGCAGATCCTCCAGGGGATCCAGGTAGGTTTCTCACCTTACTCCCCAGTACTCCTGCTGCGAAAGACTGGTAGATGTTTACTGAACTAAAGTCAGAGTCTATTGGGTTAATCCAAGATAACCTGGCTCCTCTGCTTGGAATTTTAATAATGCTTGCTCCGGTAACTTTTCCAGGCGGAGTGACATCTCCGGATTTCACCACGGTAATTTGTGCAGTTCTGGTGAGTCCTAGGGCATTGGTTGCTTTCGCTTCGATGATCTGACTTCCTGATGGGAGGTCTGTTGCGTTATAGGTAACTGACCAGGGGGCACTTGTTTTACTTCCAACTGAAACGTTGTTGATGAAGAAATCAACTTTGGTAATTTCACTTGGGCCACCTGCGTCAGCAGACATGGTGAATTCGCCTGCAACCGTTGCACCAGTTGTAGGGCTTGTGATGGTAATGGTTGGTCTGTTTGCCTCAGTGTGGACGTCGTCAGAATCAGTTGGTGGAGGGGTGCCGCCGCCGTTAGCTCGCGCCCATTCCTGAACTGGTACTTCCCAATTTGGGTTGTTTGGCTGCTCTGAGTGAACCTTAAAGTAGATTCGCTCCTCAATGTTCTCAGGGGGAGTAAGGTCTGTTGCTAGTTTGCCGGTGAGTTTATCAATTCTTACCTTTTGGTGAACATCATCAAAATCTTTAGGAATTTGCCACTCAGCAAAGAGGTCGGTTACGCGTTGGTCAGTTGGGCTCTGGTCTGTTGGGAGTTTCCCAGAGAGCCTATCAACGGTGACTTCTTTTAGTCCGTCTGGGCGAGTAAACTGCTCCACTGGTTTACCCTTGAGGTACTCTTGCATAAAGCGCTTCCAAATTGGGCCAGCAACCACTGAGCCATCAGCTCCCTTGGTCATGGTCTTGTTTGCCTCGTTGTTACCCACCCAAACAGCGGTTGAGATCTGTGGGGTGAAGCCCACCACCCAACCATCACGGTTGTTGTTTGTAGTACCACTCTTTGCTGCGACGGGCCTGTCTGAAAGAACGAGGTTACTCCTAGTGCCAAAGATTGGAGCACGGGCAGCGTTATCTGAAAGAATGCTGGTGATTTGGTAGGCAACCTCAGGCTCAATTGCTTGGACTGGTTCATCTTTGGTGTAGTCTTTCACCATCTTTCCCTCTTTTTCAATTTTAATCACAGGCCTGAGAGTATGCTTCAAGCCATTGTTTGAGAATGCCCCATACGCTCCAGCCATCTCAACTGGTCTTACTTCACCAGCACCGAGTACGAGTGAGAGACCGTAGTCTGCAGGTTTATTGGTGAGCGAGGTAATCCCCAGGCGCTCAGCTGTTGAAATTGCGTCCTTAATTCCAACAAGACCAAGATTTTTTACCGCGGGGATATTGAGAGATTGCGCTAGAGCGTTACGATTGGTAATTGGTCCTCGGAATTTACCATCATAGTTTTGCGGGACGTAGTTTCCAAAATCAGTTTGTAGGTCAAAAGTTATTGAGGCAGGAGAAAACTTATGGTCTTTATCGAAGGCAGTTGCATAGACGAATGGCTTAAAGCTTGAGCCAGGTTGGAGAAGTGCGTTTGCAAAGTTGGTGTTTCCAGATTTTGACTCTTCGTAGTCGATACTTCCTACCATAGCGAGGATTTCACCAGTCTTTGGGTCTACTGCTGTGAGAGCTGCGTTACTCGCGTTGTACTTCTTCACCATGTTTGGACCCATTTCTTGCATGACGCCCTCAGCGAGCCTTTGGGTATCAAGGTCAAGTGAAGTGGTAACAATGTAGCCGGCAGTATCAAGCTTTGACTCGGCAACCTGGGCATCAAGTACGCCGTCTTGCTGCATGAACTCAAGAAGCTTTTGCCTCACATAGAAGACGAAGTGTGGCGCTACAATTGAGTTTCTTTTTGCAAAGGTTGGGTTCTCTGCATTTGGTGCCTCTTTCTTGGCGGCATCTGCCTGTTCTTGTGTGATGTACCCAACAATTACCATACGGTCTAAGACGTAGTCTTTACGCCTAAAGAGGGCATCAAGGTGACTCCCATATGGTGAGTAGTAGGAAGGCCTCTGGGGAATAGAAGCAAGGGTTGCTGCCTCCGCGAGGGTGAGGTCTTTGGCAGATTTACCGAAGTACGCTTGAGATGCCGCTTCAGCTCCGTAGATGCTTCCACCATAGGGGATCTCGTTGAGGTATCCTGTGAGGATTTCTTCCTTGGTGTAGACCTGTTCTACCTCAATTGCGAGGATGAGGTCTTTCAGTTTCCTACTTGCCGTCTGCTCTGAAGATAGGAGGGCGTTTTTTACGTACTGCTGGGTAATAGTAGAACCACCACCTGCAGTTCTCCCACACTTAGGGTAGATTCTACAGAAAACAGCCCGCGCGAGTCCCTTTACCGCAAAGCCTGGGTGATCGTAGAAGGATGCATCCTCAAGTGCGATGGTAGCTTTTTTGATGTTATCGCTTATATCCTCAGATTTGAGGAGGGTACGGTTCTTCTCATCATAGAAATTGAAGAGAAGGTTTCCATTCCGGTCAAGGAGCTTGGTTGATTGGTCCTGTGATTTACTAGAGAGTTCCTTTGGGTTTGGCAGTTCCTTTACAACCAGCGCAAAGGTTATCCCAATGCCGATTACGAAAATGGCAAAAAGTGATCCTAATACGATTGCAAACTTCTTCCAGGTAAAACGAAAGGTGCCACGAGTTGGCCAGGGAAGGCGTTTAAAGATGCGCTTTGACGCATCTTTATCCTGACGGGTAGAAATTGTGCCTAACTTTCCTAGTCTGCCACTTGGTTTTGGCAATGGACGTTTGGATTGTCGTAAGTTGAGGGGGTTGAAAGTGCGACTTTTGCGCATGGCCGAACGCTTTGCGTTACGGAAAGATGTTTGAAGTATAGCAAGAAACTAGGTAGAGTAACAGATATGAGACTTACCTTCGAACTAAGTGACTGTTTTGAGCATTTGGTAGCGGAATCAGTGGATCTTGCGAGAGTTCGCGAGAAGGCTTCTCGTGGGGAAAAATTGCACGTTAAACTTGGTATTGATCCCACTAGTCCAGACCTTCACTTAGGCAGAACTTTGCCGCTGTGGAGGCTACGAGCGTTTCAAGAGCTTGGTCATGAGGTGCACCTCATTATTGGTAGCTTCACGGCGCTTGTGGGTGATACCTCTGATAAAGATGCTGAAAGACCAATGTTGACTGAGGAACAGGTTAAGGCAAATATTGCTCACTACGAAGAACAACTTTGGCGAGTACTAAATCCTGAAAAAAAAGAGTTAGTCCACATTCATTACAACCATGAGTGGCTTGAAAAGCTAACTTTCTCAGAGTTGATTACTCTTGCTGATGCGTTCTCAGTTAACCAGTTTGTAAAACGTGAGCTTATTGCAAAACGGTTAGAGGCAGGCAGTAGGGTTTCGCTTCGCGAATTCTTCTACCCAATCATGCAAGGGTACGATTCAGTTGCGGTTGGGGCTGACATTGAGCTCGGAGGCACAGACCAGTGGTTTAACCTTCTTGCTGGGAGGGTTCTTCAAGAACAGAGGGGCCTACAACCGCAAGCAATTATCACTGGCGAACTTATTACAGACTCTACAGGTAAGAAAATGAGTTCGAGCCAGGGTAACGGGATTTCTCTCAATCAACCACCTTTTGGCTTCTTTACCGCAATCATGCAGGTTGCTGACGCAGATATTCTGATGGTACATCGTTGTCTACCAAAGTCTGCGCAGCTAATGCCTGAAGAAGAACTTAGCAAAATGTTAGCTGATAGTAACCCAAGAGATGTGAAGCTCAAACTAGCAGCTAGGTTTGTCGAGTTGTTTTGGGGTGAGGCTGCGGCAGAGGCAGCTTCAACACAATGGGATCATGAAACCTTACAGAAATCATTTCCAGAAAATATGGAAGTCTTTTCGCTTTCAAGTGAGGATAGCGTAGTTAGTGTTCTTGTATCGTCTGGATTTGCTACCAGCAATACCGATGCTCGTAGAATTATTGACCAAGGCGGCGTACGTCTTGAAGGCGTACAAATTACATCACACCAACATGTTCTTACTCCTGGGGTGCTCCAAGTTGGTAGGCACCGATTCCTCAAGCTTGAAAAGTAGGCTCTTCAAATGATATTCAAACTTATCCTCAAGACAATTGAGGATGTCCTCACCCAACTAGGTTATCAAGTGCCTGATGGTCTACTTGCTGTAGAACCTCCTGCACACGCAGGTGGAGATGTTTCTTTGAATGCACCAATGCTATTGGCAAAGGATGCTGGGAAATCCCCACGTGTCATTGCGGAAGAAATCTCGGATGTCTTAAGATCAAATCCTCACGTTGAAGAGGTGAGCATTGCCGGCCCTGGTTTCTTAAACATTACCCTTTCAAACGCATTCTATCTGGAGGTAGCATCGCAGTTATCTGCAGGTGATGAACAAGAGTTTGCATCAAAGCTCCTCTTGCCTGATGCAGATAGAAAGAAAATCTCAGTTGAGTACGTGAGTGCAAATCCATCTGGACCTCTTCACATTGGTAATGCACGTGGAGGACCTCTGGGTGAAGCAATCTCTCGCGTTCTTTCAGCTCGTGGTCACAAGGTTACACGTGAGTTTTACGTGAACAGTATTGGGGGGCAAGCTAATAGATTTGCGGCAAGTGTACTCCATTTCTATGCATCACACTTTGGGAGAGAATATCAGTTCCCTGAAGATGGCTACCAGGGTGACTACGTAAAAGAGCTTGCGTCAAACCTTGCAGCAGCCCATGGAGATGCCTTGATCCAGGGAGACGAAGCAACTTGGGTAGAGCAAATGCGAAAAGCCGCCATTGAAAGAATGGTTGAAAATACCAAGGCTGTGGTTGAGAGGATGGGTATCCATTTTGACCTCTGGTTTTGGGAGAATACCCTCCAGGAAAAGGGCGGTATTACAGAGTGTCTAGCTCTCCTTGAGGCTCATGGAGCAACGGTTAAAAACGATGGTGCGCTCTGGTTGAAGGCAGGTATTCAAGACGATGATAGGGAAACAGTATTGGTGAAGTCTGATGGTTCAACAACCTATTTTACGAATGACCTTGCTTACCATGTTGATAAGTTAACTCACCGGGGTAACGATATTGCTGTTTGTCTATTAGGTGCTGACCACTCTGGACACCCACCAAGGATGCGGGCTGGAATGGTTGCATTGGGGCTTGAAGCTAGCCAGTACCAGGCAGTTGTGTACCAGTACGTGCAGCTCAAAAAAGACGGGAAAACACTGGATATGTCTAAACGAACGGGGAAATTTGTTTCAGCAGCGGAAGTTCTTGATGAGGTTCCGCGAGATGTTTTTGTCTATTTTATGGTAAGCAAGGCCAACGAAACTCACGTAGACTTTGATCTCCAACTTGCAAAAGACACCTCTGAAAAGAATCCTGTCTACTCTATTCAGTATGCCCACGCAAGGGTTGCAAGTCTCATCTCTCGTGCAGCGACACAAAATTTGTACCCAGGGGATGTGAGTGGTGTTTTGAGCGAGACTGAGCGTAGGCTGGTACGTCAGTTGAGCGCTTTCCCAACCGTCATTGGTGAAGCAGCTGAGAGCTTCCGTATCAACCTCCTCTGTCAGTACCTCCAGGAACTTGCGGCACGTTACCACCAGTTCTACGCGCAGAACCGGGTTGTTGATCCAGGAGCTGCAGAGGTGTCTTCCAGTCGTCTCGCTCTTTCTGAGCTTACAAGGAAGACGATTAAACTAGGATTAAATCTCCTGAACATTAGCGCTCCAGAAAGTCTCTCCCGCGAAACGGTAGCTGATTAGACCTTCCTAGATTGAGAATTCTGAAACAGTTGATCCGTTGAGGATCCAGATTTTGTTGTCTTTTGTATTGATATCAAACGCCCTCACATTGGTGAAGTTGTTTGGGAAAGCGTACTGCTTCACAAAATCACCATTCTTTGTAAATTCAAGAATTCTTCCTGTTGACCTGTCACTACTGGTGCTACCCGCATCAAGGACAAAAATGCTGCTCAGTCCTTCATTGGTTACCACCTGGAGTGGCTGGGTAAGCTTTTGGCTGAGAGTCGGCTGACCTTTCAAGGTAAATGTAGTGTCCTGCTTACCGCCTGTCAGTTTTGTGATGCTGCCATCCTGTTTCAGAATGTAGAAACTCCCATCAATTGCTAGTGAAACACTCTTTTTCAGGTTGACTTTGTTGGGGTCGAAGAGACTCTTCCCTTCACTGTAGACGGTGCCGCTGTTGCCGTACCTCCAAACGAGACCAGATTTGGTATCTAAGATGTATACATTTCCAGAGTAGCTTGCGATAACATCTCCTGCGGCGAATTCACCTGAGGAAGGCGAAATTGGTCTGACGTCGGTGCTACTGCCTATTTGAGCAATACGTAAGACCTGACTCTGCTTGGTAAGAACATACCCAGCCGTATCTGACTCAACGCTCTTTGCAAGAGAGACTACGGCATCATCTTTAAATGGGATAGCGATGCTTGTTTGGATTTCTTTGAGGTTACCAATTCCGGTGCGTTTCACATCTGACGTATCTTTTTTGATCCCGTAGAAGTAGGGAAGGTTGGTAATGAAGTTGGTAACCTCGCTGTCAAAGTCATAGGTGGCAGCTGCGGTAGTGAGACGGGTAGTTTTACTCAATGTGTCACCAGATGCCGTGATGCTGTCCCATAGCTTATTCACCTCGTCGCGCTGCGAGTTACTTGGATCAGCAACTGCCATGAGCTTCTCTATAGCCTGTTCTACCAAGCGACTTGCTTCTACCTCCTGCTGGAGCTCAATTGCTGTAGCAATTTTACCTTTAAGAGAGGTGACGTCGGCGATGAGACTTGCGTTGCTCGTGCTCCCACCTTGTTCAGTTGAAGGGTTTCTCTGGGCAACTGCTCCCCAGGCAACAATGACTATCAGCAGGCATGCAAGACCGAGGGCAGCAATCTTTTTGTTTTTAGGCACCTGAAGCCAGAGAATGAAGTGGTGAAGACCCGTAATGGCAAGGTAGGGGATTTTCTTGAGGATGAGGTACTTTACCAGCTCAACACCGTGCCGTGATTTTTTCTCGTGGTGACGTTTTGGTTTCTCGAGATCAAACTCGCTTGCTGGGATGATGGTACCAATCTCTGACTCGGTGATTGTCTCTTCTTCCTCAAAGCCTGTCGGTTTAATCTCCTCTATTACTGAAGGTTCTGTAGTTTCCTCCACTGCAGGAGTTTCGGGTGACGTCTGGTGGAGACCATCTACAGGCTCTGCTGTTTTGAAGGTTTCCTTAGCTTTACTGCTTGCTTGCTCTGCTGCTTTCTTGGCGCTCTCGCCAACCTTTACCGCGGCTTTTGCACTTACCTCACTTAATTTTTTTGCACCGATTTTGGCTTTTTCAAGCAATGGACCAAGTTTTCCTTGCACCTTCTTTATGTTGCTCTGTAGAGCTTCTTCAAGGCTGACAACCTCAGGTTCGTTTCCAAGCTCGTTGGTGTGCTTAAGGGCGATAATTAAGCTACAGATTTTTGAATTCTTTTCTTTCTTGAGCTCTTTACTGATGAGAACAGAGCTCTGGTAGGGCGAGCTGGTATTGAGAATCCGGCGGAGGGCATCGAGAGAGATTTCTCCATACAGCTCTTGGTTGGCGATGAGGATTTGATCGTTCTCGCCAAGCCTGCCTGACGCAAGGTTTGAGAATGTTTTAAGGGGGTGAACGTCACCTTCAGATGCGCTAGCGTCATCGGTGATTTGGCGAATACGGTTGTTCTGGAGAAGAAATGCGGGACACCTACCAGTTTGGGCGAAGTGGAGCTCGTGCTTTCCGATGAGGAGGATTAGGCCGTTGAGACTTCCAATCCAGTCAGTCTCGCCAGACTCGGAAATCTCGTTGAGCTTCTGGTTTACGTCACGGAGGAGGTTCTCAAACTGGTCATCCAGATTTCCCTTTCCCTCAAGGTTGGTGTACCCCTCTTCAAGGGTGGTAACGAGGGAGGGGAGGAGTTGGGACGATGGTAGCCAAGGTTTTCCAACCTCAAAAACGTACGCAAGTACCGGCTGTTCAGCCAGGGAAGCAGTGCGAGAAGGACGAATAACTCCCGATGCCAAAAGGCGGTCTGGAAGTTTTTCCGGCGGGACAATTCGGCAGAGCTCGGCAGCGAGCGTGGCACTCATATACCCAAGTATACTCTGTTGCTATTCCAGGGTAAATGGGTTACGGTGTGAAGTGCCTACGGGCGTGTATGTGGTCATCTTTTCATGCATTGGGACGCCGATATTTTGCAACTCCGTGGAGTGGCAGTGAGGCAGCCCACCTGGATATCTCCAGGCCGCATACGACGCTCGTGGGCCCTTTAAATTACAGACGGAGCCTCGGGGACACCCGCCTGCGGCGGGTTACCCTGACAACACTGAGTCTCGGGGACAATCAGCTTTGCTGATTTCCCCTCGTCGAAATGGTCATGGAAATGCAAGCATTTCCGCGACGCATTTCTCCTCGGGGAATAGCATAGTGGACTAGTGCGCTGGGCTGGGGGTCCAGAGATCGGAGGTTCGAATCCTCTTTCCCCGACCAATACAAAAGAGAGTAGCTAGCTACTCTCTTTTGTATTGTGTTGTTCACGGAGGATTCGTTCGTGCTCCTGGCGCGGAAAGCGAAGCGCTTTTGACCAGGAAACGGCAGCTTGCTGTATCCTCTTTCTTGAAATACACAAAAAACCACCTTCTGTAAGGTGGCTTAGACTTCTTAGGAAACGGTAGTTTCGTAAGATTGTGACATTTCGACAGATGCGATCTTCTCTTTTCCCTCAATCCTGAATCCGCGCTTACCACCACGGTTGATGATGGTGATAGTCACCTCAGGTCCAAGTTCGAGGTAGCTCTTAAGCTTCCTCTTTTTGGTCTCATCTGTTGTTTTTGGGTCGATAGCGATTTGTCTGGCAGCTAAACTAACCTGGAGGTTAGTATTGAGTGTTTCAATGGTACTCTTTAACGCCTTATACACGGAATCCTTATACCAACTTACTTGCATATTGTCAATCTGTAGTGGGTGTCTAAAAGAGGTTCACATTGTTATTTTTGCATGGAATATTGCACGTCTGACATGTCTGGTGTAGCCTACAATTTCTATGATTACCATTCTCAAAGGCGGAACATCGGCAGAACGTGAGGTATCACTCTGGACGGCGGCAACAATCGCCGATGCCATCGCGTCACTTAAGCTCCCATTCCAGGAAGTTGATGCGGCAGACTCCGATTGGCTGAACCAGGTAGTTGAGGCGCAATCAAAGCTGGTTATCATTGCTCTCCACGGTCCCTTTGGTGAAGATGGTCAGGTGCAGAGGTTACTTGAAGAGGCCGGAATACCCTACACCGGTTCTAGCTCAGTGGTCTCCAAACTCACCATCGATAAGACCAAAACTAAAGAGGTGGTTTCGGCACAAACGCCTATTCTCACCCCAACCTCTAAGCGGTTCTCAAAAGGACATGCAGTAACCTGGGATGAAACCTACCCTGTGGTAGTGAAGCCAAATGGCGATGGCTCCAGTTTCGGAGTAACCATTGTGAAAAGCCCTGAAGCGCTCACACAAGCAGTGGAGGAAGCATTCAAGTACGGCAGTGAAATTCTCCTCGAGACCTTTGTTAAGGGAAGGGAGCTGACGTGTGGCGTGATCCATTTGGAGGGAAGTCCAGAGGTTCTTCCACTCGTAGAAATTCGTCCCACCGAAGAGTTTTTCAACTTTGATGCGAAGTACACCTCAAGTAAGTGTGAAGAAATGTGCCCCGCAAATTTACCTGAAAAAGTTACAAAAGAACTACAGGAACTGTCGCTCCAAGCATTCAAAGTCTTGGGCTGCAGGCACTACGCCCGTGTTGATTGGATCTTGAGCGAAGACGGAAAGCCATACTTTCTTGAGATTAATACGCTACCTGGTATGACCAAGACGTCGCTCCTCCCCAAAGAGTTGCAAGCAGCGGGTATACCTTACAATGACTTCGTTTCGCGGTTAGTTGAGGTAGCGAAGAAATACATATCACATCAGTACGCTGTATCTTTGTAAGGGTTTCCTCAATCTGCTAGAGTTACCAGGTAACTCACACCTCGTAGGTTACCGTTCGGTTCACCATTGGAACTGACGCTCAGCGACCTCCGCCGGATACCTTCCGGATGTGAGAGTCACTCTCCTAGCCAATCCGGGTACCAAACGGTGCGCCGAGGCAAGGGAGACGCAATCGGGGGTGCTCATTTGCACCTGTCCGGTACATGTCGCCTGTTCGCACGTGTTGGTTGAGGCTCCCAGGTGCTCTTCCCAGCAGCGCTGTCAGGGCAGGCTCATATGGTGAGAAGCGTCACTCGTACGTGGTTGCACAGGGTTACCTGGCCTGTGTTGATGTCCGGAGGATGCTGAATCTGCCCACCCCTCATTCGGGGTGGGCTTCAAATTTTGCACCCAACCTCGTTGCGAGCGTATACTGCAGCTATGCGGAAAGCCTCAAGAAAGCAACTCTCAAACATTGGTGTTACAGTGGCGCTCCTAGCGCTGGTATTTCTCTTTCAGCTTTCGCCAAAAACCGCCGCTACTGGTAGTGAGTTGGGAAAACTGTTAGGTGTACCTACTGCTGAGGCAACTGTACAACCAACACCAGCTGCCACCCAAAATGCTACCAACGCAAACATTTCGCTTCGCCCCACAGTGGTGAGCGTGGCTGACGGGGATACCTTCAAGGTGAGGTTGCAAGATGGGAGCGAACAAACCGTCAGACTGCTTGGGGTAGATACTCCTGAAACAGTTGATCCTCGCAAAACGGTGCAGTGCTTTGGCAAAGAGGCCTCACAGTTCACCAAGGAGAAGCTTTCAGGCAAAGAGGTGGTACTTGAGGGAGATCCAACCCAGGGGGATGTTGATAAGTACAACAGGATCCTTCGCTATGTCTACCTACCAGATGGCACCTTCTTCAACCTACAGCTCATTCAAGAAGGTTACGGAACTGAGTACACCTACCAGAAACCCTACAAGTTCCAGAAAGCCTTCAAGGCAGCTGAGCTTGGTGCTAAAGAAGAATCAAAAGGATTTTGGAACCCATCTAGCTGTAACGGGAAACGATGATCACCCTCTACCGAGCAACATCTGATTCGCCCCAAATCGCCACCGATGCGCTGAGGAGTGAACTGGCCCACCTCGAGCGCGAGCGGGACAGCGGCCCAGCCGGGGAGTACATGGTTGATGCCTTCAGGCGCATGGGTAAGGAGAAGTACGTGAGGCTTGTTGAGCTGAGGGGTATTGTGAAGGATCAGCAGTTCTTCAGTGATAACGAGGCACAGGTACGCGCAAACGCAGGTTCGCACAAGTTCCTCTCAATCCTAACCATTCCAGATGGCGACGCCAAAGAGCGCAAGGTGAGCCCTGAGGAAATGGGAGCAGTTGGTGAAAAGCCAGTCCCTCACAGCCAAAACTATGCGTTTACCGGAGACGAAATTGCTTCTCACGTTGGTGAGTGGGGGTTGGTAGTACGAAAGTTCTAAAAAAACCACACCTGTTGGGGTGTGGTAAGGATTTTTTTGCCCGGGAAACTTGTGATCCCCCTACTCTCGCTGCGGCACTTGCCCAAGTGCTTTGCCAGCTTCTTCTGATTGTCTGACGGCATTTTCCGCCTTTCTTACCGCTTGAGTTGCTCGTGCAAGCTCTTCGCGGTTGCGGTGGATGGTCTCTTTGATTCGTGACCTTCTTGCTCTCAACACTTCCAGCTGACGTCGGTTTTCTGTAGCAGCAATGCTGCGTCCAACCTCTTTCAGTTTGATGTCGTTTTCGGCAAGTTTTTTTTGCCACCTTTCTTGGCGAAGGAGTGCGAGACTTAGCGTCCGTTGCCGGTAACCCAGTTTCGCGTACGCTTCGCGGTTCAACCTCGCAATGCTGCGGTCAAGGTTCTCGAGGTACCTCTCAAACCCTCTCTGACTGCTGCTCTTTCCTTGTCGTTGAGTTGCCAGGTCTTCCACCCGGGCACTCGCAATGTTTTGGCCGAGGTACACATTCCTGCGTACCGAAGCAACTGTTGCCATACCACTCATGTCATAGGTTCCATATCCTGCTTGCCCATCCCTGGGTCAAGTTGAAGTATCCTTTCGCGCGAACGCAAAAGAACCTGCCACTGTAATAGCAGAAATGAGCTTTATCGGCAAGTAGCCGCCTGCTATGCTGAGGCTGATATGGCTCTCATTCCAACCGCGCAACTCACTGGCGATGTCCTTCTCCTCCTTGCCTTCACGTTAGGGCTGGGCGCAGTGACGGTCATTGATCTCCACGGGTTCCTGGGGAGGCGGTCTTCCTACTGGACTGAAGCTACTACTCGCACCCACAAGGTAACAAAACCTCTTATCTGGGTTGGAAGTATAGCACTACTCAGTGGGAGTGTTATTTCCTATGGGATCGGCTGGCAAGTTGCCGTAGCACTCCTCCTCATCCTCAATGGCCTCTACCTTACCTTTGGGGTGAGTAGGTTCCTCCTGCAGCGTGAAAAGCAAGGGAAGTCATCAGAGCTCCTCCCGTCTAACTGGCAGCTGGGCATCACCTTTTCTTTCATACTTTCGTTCCTTGGTTGGTGGTCTAGTTTCGCTGCTTTTCTCCTCATGCTCCAGGAAAGGTAGGATGGAAGATACCGATTTTAGGGCGCTGGTAATGAAGTTCTACCATGAACAGGGGAGAGACCTCCTCCCATGGCGAAACCTTGACGATCCTTACAAGGTGCTCGTTTCAGAAGTGATGCTCCAGCAGACCCAAGCTGAGCGGGTGGTACCCAAATACCTCGCTTTCCTCGAGGCATTTCCAACGGCAAGCGCGCTAGCAGCGGCAGCTCCCGAGGAGGTCCTCAAACTCTGGCAGGGGTTAGGGTACAATCGCCGCGCCCTTTCGCTCCAGAAAGCAGCGCGCACTACCGTTGAACGGGGGAATTTCCCCACTACGCAAGAAGGTCTCATGGAGCTTCCCGGTGTGGGTCCCTACACGGCGGGAGCGGTGGTTGCTTTTGCCTACAACCAGCCGGTTGTGATGATTGAAACCAACATTAGGAGGGTTTTCCTCCACCACTACTTTCCCGAGGGAGAGGGGGTTTCTGATGCCGAGCTTATGCCAATTATTGAGCGAAACCTAGACCGGGATAATCCGCGTGAGTACTACTACGCACTCATGGACTACGGCTCGTGGCTGGCAAAGCAGGTGCCCAATGCAAATAGGCGAAGTAAGCACTACACGAAGCAATCAAAGTTTGAGGGTTCGTTGAGGCAGCTGCGGGGAAAGCTCCTGAGGCTCTTCTTGGAAAAGGCGGACTGGGATGTGCAAGAACTGGTTGTAGCAACGGGGGATACTCCTGAGCGTGTACACCAGGCACTCACCTCACTCACCCGAGAAGGCTTCCCAGTACCAGCTAATCTTGCTAGCATACAGGTATAGTATGTCCGCTGCCGAACCGTCATTCTCTACCATCCGAGACGAAATTGACGCAGCTCTCGCCACCACCGTGCGAGAGCTTATTGTTTCAGTCCAGAAAGAAACCAAGGTTTCGTACGTAGACGAGAGCGTTGAGTACCTTGAGAAGCTGATTCTCGCGGGTGGGAAGCGAATCAGGGGGTACGGTGCCTACCAGATGTACCTGAGTGCTGGAGGTACCAACAGAGACGTTGCGGTGAAACTGGCGGTTGCCCTCGAGCTCTTCCACCTCTTTGCCCTCATCCATGATGACATTATGGACGAAGCAGCCTCTAGGCGCGGTGTGACCACCATGCACCACTACACCGAGAGCTGGCTTCGATCCCGGGGGAGGATTGGCAACCTACCACGCGTGGCGGATTCGCAGGCTATTCTCTGGGGGGACTTCCTCCTCGCGCTCTCCCAGGCAAGACTGCAAGAAGTGGCTATCTCACCCGCCGAAAAGATGGCAGTGAATGCTGTCTTCTCACGGATGTTCCTTGAGGTGGTGGTTGGGCAGATGATTGATGTTGATATGACCACGCGCACCGAGGTTACCGAAGCTGAGCTCACCGAGAAAACGCTCTTCAAATCAACCCTCTACACCTTCGTGAGGCCTATGCAGATTGGTGCGGTAGCTGCTGGCGGGAGTAAGCAGTGGATGGAGTTTGCCGACACCTATGGGAGGGCTATTGGAACTGGTTTTCAAATCCAGGATGACCTCTTTGATGTAATCCTTACGGAAGAGCAGCTCCAAAAGCCGGTTCTCAACGATATCCAAGAAGGCGCTCATACCATCCTTACCAGCTACATTCTGAGTGATGGTACCCCAGAGCAACAGGCGCTCCTCAAGAAATTCATGGGTACCAAGCTCACCGAAACAGAGCTGAAGCAGGCGAAGACTCTCTACAGAGACTCAGGTGCCATCTCGCGGGCCGAACGGGAAATCTCAAGCTCCTTTGCTGTGGCGAGGAATGCCCTCGCGAGTTTGGAAGCTGATCAGCGAAAGCCTTGGGAATCCCTCCTCACTCTCATTGAAACGAGGAAAAAGTAGATGGCACACATCCAGACTGCCCAGCAGCAGGCGCAAGCAATTCAGAAGAAACACGGTACCAGCTACTACCTGGCTACCCAGTTTTTCCCAAAGAAACTGAGGAAAGCCACCTACGCGCTCTACGCGTTTGTAAGGATTCCTGATCAAATTGTGGATGAGCCTGAGAACCCTACCGAAGCAAGGGGAGAGCTAGAGCGTTGGATAGCCGCCTGGAATGGTGAGATGGATGGTAAACCTTCAGGAGACCCACTCATCCAACTTTCCACCGAGCTGTTCAAAGCTTACGGGGTTGACCGTACGTATGGCGAAGACTTTCTCAAGGCAATGCTCCAAGATACGGAGAAGTCACGGTACGAGAGCTACAGTGATCTTGAAGGCTACATGTACGGTTCCGCAGTGGTGGTAGGCCTCATGATGGCACAAATTATCGGAGTGGTAGATGGGGCAAAAGAGGATGAAGTCCTAAAGAGTGCTACGTACCTTGGAAACGCCATGCAGCTCACCAACTTCCTCCGTGATGTTGATGAAGACTACCGAGAGCGTGGGAGAATCTACCTTCCCCAAGATGAGATGAGGAGGTATGGTGTCAGTGATAGCGATATCGCAGAGAGGAACGCCAGTGAGAACCTCCTGAGACTGATGAGATTCCAGGTTGAGCGATCACGTAACCTCTTTGCTGAAGCAGAGAAAGGAATCCACCTCTTAAAGCCAGAGGGTAGGCGGGCAGTGAGGCTGGCGGCAAAACTCTATGCAGGCATTCTGGATAGTATCGCTGCGCAAGGCTACAATCCATTTGTAGGGAGGGCGCGGGTTGGCAGGTGGCGAAAACTGAAGCTTATTCTCAAACACTACTGGAGGTAGTACATGGCAAAGAAAACACCACAGAAAGCCAAGGGTACTCACGTTGTGGTTATCGGGGGTGGTATTGGCGGCATGGCTACTGCAGCACTCTTGGGGAAGGCTGGCTACAAGGTTTCACTCTACGAGAAGAATGCTAACCTTGGCGGAAAGGCCGGACTCTTCAAAAAGGATGGCTTCGTGTTTGACATGGGACCTTCTTGGTACCTCATGCCAGATGTCTTTGAGCACTACTTTAAGCTCATGGGCGAAGATATTGCCGAGCACATTACTCTCAAACCACTTGATCCTTCGTACCGTATCTTCTTTAAGGACACCGGTCTCACCGTTGATGTGACGGGGGACGTTGAGCGTGACCTCAAGATTTTTGAGGAAATTGAGCCAGGTGTCACCCCGAGGTTTAGAGAGTACCTCAAGAAATCAGAAGAGCAGTACAAGATTTCAATGCAAAGCTTTGTTTACAAGAACTATGACACGGTGAAAGACTTCTTCACCCTAGAAGCACTTCTCAAAGGCAGCAAGCTGAGGGTATTTAGCAAGATGCACGGCTACGTCACCCGCTACTTTCACACCCCTGAGATGCAGAAGATCATGGAGTACAACTTGGTGTTCCTGGGGAGCTCTCCCTACAACACCCCCGCGCTCTACAGCATCATGGCGCACATAGACTTTAACCTTGGAGTGTTCTACCCAGAAGGTGGCATTTACCGGATTGTTGAGGTGCTCAAAAACCTCATGGAAAAGCATGGTGTTACGGTGGTGAATTCAGCACCTACTGAGCAAATTATCGTAGAGAACGGGAAGGCAGTTGGGGTAGTCCTTGAAGGCGGCAAGGTTGTTGAGGCAGATATTGTTGTCTCTAACACAGATAGGCACCACACCGAAACCTCCCTTATTCCAAAGGAGTACCGAACCATCTCAGATGAAACCTGGGATAAAGCCACCCTCGCCCCATCTGCCTACATCATGTACCTCGGGATTAAGGGGAGAATACCACAACTCACCCATCACAACCTGGTCTTTTCTGAAGACTGGGAGGAGAACTTCAAGCAGATTTTTGGCGAACACAAGTACCTCCCAACCGATCCCTCCTACTACGTCTGTGCGCCAAGTGTCACCGATGAGACTGTCGCACCAAAAGGGTACGAGAATCTCTTTGTCCTCGTCCCAATTCCAGCTGGAGTTGAGGAGAGCAAGGTTTGGATGGAAGTGTACGGGGATACCATTCTCCACAACATGGAATACACCATGGAAATTCCAGATCTCAGGAAACGGGTGATCCAGAAACGGGTGTACAGCGTTGATCAGTTCAAAGCCGACTACAACAGTTTTCAAGGTACCGCTCTGGGACTTGCACACACCCTCAATCAGACAGCAATATTTAGGCCAAATAACACCAATAAGAAGATTGAAAACCTCTTCTACGTGGGTGCCGATACTAACCCCGGCATTGGTATGCCAATGTGCCTGATTAGCGCTGAGCTCCTGCTCAAGCGTTTGCGTAACGATAAGAGTGCTGGTCCACTAGCTGAGCCACTGGCGTAGCAGGAGGAGGGTGAGGACGGTTCCCGCCAGAGTATTGAGCAGGGGAAAGCTCTTGTAGGTAGCAAAGATGGCGTCTGGTTGAGACGCCTTTTTTGGTGTCTTTTGGAGCGAACTCACCATGATGCCTACGTATCCTGCACCCAGGAGCGCAACCTGATTGCCCAGGCTTGGGTATGTCAGTAAGGTGGCGAGGCCGTAGAGACAAGCGCAGAAGATGATGGTTTTTCGCTCACCGAGGTACGTGGCCACCGTTCTGAGCTTCGCCTTCTTGTCTGCCGCAATATCAGGTACGGCTGAGAAGGCGTGCATGGCCATGCACCAGGCAGTGGCAGCCACGAGGATAGGAATGTTAATCTTGTTCCCACCCCCCACCAGGTAGGCGGCAATGCCTGGAAAAACGTAGAGGATGTTGAAAAAGCTGTCTAGGAAAGGAATTTCCTTTGCCCTGATAGGAGGAGCCGAGTAGAAGATACCGAAGAAGAGGAAGCCGAGAAGGGAGAGGCTCACCAAGAAGCCACCGTGGCTCAATTCAAGGTACATCAGTGGCACGAGGAAGATGAGGTTGAGCGCAATGATGGTTAGCCAGACTTTCTTGCGCTGACTTGGTTGGAGGAGCACCTCGTAGGTACCCTTCTTTGCGTTGTGCTGGTCTGTGGCGAAGTCAAAGATGTCGTTCACCCCGTAGATGAGAAGGTTTGCAGGAAAGGAAAAGTAGATCAGGAGGTAGGCGGCAAACGGTAGGAGGGCGAGAGATGGTGTTGCGGCAAGGAAGCCAAGAACCACTGGTCCCATGACGTACATCCAGAAGCGTGGACGCGAGGTCTTGAGGAGGAACTGCAGTGAGACTCGTTGAGATGCTGTGGTGTGTGAAGGCATACCACGATTGTAGCCTAAAGCCGCTTGTGGGACGAACCCACGAAAAAACCCACCGTGGTGGTGGGTTGAGATCTTACTACTTCAGTCTGCAGCGGGGGTAGGAGACACCCAGGACAGCACCGGCGTAGATCAGGTTAGTATCCTGACCTATGAGGCCGACAGCTGCGAAGCGCTTCACATCCTTGTCGGGAGCATAGGCGATGATTCCCCAGATAGGATCTTCCGAAGAAGTGGGGAGTGGCTTCTTTGTTCTCCCGAGGCTTTCTGCAAGGAGCGGTACGTAGCCCTCCTTGAGTTGACCATTGGTGATTGCTGCAACTGCAAGGAGCTGAGCCAGGCTTTCAGCCATGTAGTTTCCTGGAACAACACCGAAGTGTTCTCCCTGGAGTCTGTCTACGGGAAAGGTGAGTTGTCCCATAACAAAGTTGTAGGGCTTCTCTCCTTCTTCGCCGTCAGGAGGGGCATGGATGTGTCGGTACGATCGTACGAGTTGCAACGATCCTCGGTGGGGGAGCGTAGTATCGTATACTCCTGCCGCTTCTACAAGTTCGTCGAAGGAGTGTGAACCTTTTGAAACCGAGAAACGCGAAATGTTCGAAATTGCTTCTGGCCACTGGTCAGATTCATATCCGTACATGGTACCGAGCGCCACCGCAAAGCGGTGGAGGTTTAACTCTTCCTTATAGAGGAGTGCGAGCGCCTGTCCACAGGCGATAGGAGCCAGGTTTTCCATAGGGGTTCTCCTTCTCAGTGACGTCTTGCGAGGGCAGGTGAGAAAGCTACGAAATAGTAGCATGTTTTGCGTTTTTTTCAAGTACTCACGGGGTGAATGAGGTCACTTTTACCAGGTTACCAGGTTGACGTTTCAGGTTTGTCCTGGTGTAGTAGTGGGAAGATGACCTCACACCCACACTTCCTGGTGCTTCCCACCCAGCTCCATCGATCAATCCTCAACCTTCCTCGTGAGCAGAAGGTGGTAGTGGTTGAGCTACCCAAGTACTTCAGGAACCAGAAGGCCACAAAGGCTGAGCTAGTTACCTACCGAGCCTCACTCCAAGCATTACGCGAGAGGCTTTTGGTAAAGGGGTACCAGGTTGACTACCTAGAAGCTTCGGTACACCCAAGTCTGCAATCTGTGGTGAAACACCTTGCTGCTTCTGGCGTTACAGCACTTCAAACCTACCCACTCCCAACCATGAAAGAAGAGCGAGAGTTAGTAAAGGTATGCAAGCTCAACCGGATTTCACTTGAGGTGGTGGCAAGTCAGGGTTTCTTGCTCACAGAAAGTTTGCGTAACGAGTTAAAGGGCGAAGAAAAGGTTGGCTCAAGGTTCACCGCTTTCCTACGCCAAAAGCTCAGTATTCTGGTTGATGGTAAGGGTGACCCCGTTGGAGGGAGCTGGAAACTTCCCCAAGTTCCAAAGCGAAAGTACACCCTAGCAATTACCCTTCCTGAGAGGAATCGGTACGTTGAAGAAGCGGCAACTTACGTTGCAGAGCACTTCCCACGGGTTAAGGGGGGAGTGGCAGGCGTGCCATCTCCGGTAACCTTTGCCGATGCCGAAGACCAGCTTGAGTACGTCCTTGAAGGTGACTGGCAAGCGGCGCCCGAGAGTGTCTGCGAAAAGTACGTACTCCCCAGCGTCATGCTTGGTTTACTACTCCCCAGTACTGTCACAACACGATTACTCCAGCAGAAACTGGCTTCACCAGCAGCGATAGAAGCTTTCCTCAGACCCATACTCAAACGTGAGTGGCAGCGTTTCCAGGCGTAGCTCACTTGCAGGTAGCCTTGATTTCAGGTTGTAACCAGGTATAGTCCGGGTGAGCTATCGGACCACCGATGTGCTCACGAGGAAAACAATCAGTATTCTTACTTGGATTGGAACGGAGAGCCCCGCTCTCCAACTTCGAAACACTTCTGTCGGACTGGTTCCGGCAAACGACACGCTGGTGAGGAGCGCATCGCTGCGCAGTTGCCACGACTACGGCCTGGTTCTGGGTGGTAATGGGCACCACCTTGGCGGCCTCAGGCACTTCCTGAAGGTTGGCGCATGCAGAGAGTTCCCGCTCTTGGGACTTGCCAAAGGTGGCTACGGCGCCGGGCAGAAACGGGGGTGCTTCATGGCTCTCGCTGCTACCAACTTCCAGGAATCTGAGGAAATTCCAGAACTCCTGATGGTTGGGAAGCAAGAGGGTGAAAGGATCTTCCTCAACCCTCGGCACGCCTGGTTCTTCCAGGACGCTATCCTCACTCGGCTACCGGATGCCGTACTGACGCGTGGGACCGACGTCCATGAGATGCACGACCACCTGAAGCGAACCCGGGCGGAGCTCAGGATTCGGGATGATGCCTTCATGCATCGGCAGTTCCTGCTCCTCGGTCAGACTGAGCGAGAACGAGTGGTGACGTACTGTCTGTACGGGACGCCTATTGCGCATCCACACCACATCGCTCCGCTGGTTCCCAACTACGGTGCGCTCATTGGTGTCACGAAGAAGCGGAGAGTCCACCGCTAATCTCATTTCTCAACCACCCAATCCGGGTGGTTTTTTAGTCTGCTCGAAGGGCCTTGATAGGGTCTTGTCTGAGCAGGTTTGAGAGGGGAATGAGCGTGCCAAGTACCCCTGCAACTGCAACGGCAAAGCACACCCCAATAACGTGGAGGAGGTTGAAGCCGATGAGTGAAATGTTGGTGTTGGTGTTTGCGGTACCACTGAGCGAGATGAGTTGGGCGGTAAGGTCTGGCGCGTACTTGCTGGTGAGGTAGCTGGAGATGGCAATGGCTATGAAGAAGGCAACAGCAATAGCGGCTGCCGAAACGAAAATGCTGTACGTGAGGTAAATCTGGAGGATGTCCTGTGATTTTGCCCCAATTGCCCTGAATACCCCACTCTCTCGTTCGCTGTCAGAAATAATCTTGGCGAGGGTGGTAAGCATGGCAATGCCAACAGCTACAAGGAGTGCTATCACAATGTAGACGAGGACCTTCTGGGTGGTTTGCTGGAGCTCACGGAAGGCGAGGAGCGGGTTGCCAAATGGGGAAGCGTACCTGTAGAACTGATTTTCAAGCGATGGCTTATTCACCTCCTCAACGTACTTGAGCTGCGAGTCTTCATCCTTAAACGAAGCGAAGTAGGTGAGGCCAGCCACCTTTGTGGTTGGATTGCTAGTAAGTGTTCCAAGAGTATCGTCGGGGACAATCACTGAGTTGTACTCGCCGGTATTGAGGAGGCCTGAGGTTGAGAAGTAGCCCAGGATTGTGAGCTTTGTGGTTACCGCTGGCTGCTCTGGGGCGGGGGTCTGAGAAACGGTTACCTGCTTTCCTAGCCAGGTTGATGCAGCATCGCGGAGCTTAGCTACTCGCTCTTCGGCGCTTTCCTTGGCTCCAAACTTGATCCCTGCGAGGCTAGTCAAGACATCGAGGGAGATAGTTGCTGGCACGGTTCCGCTTGCTACGGCAGGAGGGTTGTCGCCTAGGTAGAGCGCGAAGAGTTTTGCTGAGCGCGCGGAGATTGAGAAAGTTCCATCGCCCCCTTTAAAGCCATCGCCATCCATGCTTGGTGTGGTGAGCTTTGGTTCGGTGAAGGTAAAGGGGTCAAGTGGGTACTCTTGGAAGACCTCGCTAACTCCGTCATCCTTGGTGTAGAGGCGGTACTCGTCTAGGTTCTTGAAGGGAAGCTTTGAAGTATCTTGGCTACCATCTGGGTTAACGGCACTCCCGAAGAGGTTATCCTTCACGAGGTGCATGGCGGCAAGCTTGGTGTCGCCCAGCTCTCTTACCCCATTCTCAAGACCGGTGAGCGAGAAGCTGGCAACCAGCATGATGCTGGCAACGAGGGAAGCAGCGACAACGGTAACGATGCTCCTCCCAAGGCGAGTCCTAAACTTGGTGGCAGCGAGGAGGCTGGCGTAGCGAATGTTCATAGTACCCTCCCGTCTTTCATTTTTACCTCTCGGTCTGCCATGTCGGCAATCCGGTGGTCGTGGGTGACAACAATGATGGTGGTACCGTAGGTTTCACGGACCTTCTCAAACTCTTCCATAATCAGTTTTGCGTTTGCGCTATCGAGGTTACCGGTAGGTTCGTCAGCCAAGATCAGCTGCGGGTGGTTCGTGAGTGATCTGGCAATAGCAGCCCGCTGCATTTGTCCACCTGAGAGTTCGCGGGGGAGGTGGTTGGCACGGTCAGAGAGACCTACTGCCTCAATGAAAGTACTGGCACGCTCGTTTCGCTCAGTCTCGGTCATGTTCACAAACATGGTTGGTACCTTCACATTGGTACTCAGGGTGAGGAAAGGCTGGAGGTAGAAGAACTGGAAGACGAAGCCGAGCTGTTCGGCACGGTACTTTGACGCTTCGTTACCCTTGAGGGTATGCACGGCAGTTTTGCCAACGCTGATCTTCCCACTGGTGGGCTTATCAAGTCCTGCAATGAGGTGAAGGAGGGTGGACTTTCCGGAGCCAGAAGGCCCGGTGAGAGCGATGATTTCTCCCTGTTTTACCTGGAGGTTGGCGCCATCAAGCGCCTGGACGGTTGTTTTGCCAAGTTTGTAGGTGCGCGAAACATCTTCAACATTCACAAGGATCTCACCGTTATTTACCCTTTGAGGAGTTGGTTTTGCGGCGGATGCGCTGAGGTCTGCAAGGAGGGCTCCGGTGTCAGATCCGTAGGTCTCTCGGATAGCCTGGAGGAGTTGGGATTTTTCCATGCGCTCAGTGTAGCAAGTAAGGTTGGGGGAGGCTACAGCCACCATGCTAGAATGGTGATGTGCTCGTAGTTCTCTCACTCCTCCCAATTGCTGTCTTTGCGGTTGGTCTCGTAACGCTCAGGAGACACGCTTTTGGGGTGGCAATCTTCAGCTTCTTCCTCACCGTTGTCTTGGCGCTGGGAGTTTGGCAGATGCTCCCTCACGCTTTTGTGGCGGCGGGGATTAAAGCCCTCTTCATTGCGGGTGAGATTTCGGTGATTCTCTTTGGCGCTCTGGTGTTCCTTGAAGTGATGCGGGCAGAACGTGTCTTAAGTTCACTTGAACACTACCTCGAGAAGTTCTCGCGTGACATTAGGGTGCAGGTGATTCTCCTCGTCTGGTTCTTTGGTGCTTTCCTCGAGGGGACGGCTGGTTTTGGCATACCTGCGCTCATTGTGGCTCCACTCCTCGTGCACATTGGAATTTCAGCGAGGCTGGCGGTGGTGCTAGCGCTGGTTGCTAATACTGTTCCCGTATCATTTGGAGCTGTTGGTACCCCGGTAAGGATTGGTCTCGCCGACTTCTCAAATACCCTGGTGGCTCAAGATACCGTCTTCTTGGGGGCGATGCTATCGCTCTTCGTGCCGGTGATTGTGCTGGCAGCCCTAACCCAAGGTCTCAAGCGAGATAAGGCATTCTTCATGGGAGGATTACCCTTTGCACTGTGGTCGGGGACTGTCTTTGCTGTTGCTTACTACTTCAGTCAGCACATTGGTTTGGAGTTCCCAACCCTCCTAGGCTCACTCTTTGGCTTGGTGGCAGCACTTGTTCCTCTCAAGTTTGGGATGTTTGCTCCAAGCGAGGTGCACCGGGCAAAGCCATACGAACCTAACGAACTCCCGCTCCACCCAATCAGGGTACTGGCTCCCTACCTAGCGCTAGTGTCACTCCTCATTGCCGGCAGGGTGGTGCTCCCTAGCTACCCAATCTCACTCCCTCTGGGCGAAGTACAGATGCTCAGGCTCTTCAACCCAGGGTTCGCTTTCCTAGCAGTGGTACTCGTCTACTGGATTGGCTACCCTCACCTACGTGCAGAGGCTCCACGACTTAGCTTTGAGGCGTTAAAGCGACTCAAGCGTCCAGCGGTGCTCCTGGTTACCACAGTTGGACTCACCCAGGTGATGGCACTCTCAGGCGAGAACCTAACCGGGTACGCCAGCATGGTGAGGTATAGCTTCCAGGGTCTCGACACTGCCTTCCTGCCGCTCATTTCACCTTTCATTGGAGCACTTGGGGGATTTGTCGCCGGCAGTACCACCCTCTCAAACATCATCTTTGGAGGTGTTCAGGCCAGCGCCGCGGTTTCAGCAGGGTACCCAGTCTCGAGCATTCTCTCGCTCCAGGTACTGGGTGCAACATCTGGAAATGCCCTCTCACTCTCAAACATTGTGGCGGCATCTTCTTCTGTTGGGCTCCACAGAGAAGAAGGGCACACCGTACGTGAGGTGTTCCCTTGGGCAATGCTCTACCTCCTCATTATTACCTTGGCTGGTGGGGGACTTATCCTCCTCAGTAGGTAGCGTTTTTTTTGCGCGTTAGGCGCGAGGTTTCTTCCTTCGCTTGAAGACTTTCATCCTGGCAATGCTTGCCTCAAGGAGCGAAAAGGCAGCATCAAACTGTCCCTGCTCGGTGGCTTCTTCCTTCATCCTCTCGGCACGGGCGATGGCGGCGTTGATCTTTTCCTCAGACAAATCTTCAGCGCGATCAGCGCTATCAGCGAGAATTCTCACCACGTTCCCAAGTACCTCAACAAACCCACCGGCAACCGCGTAGTAGGAAGGCGCGTGAGAAGAGTGCTTCACCTCAATCTCGCCAGGCTTCAGTACGGTGATCAGGGGAATGTGCCCCGGTCTCACGCCAATCTGGCCATCAATCGTAGGAAGGATGACCTCGGTGCCGTGGAGGTGGTGGACGATTTTCTCGGGAGTAACAATCTCAATGGTGAGCATTGGAGCTACTTGGCTTTCAGTGAATCGATGCTTCCCTTCATGTAGAAGTCATTCTCGGAAAGGTGGTCGAAGTCACCAGCGAGGATGGCCTTGAATGACCTCACGGTGTCAGCTAGCGAGACGTAGACGCCCGGGATGCCTGAGAATACCTCGGCAACGTGTACTGGCTGTGAGAGGAACCTCTGGACACGACGGGCGCGGTTTACCACAACCTTGTCATCGTCTGAGAGTTCTTCCATTCCAAGGATGGCAATGATGTCCTGCAGCTCCTTGTAGCGCTGGAGGAGCTTCTGTACGCCACGTGCAACGGTGTAGTGCTCTTCGCCTACAATCAAAGGATCAAGAATGGTTGAAGTTGAATCTAGCGGGTCTACAGCTGGGTAGATACCAATCTCAGTAAGTGCTCGGTTGAGTACCACAGTGGAATCAAGGTGGGCGAAGGTAGTAGCTGGGGCTGGGTCTGTCAGGTCGTCAGCAGGCACGTAGACCGCCTGAACCGAGGTAATAGAGCCCTTCTTGGTAGAGGTGATTCGCTCCTGCAGCTTACCCATTTCAGTGGCGAGGGTTGGCTGGTAACCTACAGCGGATGGGAGGCGCCCAAGGAGGGCTGATACCTCAGCACCAGCCTGGGTGAAACGGAAGATGTTATCTACGAAGAGGAGGAGGTCTTTGCCTTGGTCACGGAAGTACTCAGCAATGGCGAGGCCTGTGAGGGCAACACGGGCACGGGCACCAGGTGGTTCATTCATCTGACCAAAGACCAGGGCGGTTTTATCCAGAACTCCTGAGGCTTTCATCTCGTGGTAGAGGTCGTTTCCCTCACGGGTTCTTTCGCCTACACCTGCAAAGACTGAGTAGCCACCGTGCTCGGCAGCAATGTTCCTGATGAGCTCGGTGATCAGAACGGTCTTTCCAACTCCAGCACCACCAAAGAGACCAACCTTTCCACCCTTCGGAATAGGACAGATGAGGTCGATGACTTTGATACCTGTTTCAAAGATTTCGGTGCTGGTGGCTTGCTCGGTGAAAGCAGGGGCTTCGCGGTGGATGGGGTAGGTTTCGGTTGCCTGTACTTCGCCGGCGTTATCAATCGGGTCTCCGGTAACGTTAAGCATTCGCCCAAGGACTCCTTCGCCAACGGGAACCTGGATAGGCTTTCCGGTAGCATGGACCTCAGTTCCGCGTACCAAGCCGTCTGTGGCTGACATGGCAACGGCGCGAACCGTGTGGTGATCAAGGTGAGAGGCAACCTCGAGGGTGAGGGTAGCTTCGCCATCGCGCTCAATGGTGAGGGCGTGGTTTACCTCAGGGAGGTTGGAGGCGAAGTGTACGTCGACAACGGCTCCGATGATTTGGGTAACAGTTCCGGTTGTGGTGGTTGGTTTGGTCATAGGTGGTGGTTACGCTCCGAGGGCTGCCGCGCCGCCGGTAATTTCTGCAAGTTCTTGGGTGATGCTCCCTTGCCTGACACCGTTGTAGGTGAGGGTGAGGTCGTCGATCATGTCAGAGGCGTTGTCGGTGGCGCTCTTCATCGCCATCCTCCGTGAGGCGTGCTCTGAGGCGAGGGATTCCTGGAGGCACTGGTAGAGCTCTGCCTCAAGGAGACGGGGGAGTACGGCGTTGAGAACTGCTGTAGGGGAGGGCTCGTACTTGAAGTGGCGGTTGTCATCCAGCGGGTGCTCTGGGGTTGGTGGGTTGAGCGGAAGGACTGTCTTGAGCACCACATCTTGGGCCAAGAGCGATCTAAAGTCCGTGTAGGCAACTACCACCTGGTCAACCTTGCCTGAAAGGAAACTCTCAACCATGTACTTACTGATGGGTACGAGGTCTGCGGTGGTTGGGTGGGTTGGGGTGTGCTGGTAGCTCTGGATGAGGTTTACCCCAGCTTTTCGCAGTAGCCTATCGATGCTCTTTCCCATGCTCAGGAAGCCTACCTTCCTTCCAAGACCTTCCTGCTCTTTAAAGAAGCTGAGGGTGGCCTTCCCAAGGTTAGCATTGTAAGCACCGGCTAAACCTCGGTCTGAAGCAATGGCAAAGACGAGGACGCTCTTCACCTCTCTATCAGCAATGAGCGGGTGGGTAACCCCTGCAACGGGACGTTTGATGAGGTCAAAGACAACCTCACTGGCACGCTTCACGTAGGGTCTGCTGGTGAGGGTTGCTTCACTGGCTTTGCGCATTTTTGCGGCAGCAACCAGCTCCATCGCCTTGGTAATCTGGCGGGTGGACTTCACCGACTTAATCCGAGCTCGAAGCTCCCGGGTGGATGGCATGGCTTAGATCTTGAGGAAATCAGTAACGGCTGTCTCAATTGCTGCCTTTAGTTTGGCAGCTGTTTCATCATCCCAGGTTCCTGAGGCGATGGTTTTCATGAGAGCTTTCTCAGAACGTGAGAGCTCAGTGGCGATGAAGCTGCCTGCTTCTACGGTTTTCTCAGCTGGCACCTTGTCTAGGAGACCGTTGGTACCGGCGTAGACGAGGGTTACCTGTTCCTCAACAGGAGCGGGAGCGTACTGAGGCTGCTTCAAGAGCTCGGTGAGGCGCTTCCCACGCTCGATGCGTGACTTGGTCTCGGGATCGAGGTCTGAACCAAACTGGGCGAAGGCAGCCAGCTCGCGGTACTGGGCAAGCTCAAGCCTGAGCTGTCCTGCAACCTTCTTCATAGGCTTGATCTGGGCGGATCCTCCAACACGCGAAACTGAGAGTCCCACGTTTACTGCTGGCCTTACACCTTGGTAGAAGAGCTCTGATTCCAGGTAGATCTGACCATCGGTGATGGAGATCACGTTAGTTGGAATGTAGGCAGAAACGTCTCCAGCTTGCGTTTCAATGATTGGGAGAGCGGTGAGTGAGCCTCCGCCAAAATCTTTGTTAAGCTTGGCAGCGCGCTCAAGGAGGCGAGAGTGGAGGTAGAAAACGTCACCTGGGTAGGCTTCACGACCTGGTGGGCGGCGGAGGAGGAGTGAAATCTCACGGTAGGCGTTGGCGTGCTTCGTGAGGTCATCGTAGATGATGAGGGCGTCTCCGCCTTGGTCCATGATGTACTCTCCTAGGGCGCAACCAGCGTATGGGGCGAGGAACTGCTGTGGGGCAGGATCTGAAGCACCAGCAACCACGATGATGGTGTGGGCCATGGCGCCTTCGGCTTCAAGCTTGGCACGGAGACGCGCGATCTTGGATTCCTTCTGGCCGATGGCAACGTAGATGCAGGTGATGCCGCTACCCTTCTGGTTGATGATGGTATCAATGGCTACAGCTGTCTTTCCGGTTCCACGGTCTCCAATGATCAGCTCACGCTGTCCACGTCCAATGGGAATCATTGCATCAATAGCCTTAATTCCGGTTTGAACAGGTTGGCTGACGCTCTCGCGGGTGATAACACCAGGGGCAACCTTCTCAATTGGGTAGGATGCGGCTGCTTTGATGGCTCCCTTGCCGTCCAGGGGTTCTCCCAAGACATTTACCACTCGGCCAACAAAGTCTGGGCCAACCGGGATGGTGGCAACTTCGCCAGTTCCAATCACGGTCATACCGGCTACCACACCGCTGGCTTCGCCAAGGATTACCGCACCGATAGTCTCTTCCTCAAGGTTGAGGGCGAGGGCGGCTACAGGGCCGGCAGGGGTTTGGATGTGGAGTTTTTCACCAGCTTTGGTTTTTGGGAGGCCGCTGATGCGGGTGATACCATCGGCGACGCGCTCAACTACCCCAACAACTTGGTTGCTGTGGGTTGGTTTCCAGCTGCCGAGGCGAGCCTTAAGCTCTGCGGTAAGGGATTCACTCATCTGATGTTGCTAGGTTTTGCTTGAGTTCTCTGAGGCTCTGCTTGCCGGTAAGGTCTATGACGTTGTCCTGGAAGTGAATGAGCATACCAGACAGGAGCGAAGGATCAGCGCTGAACACTACCTGGTGTTCACCCCACTTGGCTTTGAGCTCCCTGGCAATGTCTTTCTCCTGTGCTTCGGTGAGGGTTGTGGCTGAGATAACCGTGATGTCTTGGTTGCGCAGCACCTCATCTGCTAGCTCCTGGGTTATTTCTGGGAGCATCTGGTAGAGGTCTTCCTCGCGCAGGTACTCAATGAAGCTCTTGGCGAGGGCTTCAGGGGTAGCTACTTTGCTCATGAGACCTCCTTAACCAGCTTATCAACCTGTTTGCGCTTCTCAGCGTCGGTGATGGCTTCGTTCATTACCTTCTCAGTTGCAGTTACCACAAGCTCGGCTAGCTCTGAGCGAAGTTCGGCACGGAGCTGTTCCTTCTCCTGGTGGAGTTCGGTGCGAGCGTTAGCCATGAGGCTCTCGGCTTTAGCGGCAGCGTCCTCGGTGAGCTTGAGCTCGAGGGCCTTTGCCTCTTCTTTAGTTACCTCAATGAGGCCACGCGCCTCTTTACGAGCATTTTCAAGAATTGCTTTTTGGTCTTCCTCTGTTTGCTCCAGCGCCTTACGGGCAGCCTCGGCGTTGGTGAGACCTGACTCAATTTCCTCTCGGCGTTTCTCAAGGAGGTTGAGGAGTGGCTTGTGGAGGAGCTTCTTCAAAATGAAGAGGAGCACCACAAAGTTAGCCAGCTGGTAGAGGAAATACTTCAGGTCAAAGCCGAGTGCTTCCATGTGACGCGCCTTCCTTGGATTAGACGAACTTGATGATGAGGGCGACAACCAGGGCAAAAATGGCGATAGACTCTACGAAGGCGATACCAAGTACCATGGTGGTACGGATAGCGTTCTCGGTCTCAGGGTTGCGACCAATTGAATCTAGGCCTTTTGAGGCGATCATTCCCATAGCGAGGGCTGGTGCGATTGTTCCAACTGCGATGGTTCCCATCATCGCCCAAAGCTTTACTGACTCTACTTCCATATAGGTTCTCCCTTTACGGTTACTACTTAGTGATTTGATGCTGGTGCGAGACCGGGTGTGGCCTCGTGCTCACCGTGATCGTCGTGACTGGTCACGGCGACGGCGGTAAGTACGATGACGAGGAAACAGAAGACGAAAGCCTGGATTGCCCCTACGAACATTTCGAGCATGTAGAAGGGAAGGGGAATGAAGGGGACGTACTGAACGAGGGAAAGGGTGAGGAAGAAGATAACGGTTACCAAGACTTTGCCGGCAAAGATGTTTCCAAAGAGACGGAAGGTGTAGCTGATGATCCTGGTGAACTCAGCAACTAACTCAAGGAAGCCAACGAAGAACATCACCGGACTACTGAAGTTGAAGAACTTTCCGAGGTAGTGCTTTGCTCCCAGGAACTTCATGCCAATGTACTGAACGTAGCCAACGGCACAGATGGCCATGGCAGCTACCAGGTTGAGATCTGTGGATGGCGGCCTCAGGAACGAGATGATTTCTGGGTGTCCTGCTTCATCTAAGCCGTGGATGATCCCCAGCGAGTGGTTACCCGGCAGGAGTCCGCTCCAGTTTGAGAAGGTGATGAAGAAGAAGAGGGTGGCAACGAAAGGGAAGATCTGGATAGCAATCTCGCGCCTCCCAATAATCGAGGTGGCACTATCGAGGAAGTAGAGGTAGACCATCTCTACGACGTTCTGCATCTTCCCAGGAACCTGTGAGAGGTTGCGGCGCAAAACGACAGCCAAACCAAGAATGACCAGGCTTACGATCCAGGTGGTGAGGATTGCATTGGTAATATGCAAACCAAAAAAAGAAAGGTGCTCTGCGCTGAGTGAAATATGCATCTCACAACGACGCTAGCAATATTTGAGTAAAAAAACTAGTAGCTATAATCCCCGAAAGACTTGGTCAAACCTCGGTGTCTTCTAGGGTACTTTCGCCCTGTTGAGGGGTGAGTGAGGCAAGGGTATTACTCACTGCAAAGCCATCCATCTGAGCGGTGGCATCAACGTGGTCTGGCATCACCCAATCTGGGGCAAACCTCCCCTGGGTGAGTGAAACGAGGTTGGTGAGGAAGTTGGTGGCGTAGGCACCTTTGCCAAGCTCGAAGCGTAGGAGGTAGCCAGCAGGTATCCTCTCACAGGCGTGGATGATAGGGAAGGAGTAGGTTGAGGTTTCGCGTCGCTTCGCCCCTCCTAGGAAGAGGAGCTGTGGGTGGTAGTACTTGAAACTTGCAAGGTCAGCCTCTGGAAGTACCTGGCTGTAGAGCTGCTTCACCTCAAAGTCTGGGTGGAGCTGTGGTAGCTTCTCTGGCACGTTACCTTGCTTAGCCTTACTTGAAAGGAGGAGGTTGAAAGCGTAGCTCTCGTAGGCAGCCACCCACATCTTCACCTGCTGGGGGATGCTTGCGAGGGCAGCTACTGGTGTTGCTCCATCAGCGAGGGCTTTGAGAATGGAAAGCTCTTTTTGGAAGAAGTAGGGGAGCGGGGAGAAGGCTTCTGCCATTTCGCTCCAGTTTCCCCAGGATTCACCTGCACGTTTGCGGTACGAGGTGAGGAGGCCCGTTTCAAAATCAGAGGTTTCGGTGAGGAAGGTTTTGACAGCTTCGTCGTAACGTTGTTGGAGTATGAGACGCCCGAGGTGGTGGGCGCTGAGCCTACTCCCAAACCGCTGGAGTGAGAAAAAGTTGAGAAAGCCGTTTCGCGCAGTGTCTTGGAGCCTCGCGTGGAAGAGGTAGGGGTTGGTATCGGGCGATGTTCTGACGGTGAGGGTGAACCGATTCCCCCGCAGCTCGCCGGTGTTTCGCATACCGGTGCGTGGGTGGATGTCTTTAATGAACGTATTGGGAATTCTTACGCCAGCAAGCATCTCTGGGGGAATGCCGTTGAAGCTGTAGCGCTGCGAGGTTACTCCCCTCCCATCTTTGAGTCCGCCGTAGGTGATGAACTTGAGGGGAACGTTGAGGGCTTCCGCGAGACGCTCTGAAAGCTCAAAGCCGTTCATCCCTTTCTTCACAATAGTTGCCTCTACCTTCTGATTCTCTGGGTTGTACGGGTGGGCTTGGTAGCCTGTGGATGGGGCGATGGTACAGAGCTCGCCTGTTTCGGTGATTTCCTCAACGATGAAGTCTTCGAAGAGGAGTTTAATGTGGGCGCTGCCGGCAGTTTGGGGGATGTGGGTAATCCCAACGAGCTCACTCACTTCTGGTGAGAAGTCCATTTCGCGAGCGGGCTTGAGGAGCTCAGGGTTGGTTTCACTGAGTTCACGAAGCTTTGCCTCGTCAGCGGCGCGGAGGTGGTAGGAGAATTCCTGCATGTTGTTAGTATAGCGGGGAAATGAAAAAGTCGCCCGCGGGTGGGGCGACTTGCTTGGGATAGTGAAAAGCCGCTACCTATGGTGGGGTAGCGGCTTGACGGACGGGGCCGGTGCGCGGTTAGGCGCGGCCGGCGAAGGTTGGGTTGTCGTTGGTGGGCTCAGGGGTGGAAGCGGCTTGTTGAAGTTCTTGGTCGACCTGCCGAAGCATGTCGCCAACCTTTTCCAGGAGCCACTCGGGCTCCAAGGTCAATACTTCATGCGAGGCGCCGGATTCCTCCTCCTGGATGACCTGGAGGCTGAACTCCAAAGGTTTTCCGTTATGGGTGAGGTAGCCGATGCCCTCGGGCTCTTCGCCGGACATGTGCCACGATTTGATGACGAAGTTGGCACGTAGCCAACCTGAGTCGTCCGGGTTTAGCCAGACGTAGATCTCAAGGAGGGTCTCATCCGGCAGGGCTTTCGCCCTATCCTTTGTGCCTCGGTTTTCGCCAAGGAGGTACTTCAACCTCCCTGCGACTTTCGTCGCGGCAGGATCGTCTGGGCGCTTCCCTCTAAAGAGGGTGGCAACCGTTTGGTTGCTATTTCCACCCTTCTGATTCTTCACCGTTCCACTGTGGAACAGACGGAGAACCGGGCGGAGCGCACCCAGGGTCATTAGGCCGTGAGCGACCTGGCGGCCGGTGTCCTTCACCTGGCCTTTCCAGGACTCGCGCATTGGGCTCGCGGCCCACTGCTTGATGAACTCGGCTGAAAAGCCGGGGAGCTCTCCTTTTGAGGTCAGTTTGCTCACATCGTGGATGTGACAGGAGTTGGCATCCTCGATGCTCTCAGTTTCCACCTCACCGGTGGTAAGGTCTACTGGCACCCCCAGCAGGTGGGAGAGGCCACCAAGGTCTCTGACTGTGACCATCCCAAACGGGATGGTGCAATTGGCAAAACACGCTGCTGCGAAAGGGTTTGTCTTCATGAGTTGTTCAGTTCCTCCGCAAGTAGCTCTCCCGTAGGGTCGCTTCTTTCGGTAACGCAGCACTCTACCATAAATCCCCCCATTTGTCAAGTACGTCTCTCCTGGTAGACTACATGTATGCACCAAGAAAATTGTATCTTCTGCCAAATTTCCCAGGGAACTTCGCCCGCCCACGTAATCTGGGAGAACGATAGCTTCATGGCGTTCCTCAGCATTTTCCCAAACACCGAAGGGGTAACTGTGGTTATTCCTAAGGACCACTTCGGAAGCTACGCCTTTGACCTGCCAGATGAGGTACTGGCAAACCTTACCCTTGCCGCCAAGAAGGTAGGGAAACTCCTCGATACCGCCCTTGAAACCGTGGGGAGAACCGGTCTCATCTTTGAAGGCTTTGGGGTAGACCACGTGCACGCAAAACTCTTCCCCATGCATGGCACATCAGATATGGGGGCTTGGAAGGCAATTGAGAGCGAGGTGAACGAGTACTACACCACCTACCCTGGCTACCTATCATCACATGACTACGAGAGGGCTGATGATGCTGCCCTCGTTGCTCTCGCCAATAAGATCAGGCGAATCCACGAAGCGCAAGAAGCTTCACACTAGAGGAGGAAGGGGAGGAGCCCGAAGAGGCTAGTGAGATGGTCAAAGCTGGTGAGAATAGGTGTAACCACTACTGAAAGCAGACTTCCGCCTGGGAGTCTCAGGAACACGAGGGCAATGAGGATGATGAAGCCAACTTGCCCACCCACGAGACTTCGGTACTCTGGCCAGAAGTAGGCGACAACGCTTGAGCCATCCAGTGGAGGAATGGGGAGCATGTTGAAGGCCGCCAGGTACAGGTTGATGGTGATGAGTACCCCTAGGAAAATGGGGGTGATAACAGTGACACCTGCTGCAACCTGGGCTACCAAGATGAGCTTGAAGACTAGGGCGAGAATGAGGTTGCTTGCGGGGCCCGCAAGGGCAACCTTGAGCTCGTCAGCTCTCCCCCTCAGGTTGCGAGGGTCATAGATGACCGGTTTTCCCCAGCCAAAACCAGAAATAACGAAGAGGAGGGAACCTAACGGATCGAGGTGGGCGAGGGGGTTGAGGGTAACCCTGCCTTGGGAGCTTGGCGTATCATCGCCCAATCTGTCAGCCATCCAGGCGTGAGAGAACTCGTGCACGGTAATAGCTAGGATGATTGAGAGGAGGAAAGCAATAGCGAGTGCGGGGGATTGAGCTGCAAGTTCAAGGATGCGCATGGTGGGAGGGGGTGGTTGACCGTATTCTATTAATCTGGTAATCTCTCAAAAGACTACCGCAAGATTAGCACACCCCACCTTCCATGGCTACCTGCATGCTCACGGGCAAACGCCCAACCGCTATCAACAACAAACCAAAGTCTCTCCACAAGACTCGTCGGATGGTTAAACCAAACATCCAGAAGTTTCGAGGACTCAAGGTTTCTACCCGTGCTATCCGTACCATCAAGCGCCAAGAGCGCCTCATGGCTGAAGCAATGGCAGTTACTGTTGTTCAGGCGTAGATACCTCTAGTTCTGCTGCCTCGTGAAGCGCCCGGATTTCCGGGTGCTTTTCTAAATACGTCTCCCACTTTGACGTGAAACAGGTCTCGCAGAGGATGCGTTTTGGGTGGAGGGGTTCTTGGACAATCTTACCAACTTTTCCACAAACTGAGCACTTCACGTTGAATACTGGTTTTCCAGCGTAGCGCTGCTCGCGTTTCTCTTTCCTTCGCTCTGGGCTGTACTTGGGGACGTGGGTGAAACCCTGTTTCCAGAAGAACTCCTGTTCTTTGGCGGTAAAGGTGAAGGGCTCGCCCGTTTCTTGGTCGTAGAGGGTGACATCTTGGAAGCTTGGCGGAGTACCAAGGTTCTGAGGAGGTGTCGGAGAAGAAGTTTCCATACCCCTTTCATACCACGCATGGCATCCTGCCAACAAGTACGCTAGCATACGGGTATGCAGTCAGAGACCCTCCCAGCAAGCGGACACGCCACACTTCCCCAAGAAAATTGGCAGTCTTTTACCAGTGATCTCGCCGCCACATACCATGCAGCAGACTTCATGTCGCTCATTGCAGACATTCCAACCATGGCTGAGGTAAAGAAGGTGCACACTTTCACCTCGCAAACCCCTGTTGCAGGCAAGAAACTGGTGATCTTGGGGTTTGCCGACCAATTCAGGGCTGAGGTTTCAAATTCGCTCCTCAAACTCTTAGAAGAGCCACCAGATCAACTATCGGTGCTCCTCCTCAGTGAATCGGGGAGGTTGCTGCCCACCGTCAGGTCACGGGTGCGAGAAGTGAGGGCGGCCGAGGGACCATCCACCGAAGCTAAACCTGGTGAGCGTACCTTTTTCAGACGCTGGCAGGAGCTCCTCACTTCCTATACAGTAGAGAGTAAGGCTGATCGCAGAGCGGTAAAGCGTCTCCTCTACCTCCAGCCTCTCAACCACAACACCGTCAACCAGGACGAAGTCCTGGAGGCATACCAGTCTTCCACAACCATATGATTACCTGGATCATCATTCTCCTCGCGGTTCTCCTCGTACTCCTCCTCATTGACTGGCAGGGTGTCCTCAAGCGTTTCCCGGCCCTCCAAAAGCTCATCGATGCCCGCAATACACCAAAGAGCATCCCAAATCAGATGGGTGCTGAGGCAAAAAAGACCAAGAAGCTTCCTTCTTTCATGCGCCCGCGCTTACCAGAGCGAAAGACAGCTCCCCAAACCAAACGTGTAGACAGAACCTGGGGACTGACCATGGGAAGTAGCAAACCCTCATTTGACCCTGATGTGCAGGTTATCCACGAGGATGTAGTTGATGACATGCTTCCACAAGCGCGAGGTAAGCAGCCAGCTCCCGTAGCTCCAGCGCCTGAACCAGAGGTGAAGTACTCCCCAGAGGTGCAAGAGCTCCTCAACGAGGCAGATATCTTCTTCAGGAAGGGAGAGCTTAAGGCTGCGGAGCAGAAGTACCTCCAGGCTGCATCAAAGGATCCTCGTTGCAGTAAGGCATACAGTAGGCTTGGGGTTATCTACCTGGAAAACGGGGAAGACTGGCAGGATGCCGAAGAAGCCTTCAGGCAAGCCCTCAAAACTGATGCCGATAACGGCTACATCCTCAACAACCTGGGATTAGTGCTCTACCACCAGGATAGGTACGCCGATGCCATCAGGCAGTTTGAGATGGCGGTTCGCCAGGATGAATTGAACGCCAACCGTCACGCAAACCTGGGTAAGGCGTACATGGCCATGCGTCAGTACGCAAAGGCTGAATCTTCTTTCAAGAAAGCTCTGAAACTCTCACCGAACGAGATGGAGTACAAAGACCTCCTCGGCGAGGCAATGGAGAAGAAGCTCGCCCACAAGGCGATGATCAGACGCTAGGAATGACCCTCCAGCCAGAGGTAATTTTCAGGTGTAGTAACCTCAGTGATGGCAACATGGCGTGGCGTTGGGGCGAAGCAGGTGAGGTGCTGGGCAACCGCAGTACGTGGCTCAAGTCTATTGGCGTTTCGCCTAGTGACGTAGCCCTCGCATCGCTGGTACACGGCGATACCGTGAGGGTGGTTGGACCTGAAGACTTAGGGTGGGGGATGCTCAGCTTTGACGATTCGCTCCCCGATGCCGATATTCTCGTTAGCAACCTTTCTGGATCCCGTCTGATGATGGTGGTTGCCGACTGCCTTGCTATTGCTGTATTTGACCGGGTTACCAAATCTGTTGGACTAGCACACGCCGGTCATCCTGGCGTGAATCTTGGTGTGCCACATAAGCTCATTGGGGCGATGGTGAGCGAGTTTGGTTCAAACCCGGCTGACTTAGAGGTGTGGCTCTCGCCGGCACGGGATACCCACCAGGCAACCTACGACGATCACTTCCTCAAAACGAGGTTTACCGCAGATTTCTGGCCTCGCTACACCTTTCCAAGTGGCGATAGTGAAAGGCCGTGGAAGGTTGACTGGATTCAGGCTGCCCTCGACCAGCTAACCAGTACCGGAGTGGTGGTACCTGGTTACCCCGAGGATACGTACGCAGGCAAGTACTTCTCCCACCGCCGGAGCGAAGCAACTGGAGAGCCTGAGGGGAGGTTTGCGGTAGTAGCGGGGTTGCTCTAAGCGGCATCTTCAACCTGGACAAGTGCCGGTTTTCCTGGTAGTATCCTCCCAACCTGTCAGAGAAGCAGGACTTGAGAAGATGAGTGAAGAAGAGAAGAACCAACTTAACGAGTTGGAAACATTGGTCAAATCTGCAATCGGTGAGGATACGGCCATCGATTACGCCGAAGTGACTATGGCGGTGTTGAGCTGGATGGAGCGTTATGGACACTCCAAGGGATGGCTTGAAGAGCGGATTGAAACGGGTATCCCGGATCAGGCCGCCTTTGACGCAGTTGCCTTGGTTCTGCGCAAGTACATCGCCTAACGTTTCAAAGTCACCCTATATGGGTGGCTTTTTTTGTTAGCTTCCGCTATACTCCCAGGGATACACGGTTATATCCGCACCTATTTTTTTGTATGCCACAGCAAGTCATTCGCAACGTCGCCATTATCGCTCACGTAGACCACGGTAAAACCACCTTGGTAGACGGTCTCTTGAAGCAGGCAAAAACCTTCCGTGAGAATGAGGCTGCTATGAGCCAAGAGCTCATCATGGACTCAAACGACCAAGAGCGCGAGCGTGGTATCACCATTCTTGCAAAGACCACTGCGGTTACCTACAACGGCGTCAAAATCAACATCGTTGATACCCCTGGACACGCCGACTTTGGTGGCGAGGTAGAGCGTACCCTCTCCATGGCAAACGGGGTAATCCTCGTGGTAGATGCCCAAGAAGGCCCAATGCCACAGACCAAGTTTGTACTCAAGAAGGCACTCGAGCTCAACCTCAAGCCAATTGTGGTCATCAACAAGATTGATAAGCGCGATGCTCGGGTTGATGAGGTGCTCCACAAAACCTACGACCTCTTCCTAGACCTCGCTACCACTGAAGATCAGCTTGAGTTTCCTGTGTACTACGCTATTGGTCGTGAAGGTAAGGCCTGGAAAGAAATGCCAGCAGACCCAAGCGCCGACGCAGATCTCACCGATATCTTTGAGGCAATCATTGAGCACATTCCAGCTCCAGCGGGTGACGAAACTGGTCCATTCCAGATGCTTGTTTCTGCCCTAGACTGGGATTCTTACCAGGGGAAGTACGCTATTGGTCGTATCTACCGTGGAAGTGTGAAGCCTGGTTCAACTCTTTCGCTCCTCAACCCTGATGGCACTATTGGGAGTGGACGTGTTGATAGGGTGTACGTTAGCCAAGGCCTCAGCCGTGTTGAGGTACCTGAGGCATTTGCCGGAGACATTGTTTCGCTCACCGGCCTGAAAGAGGCGGGGATTAGCGCAACCATTACCGATCCTGCTTGCCCTGAGGCACTGCCTGCTATCGCCATTGAAGAGCCAACCCTCAAAATGGCTATCGCTGCCAACACCTCGCCATTTGCTGGACGTGAAGGAAAGTTTGTCACCAGCAGGCAGATTCAGGACAGAATCAAGCAGGAGCTTGAGCACAACGTTTCCATGCGTCTCGAAATGGGTGATGAGGGAGAATTTATCCTCTCAGGTAGGGGAGAACTCCACCTCTCAGTGTTCATTGAAACCCTCAGGCGTGAAGGCTTTGAGCTTCAGGTTGGAAAACCTCAGGTTATTACCAAAGATATTGATGGTGTTCTCTCAGAACCAGTTGAAGAGCTCACCGTAGACGTTGCCTCAGACTTTGTTGGAGGTGTTACCGGCGAGATTGGGCGAAGAAAAGGGATTCTCCTCAACCAGGAAGAAAACTCTGATGGTAGCTCACGTGTTGTCTTTGAAATCACCACCCGCGGCCTTCTGGGTCTTCGAAACCAGCTACTCACCCTCTCCAAGGGAACCGCTATCCTCAACTCACTCTTCCTCAGGTTTGATCCAGTCAGTGGCTCAATTCCAAAACTTCGAAACGGCGTGCTCATTGCCTCAGAGACAGGTAAAGCGGTAGGGTACGGACTCAACGTTGCTCAGGGACGTGGAAATACTTTCATTGGACCACAGTTTGAGGTGTACGAGGGAATGATCATCGGCCTCAATTCTCGTGAGGATGACATGGAAATCAACGTTTGTAAGGAAAAGAAGCTCACCAACGTCCGTGCTTCAGGCTCAGATGATGCCCTTACTCTCACCCCACCAATCATCATGAGTCTCGAGCAGTGTCTAGACTTCCTTGAAGAAGACGAGCTCCTCGAGGTTACCCCAAAGAACCTTCGTCTCCGTAAGAAGCAGCTCAACCCAACCCTCAGGGCGCGTGCCGCCAAGAAGAACTAAGTTTTTCGAAAAAAGCTTAGGAATGTGAAAAGAGACCCCACGGGGGGTCTCTTTCAAATTGTGTGGTGGTCTCCGAGTTTATGGAGGAGGGAGTCCTTTTTGTCGTTCTTTCGCGTAGCGAGACCACCAACACCGCTAGCGTACGCGCAATGCACAAGCGAAGCAAGGGGTTCACGTAGAGTTACTAGGTGGTATGCTGGGAAGGTGAAACTTTCCGGTGTAAATCTCAAATCATTTTGGAAAGCGCTGCTAGCTCATGTAGCAGCCAATAGGGGAATTTGGCTGCTCATTGCGGTTGGCTTTTTGGCGTACAGTCATCTCTCCCTCATTAGACACTGGCATTTTGCCTCAAACGGCTATGATCTGGGCATTTTTGATCAGGCAATTTGGAAGTACAGCAGGTTCCTCTCACCTGAGATCACCGTGCATGGTAAGCACATCTTGGGCGAACACTTCCATCCCATCCTTATCCTCTTGGCACCGCTGTACTGGATTCTCCCCCGTGCTGAAGTACTCTTGGTAGTCCAAGCCTTTACGCTGAGTATCGCAGCGCTTCCAGTGTACCTTTTTGCAAAGAAGCGTTTGGGGGTATGGCCAGCGCTACTCATGGCTGCAACCTACCTCACCTTTTGGGGGATCCAGCTTACTGCTCTCTATGATTTCCATGAGGTCTCACTTGCGGTTCCTCTGGTTGCTTTGGCGGTGTATGCGGTTGACCTAAAGAAGTGGCGACAGTACTGGGTATCGCTGGTTCTCCTCCTCCTCTGTAAGGAAAACATGTCACTCCTTGCTGTGGGGTTTGGTGTGCACCTACTACTCCTAAAAGAGTACAAGCGCGCCTGGCTTACGATACTTGCAGGGGTGAGCTGGTTTATCCTGACCATAAAGCTGATCATTCCTCACTTTGCTGGCGGTGTTTACGAGTTTTGGAAGTACAACGAACTTGGGAGTGGTCCACGGGGTGCTCTTGCATCACTCATACTCCACCCGCTGCGCTCACTTGCAGTCCTCTTCAACCAGCCTGAGAAGCGTGAAACACTCTGGCTCCTTTTCTATCCCTTTGCATTTCTCTTTGTTGCTTCGCCCCTGGTAATCTTACTAGTACCGCTCATCTTAGAGAGGTTTCTTTCAGATACCCAGAATCTCTGGACGGCTAGCTACCACTACAATGCGGTGGTGGCTCCCGTCCTCGTAATGGCTACAGCGGACGGTGTTTGGAGAGTGACTCGGTTGATACGCAGTGTAAAAGCGAGGTCATATGTTGTGTTTCTCCTCTGTTTTCTCATCGTTACTACTCAAATCGGAATTACCATACAGAAGGGCTATCCGTTGCTATCTTACTCACGAGTAGAAAAATTGAATCTCTTTTCTAAAGATTCCAGGTGGGAGGATGCAATGGCTGCGTTTGAAGTCATTCCTGACGGTGCTTCTGTAAGTGCACAAGATCCAATTGTTCCCCATCTTTCTGGGAGGAAAGAAATATACTCTCTCAATGCTGAGAAAGACACAGACTACTACATTCGCGGCATGGGATTAAATACATGGCCACTGGTTGGTGAGTGGGATATTGACGGAATATTTAACAGAAGGCTTTCAGAAGGGTATCAAAAAGTGTTCGAGCAGGGGGGTTGGGTAGTGTTACAGAAAAAAGGTAGTCGTTAGTGTATCGGTAGGATTGCGTTCTGGTATACTCATCGATAGAATCTACTATTCCCGTCTCGTAATGAAGTTGATAGGGCTTATACAGTCTGTTCCAAAGATAAAGGTGGCAACGTTACTCATGCTGGTTGCAGCTTTTGCTGTACTTTTTGCGGCCTCAATGAGGTTCTCGGGTAGTAATCCTGATAGTACGGCAAGTTTGCTCATGGCAAGTGACATCGTACATGGAGATTTCTTTACAAATGATTGGCGGGTGCCGTCAGATCATTTTTTACTTACTGATGTCGTATTCTACACCCCACTAGTTCTAATCTTTGGAGTAAAAAGTTGGATACTTCCATTTGCATCGGCGGCGATAATTCTCATGACAATCATCGTTACATTAAAGCTGGTAACACTTGTTACAAAGAAATCGCCTACGCTATTGCAAATCTGTCTATTAATTCTCCTTCTGTTTCCTTCTGCCAATATTATTTATGATATTTTTCGTTCACCAGCACACGGAGCTACAGCGCTATTTGCGCTCCTTACTTTGTATCTAGTGACAAGCTACATTCGCACCCAGATTTCTTCAAACAGGTTACTGCTGCTAGCTATGATTATCAGTTCCGCTGGTGTGTTCAGCGACATGTACTACATGTTTATGGCTCCATTACCAATAATCATAGTTATTGGCTACCTCTATTTTTTCACTGAAACAAACGCAAAGAAGCACTTACTAATTCTGTCTTCGCAGGTTATTTCAATTGTAGTTGCTGTGCTAGGAACTCGTTTGCTTCAGAATTCCGGTGTTACGGTTGTCAGCCACGTTCTTGGATTTGCTACTGTTGAGCAAGTTATGCGTAATATTCAGAATCTAGTTTCTGTATACTTCTACTCCTTTGGAGCAAGTTTCTTTGGTAAGCTCTTGATCCCACACGTTCTTATTGAAGTACTGTACATTTCACTTGCAGTAATTCCAATTATTGCGCTTACGAGACTGCGTGCGTCACTCAAATCATTTGGGGGTGCCTACTTTCTCCTTCTCATAGTGCCGAGCATGCTGGTTCTTACTGCTGTAATTGCTAGTACGCAACCAATTGATGTGTTCAGCATACGCTACACACTACCGGCGTTGATTTTGTTTACTCCAGCAGTTTTAATTCTTTTCTCTCTACCACTTGAGCTACAACGCACAAAGGTTCTGTGCGTTGTAGCTACTCTTTTCTTTTTTTCGATGACTTGCAATTTAGCGTTTCAAAAAAGTCGTCAAGATGCACCCATAAAAGAGTTAGTTGCTACCCTTGATTCGCTTGATCTGGTTAGAGGCTACGGAACATACTTTTCTGCTACGCCTACACAGGTGTATTCCGGGAGGTCCATTTGGGTTTCTCCAGTAAGAAAACATGAACACGTTGTACAACCGTACTACTGGCTATCTCCTAGCGCGTGGTACGACGTTCCAGCAAACTTCCTCGTTACAGAAAGGGGAGATGGGGAGAAGCTTCTACCAGTATTTATTGAAAAAAATGGTATGTATGAAAGGAAGGTGGATACTAACACCTACTCAATCTATGTTTGGCCTAGAGATATTTCAGCTGCTCTAGAACGCGACCCTAACAAAGAACGCTAGGGAACTATCCTCACCTGAACGTACGCATCATCTGGACCAAACTGACCATACCCACCAGACCCGTCTTGTGACAGGGTGACGTACTCATTGAATGTCCCTAGTCCCATCCAGGCATGAGCCTTCATTGGGAAGGTGAATACCCCAATTTGCCCAGGCTTAACCTGCCCAGCTGTGATATCTGGGTTGGATCCGGCTTCGGTACTAGAGAAGGTGGCTATCCTATTTCCTGAACTCCAAACCCCATCAACGATGAATGGGCTGTATCTTCCGAATGGGCGAGCAGTTGCTAGTCTCACAGGGTTTTGACCAGAGTTGAACCAGGTATCACCCCCGGTGTTTCGGTACTTAATGGTGACCGTCCCAGTTGACCCCTGTGGAAGTGGTGGAAGCACCGTTTGAGCATGCCAGGCAGCAGAGAATCTAGGTGCGATAGTAATGTTCACTGGGATGTTGTTGGTGTTGAAGTCACCACCACCAGCTCCCTCTTGGCGCAGGGTGAAGTATTCTAGGTATGTCCCTAGTCCCATCCAAGCATGAGCCTTCATTGGGAAGGTGAATACCCCAATTTGTCCAGGCTTAACCTGCCCAGCCGTGATATCTGGGTCTGATCCTGCCTCGGTACTTGAGAAACTGAGTACCTTGTTTGCAGCAATCCATGAGTCTGCGACAAAGTCACTTCCTCTCCCTGATGGGCGTGCGGTGGCTAGAACTACCTTGTTACTACCCGTACTACTCCACGTGGTGGTTCCAATATTTCTGAGTTTGATGGTTACA
>CAZQKK010000002.1:0-281382 GCA_964593885.1 uncultured Candidatus Saccharibacteria bacterium | reverse complement strand
ACTACCCGTACTACTCCACGTGGTGGTTCCAATATTTCTGAGTTTGATGGTTACACTACTTACACCTCCGGTAACAATATCTGGGTGGTCACTCTGAGATTCCCATGCTGCGTAGAGTGCGGGAACTATCCTCACCTGAACGTACGCATCATCTGGACCAAACTGACCATACCCACCAGACCCGTCTTGTGACAGGGTGACGTACTCATTGAATGTCCCTAGTCCCATCCAGGCATGAGCCTTCATTGGGAAGGTGAATACCCCAATTTGCCCAGGCTTAACCTGCCCAGCTGTGATATCTGGGTTGGATCCGGCTTCGGTACTAGAGAAGGTGGCTATCCTATTTCCTGAACTCCAAACCCCATCAACGATGAATGGGCTGTATCTTCCGAATGGGCGAGCAGTTGCTAGTCTCACAGGGTTTTGACCAGAGTTGAACCAGGTATCACCCCCGGTGTTTCGGTACTTAATGGTGACCGTCCCAGTTGACCCCTGTGGAAGTGGTGGAAGCACCGTTTGAGCATGCCAGGCAGCAGAGAATCTAGGTGCGATAGTAATGTTCACTGGGATGTTGTTGGTGTTGAAGTCACCACCACCAGCTCCCTCTTGGCGCAGGGTGAAGTATTCTAGGTATGTCCCTAGTCCCATCCAAGCATGAGCCTTCATTGGGAAGGTGAATACCCCAATTTGTCCAGGCTTAACCTGCCCAGCCGTGATATCTGGGTCTGATCCTGCCTCGGTACTTGAGAAACTGAGTACCTTGTTTGCAGCAATCCATGAGTCTGCGACAAAGTCACTTCCTCTCCCTGATGGGCGTGCGGTGGCTAGAACTACCTTGTTACTACCCGTACTACTCCACGTGGTGGTTCCAATATTTCTGAGTTTGATGGTTACAGAAATGTAGCTACCGCTTCCAACGAGCTGGTCTTGGATGGAACCAAATACCTCTGACTGCCAGTAAGGAACGATGTTGTGAACGAAGTACGCATCATCTGGACCAAACTGACCATACCCACCAGCTCCGTCTTGTGACAGGGTGACGTACTCATTGAATGTCCCAAGTCCTATCCAGGCATGAGCTTTTAGATCAAACGGGAATGTAGCAATTTGGCCTGGTTTTACCTCATCTTGCGAAACATTTGGGTTACTACCAGCTTCTACAAGGGTGAATGAAGCGTTACTCCCAGCAATACCTGGGCGGGATGGGGATACCCAGCTATCTGTGACAAAGTTACTAGAGTGGTTGAGGGTGCGTGCTGTTGCAAGTCGTACAGGGTTATCTCCTGTCTTTCTCCACGTACTAGTACCGATATTTCGGTACTTTATCCAGCGTGTAGCAAATTGTGTGCTCTCAATGGGTGTGTTTGCTGACTGGTCTATCCATGCTGCGTTATGTGTTTGGCCAACTAAGACATCCACACCGATACCGTTAATTTCAATGGTATTTGGGATACCTTCCAGGATAGGACTAAACTCTTCTCTGTACGTGCCACCTAGCATGTTGCTGGGTGCGCTAAATGTGACGCAGAAAACAGCGATTTGGCCTGGTTTTACATAAAGTGGGTTAACTGACTGTGCACTATCACCTCTCTCAACATTGCAAGAGTGGACCCGATTGACGGCAGGCCACGTAGCTGAAAAGAGGCTTGTGCGGTTCAAGGGGTTATTAGTAGCAAGTTTTACCGCGTTTGTGCCTGTGGTATTCCAGGTAATGTATCCCTTGTTTTTTATGCTAATAGCAACTTCTGTACTTTGACCTTGAAGTACCTGGGTGCTCATAGCTGACTGCCAAACGTACTCCGAAGCGTAAGCTACCGGCGGGAAGAAAACGTTGTGGTAGAGGTTCCAGAAGTTGTAGTTGCCGTTGTAGGCGTAGGGGGTGTAACGGTAGAGGAGTCCTGTAGCTTTTGTCTGTGGGTTTACCGTGATGTTCACACCTGGTATCCAGCTTTTCTCCTGCACCACAAAAGACTGTGGGAAGGTGGTCCCACCTGGTCCGCGCCCGAGGTCCCAGTTGTTCCTGAACGAGCGGGGAGAGCCCCAGTAGTCAGAGCCGTTACAGTTTGCACCAAAGAGCTGCCTCTTGAAGGTGTAGAGACAGGTGCCAACACCTAGGGTATCTGGCATGTTGTACCCTAAGGCTCCGTTGAGGGCGTACTGCATACCCTGGGCAGCGTCAAGCTGGGCGCAGCTCTTAGTAATCAGCGACTGCTCTTTCTGCATGGTCACCAAGAGCACCTTTGGACTGATGCCAAACTGCTTTGAGGCATTGTTGATGAGAGCTGAAGCCCTCACATCTGAGTCTAGGAGCGAGGGACTTACCGTTGCTAAACAGGACCCGTAAGCTTCCAGGTAGCCCTGAATGCTGGCTTCATCCATGGCGTTGCTATCAACAAAGAGGTCATCTCTGATGAGGTTGTTTGGATCGAAGGCAGCCCGGGCAATCTTTGCTGGAACGAAGGTACTAATGAGCAACCCTGCGAAGAGGATGAGGGCTGATGCAATAAACGGTGACCTACGACACTGCGTCATGGTAGCGTAATCTCCTCGTTACTGGTGTGTACAGGTTGCATTATACAGAAAAGAGCCCTCTTTTTTCAACTGACTTCTTTGAACGTTTTAACTTCCAGGAGTCATTTTTTACCTACCTCATAAAACAACCCCAATAATGGGGGTTATGGCAGGTTTCGGTGGAGTGTTCTATACTTGGAGTATGCTATTTGGTCACCGTGACGAAGAGGGGCAAACGGTAACCGCGCCAGATCCTGGTGTGGCTTCTTCGCCTACCATCCTTACCGCTGATGTATTTGCGCAGCTCCAGCGCCTCTACGGCTCACCTCAAACTGCTCCAGAAATTGTTGAGCTCCTCCTTAACTACGCGGCTGAGAGGGGTATCTCAGACGTGCTCTTTGAGCCAACAGAAGAGTACACCTTGGTGAGGATGCGTCTTGATGGAATCCTCCAGGAGGCAGCCAGAATTCCCCTTGAAGGGTATGCGGCGGTTTCGGCGCGTATTAAGGTTATGTCTGCGGTTGATACCGGCCAGCGTCAGATAAGCGAAGAAGGAAAGTTCCTCTTCAGGTACAAGGATAGAGCGGTTAACGTTCGTATGGCCCTTACAGGAGTTGCTGCTGGTGAAATGATTGCCCTCCGTCTCCACGACAGTGCTAGCGCCGTCTACGCGCTCAAGGATCACGGGATGGGAGATGCCATTAGGGTAAGGTTTGAGAAGATGATCATGGCAAAAACTGGCCTCGTCATTGTCTGTGGGCCTACGGGAGCAGGAAAAACCTCAACCCTCTACAGCGCACTCAACCTCCTCAATACCGGAAAGACCAACATTATCTCTATTGAGGATCCGGTAGAGTACGTCCTCAAAGGCATCAACCAGATGCAGGTGGAGAATGAGAGAGGACTCTCGTTTGCAAGTGGCCTCAGGGTTATCCTTCGTCTCAACCCTGACATTATCTTTGTAGGAGAGGTACGTGACCAGGAGACTGCCAAAATTTCTATCGAGGCATCACTCACCGGTCACCTCGTGATGACAACCCTCCACGCCAACAGCGCTGTCTCAGCTATTTCGCGCCTCCGTGATCTGCAAGTTGAAGACTTCTTCATCAATGCAGCTCTCAAAGGTGTTATCTGTCAGAGGCTGGTGAGGAGAACCTGCACTACCTGTGGCGAGTGGCAGGTGCCAAACGAGAGCGAGAGCAAGCTCTTCCAGCAGATTATGGGAAGACCCCTTGAGAAAGAGTTTGTTGGGAAGGGGTGCGAGACCTGTGCAGGTACCGGTTTCCAGGGACGAATTGGTGTCTACGAACTCCTCGAAATGAACGATGCTAGTAGGCCAATCATTAACGCCTGGCAGGGTGAGCGAGAGACTTTCCTATCACTCAGGAACAACTCAGGTTTTAGGTCATTGGTAGAGGATGGTATGGAGAAGGTTGAGCAGGGACTGACTACTGTAATGGAAGTTGTTTCCAACGCCTACGCCGAGTAAAACACCGCAGCAACGCTACTAGTTTCGTCAGATTCTCCGTGATTCCTTCAACGTACGTTTAGTACGTTTCAGTCATTACTCGAATCTTCCTTACTACTAACGTTGCTGCGGTGTTTTACGGCACACAGCTAGTTTCCTATTTGGCCCACGTCCCACTAGTTGGTATCTTTCCCCAGACTGGCTAGACTAGATGTATGCAGTTACCGCCCCGCGAGAAGTGTGCAGTCTTTGGAGCTATTGGCAGAGACTTTGATGCGGCGCGGATTACCTTCTTCGGGCTCTACGCCCTCCAGCATCGTGGGCAAGAAGGATCGGGGATAGTGAGCTCTGATGGAGAGAAACTCCACGCCCATCGCGCCTCTGGATTAGTAAACCAAATCTACACCGAGGCGGTGATGAAGAAGCTTCCAGGCACGATGGCTATCGGTCACAACCGTTACTCAACCTCAAAGGGTGGCGATACCGAGCACCTCCAGCCGGTTATCGGCCAGGATAAGCTGGTGGCAGTGGCACACAACGGAAACCTACCTTCAACAAAGGCGCTGGAGGTATTTTTGAAGAAGCACGGGGTACCGGCACAAAACCTCAGTGACTCCGAGCTCATGGCAGCGGCTATTAGGTACTACATGGTGCAGGGGAAGTCGGTGACAAAAGCGGTGAAACTTGCGTTCCCGCTCTTTACGGGAGCCTTTTCGCTCCTCGTGCTCACCACCGATACCTTGGTTGCGGTGAGAGACCACTGTGGAATCAGACCTCTCTGTCTTGGAAAACTAGACGGTGGACTGATTGTGGCTTCAGAAACGTGTGCCCTTGATACCGTTCAGGCAACGTACCTCTGCGAGGTGCTCCCAGGTGAAATGGTGGCGCTTACCACTAAGGGTATGAAGTCGTACCAGCTAGCTGAGCCCAACCAGAAACTTGATGTCTTTGAATTTGTCTATTTCGCCCGTCCAGACAGCTACCTCTTGGGGAAGAGTGTTGATGAGGTGAGGCAGAACATGGGGAGGCAGCTGGCGGCTGAAACCAACATCAATGCAGATATTGTGGTGCCAGTGCCAGACTCGGGGATTCCCGCCGCTCAGGGGTTCTCTGAGGCGACGGGGATTCCACTCTCACTTTCGCTCATCAAGAACCGCTACATTGGGAGAACCTTCATTCAGCCTGAACAGCACCTTCGTGAGCTGATGGTGAGAATGAAGCTCAACCCTATCAGGTCTGCCATAGCCGGCAAGCGCGTGGTGATGGTTGATGATTCAATTGTGAGGGGAACAACCTCGCCCCAGGTAATCCAGATGCTGCGTGATGCGGGCGCCACTGAGATTCACTTCATTGTAAGCTCGCCACCGTACCGCTACCCAGATTTCTATGGCATCGATACGCCAGCCCAGGAGCAACTCATTGCCTTCGCCAAAACAAGTGAAGAGATCAGGGAGTACCTTGGAGTGGATTCGCTCCACTACCTTTCCTACGAGGGACTCATTGAGGCGACAGGCCTACCCGAAAGTCAACTTTGCACTTCCTGTTTTACCGGTGAGTACCCGGTGAGCATTGAGGAGCGAATGCTTGAAATTAGGTGTACTCCTAAGGAACGCTAGACGACGGAAGATTTAGGCGACACTCACTAACATCTGCTTGAGCGGCATGAGTATCGCGGCACTTCGCTTGTGAAGCTGAATGCTGAAAACTTTATCGGTGGCGTGTCCTGATGGCACCTGCCTCAGGATGTCGACGTACTGCTGGTTCTGCATGTCTTCCTTGATACGTGGAGGAATGATTTCGTTGTAGGCGAAGGAAACCTCAAGAGGCATGGTCATGTCTTCGTCGTTGAGGTTGATGGCTACGACAACCCACTCGTTACGGTACTCGCGCATGTAGACGTAGATTCTATCGTCAACGTAGAGGGTGAGTTGCGAACCGTACTTGAGCGCCTGTGATGCCTTGCGAATGCCGATGAGCTGCTTGGTGAGCTGGAAGATCTCGCTGGTACCCTGGTTTTTCTCAGGATCAGGCTCAAGGCCGTTGGGGATGAGGTGCCACGGCATGTCGCGGCGGTTATCAGGGTCATGCCTGCCTTCTAGGCCAAGCTCGGTGCCGTAGTAGATTTGCGGGATACCCCTACTGGTGAGCATGAAGATGAGGGCAAGCTTCAGGGTGTGCTCCGCCCAGGCGTGGTTCTGGTGGCTGTGCTCGAGGGCACGCGTGAGGAACCTTGCGGCGAGGTCGTGGTTATCCAAGAGGGTTACCAGCTTGTTGTGGTTGGTGTAGGCGTTGTCTTGGTCAAGGATGCCGCTTCCCGGGTGGGCGAGGGTGCTGTAGGGAGCCGCAATCTGCTTGCAGCTTTCGCCAAAAATGAAAGCGTTCTCGATGGCGCGCTGGAGGGGGAAGTCAAAGAGGGAGTCAAAGGCGAAGTGCCTCTGGTAGCTTGAGATGTGGTCAATGTTGTAGTCCAGTACCTCGCCCAAGAGCGAAACGGTAGGGTACTTACCCTTAATGAGCGTTTTGTAGTAGTGCCAGAAGATTCCCTCAACGTGCTTGGCGGTATCCATCCTGATGCAGTCCACGCCAGTTTCGCCAATCCAGTCTGCCACCATCTGCACAAGGTAGTCAGCAACCTCGGGAATGTCTGCCTTAAGGTCTGGAAGGCCTGAGAGCCAGCTGCCAATATCGCCCACCTCTTGCTCGCTCTTTGGGGGATTGAACCAGTGAGGTTTGATGATGCTGTGCCCGCCTTCCTGGAGACCAGGGTGATCGTAGGCGGTGTGGTTTACTACCACATCAAGGATTACCTTGATGCCTGCTGAGTGGAGCTGGTCAACGAGGTCCTTGAGGTAGCGCTTGCTTCCAGCAGGTACCCCAGGTTTTGGGCTGTAGAGGTGGGGGTCAACCTTGTCAAAATCAAAAGGCCAGTAGCCGTGGTAGCCAAAGTGGCCATGCTGGGGGAGGTGGCTGTTCTCAAAGACTGGGGTGATCCAGAGGGCGGTTACCCCAAGGTGTTGAAGGTAGGGGATACGATCAATGATGCCCTGAAAATCGCCACCATGGTAGCCGTCTGGGTTGGAGAGGTCTACGTCCTGATCATTCTCAGGGTCCCCGTTAGAGAACCTGTCGGTGACAATGAAGTAGATGACATCATCTTGGGTAAGCATACACACCTATTGTACTACGGGCTGGGGAGAAGTTACTACAGGTTTAAAAAAGAGGTGCTAGGAGGGCACCTCTTGGGAATTGTTGCTAGAAGCGAGAGCGTGGAGTTTGGTGTAGAGTGCCGCGTACGATTCGGCTGCGTACTGGGGGAAGTCTTGGACGATGAGATCGGTGCTGTGGATCTTTCGCTTTGCACTTCGCCAGCGTGACTTTTGGACTACCAGTTGGTAGCAGAGTAGCTGTGCCTGGGACAGGCTACAGATGCCGTAGTCTACAAACCGGCTGGTGAGCCAGTGGATTCTACTCAACCGTTTGCCGTACACCTTACGCATAACTTCGGGAACTGAGGGTTCAATGAGTCCCTCGTAGGTCTGTAACAGTCTTTTAAGGGTCGTCATAACTATCCTCGCTGATAGCACTAGATATACCACGAAAGATGTGGTTAAGTAACTACATGCCCGAACAAAACCCAAATGCAGAGCCGCCCTTTAGCGCGGTAAATATTCCCTACCTTTTTAGGTACCTGAAACCCTACTGGTTCCTCGTAGTACTCACCATCATCTTTATGGTTGGTGCCAGGATTACTGGTGCCCTTGATCCGCTCTGGCTCAAGAAAATTATTGATGGTGTTACGGAGAAGAAAGACTTTGCTTCGCTCTTGCCGGTGGTGCTCACTTTCTTTGCTTTCAAGTTTGGTACCTCGTTCTTGGACTACCTGAGAGATGTTACCTTTGCCCCTGCGCAGATGGGTATTTCCCGTACCCTCTCGCACAAGCTGTTCAGTCACCTCGTCCAGCTTCCTATTGCCTACCACGTAGAGCAGAAAATTGGTGGCCTCGCTCGCAAGATTACCCGTGGGAGTAGGGCAGTTTCGTTCATCCTAGATTTCACGGTGATGAACATTTTGCCTACGGTTGTAGGTCTGGTGGTAACCTCGTTCTTCCTGATCAGCCTCTACCCACCAATTTACGCAATTATTATTTTTAGCACGGTTATCTTCTACGCTTGGTTTACCATTTGGTCTACCCAGAAGCGTCAAAAGTATCGCCTTGGCTCAAACATGGCTGATGATGAGGTTGCTTCAATTGAGGTAGATGCTCTCACCAACATCGAGACGGTGAAGTACTTCAATAACGAGCCTCTCATGGAGGGGAGGTACGTTCCTGCTATCAACCAGCGCTACAAGCTTACCCTCAAATCAAACCGTCTCTTCGCCCTCATTGCTTGGGGGCAGGGTGGAGTGGTACTCATTGGCCTTGGAATTGTACTTTTCCTGGGTATCAGAGAGGCTGCCGCTGGGAGAATGACGGTTGGAGACTTAGTGCTACTCAGCACCTACGTTATCCAGCTATCTGCTCCAATTGAGGTGCTGGGTTGGATTTACCGTGAGATCAAAGATGGCCTCACAGACCTCGATGGTATGGCAAAGGTGCTCCAGGTTGAAAATACCATCACTGAGCCAGAGAACCCTCAGCACATCTCAAAGCCACGGGGCGAGGTTGCTTTCAATAACGTTGCCTTCAGCTATGCCGGCCGCGCAGGGGTACTAAAAGATGTTTCACTCCAGGTAAAACCAGGTCAGAAGGTGGCTTTTGTGGGACCTTCTGGTGCTGGAAAATCTACCATTGTGAAACTGCTCTTCCGTCTCTTCGAGCCTACAGAGGGGGAGATTACCGTAGACGGCGTACCTCTCAAGCAGCTCTCAAAAGATGATAGGCGAAGCATTTTCGCCATAGTTCCCCAAGAGCCTGTGCTCTTCAACTCAACCATTGCTGAGAACATCAGGTTTGGTAAGCCAAATGCCACCATGGCGGAAATTAATGCAGCCGCAAAGCTTGCTAGCATTGACCACGTCATTGAGAGGTTCCCAGAAAAGTACGACACCGTTGTGGGTGAGCGTGGGGTAAAGCTCTCTGGTGGTGAAAAGCAGCGCGTAGCCATTGCCCGGGCGGTGATTAGGAATCCAAAGATCCTCGTCTTTGACGAGGCAACCTCAAGCCTAGATTCACACAGCGAACAGGAAATTCAGCAGGCGCTAGACCTGGTTGCAAAGGGAAGAACTACCCTCGCCGTTGCTCACAGGCTCTCAACTATCTCAGACTCAGACACCATTTTTGTCCTCGATAAAGGGAAGGTTGCTGAGCAGGGAACCCACGATGCACTCCTCAAGAAGAATGGTCTCTACGCAAAACTCTGGAAAATTCAGGCTTCAGGTAAAGACCCAGAACTGCAAGAGCGAGAAGAAAGCGAATAGCAGCTAAAGGTTGGTATAGAGGAATTTGGGTGTCACTTGCAAGAAGCTGGCAGAGTAGCCTACCATGGAGCTATGGAAACACTCCCAGGAGAGCAAGGATACGAGCAGGAAACAGATTTAAAGACCATCCCAGTAGATGTGCTTGATTGGTACGCACTCTGCGAGACCATGCAGCGACGTGGGGTGAGCCTCACTGAGATTTCCCAAAATGATGTTGCCCCAGAAGACTACGACAAAGCTGAGAGCTACCTAAAAGAGGTGATCACCCACCAAGATCCAGCAGCCAGAGAGCACTTCTTTGAAAACATCCGTGCTGGTAAGGAGATGATGGATCGCTCACTCGAGAAAATTCGAGAGCACAAGAGAGCCTTTGATGAGCTTGTTCAGGTTATAGGTACGTCTAAGGGTGATCAGCTTGAAGCTGACTTTCAGGAGGTTAACGAATGGCTCAGACAAAAGAGTAGAGATGAGCAGGTGTATGAACCCTTTACTATCATAAGTGAAACTGCCCGCATCGCTGTTGAGAGACAGATCAAGCGCGGGGTAAACGGTAGGGAAATGCAGGCGCTCACTGCCTACCTCAAGCGTTATAGTGATATCACCCATGGTAGCCAGGAAGATGTTGCTACTCACATGGCGGGTCAGCGGGAGCGAGATGAAGCTCACATGGAGAGGATCCGAGCTACTCTCAACTAGGGCTACTGCTCAATAAACACTATAGCGTTAGGGACCCCTCGACCGGGTCCTCTTTTGTATTCGCCGTTGTAGTACATGGCGCTTGAGCCACCCTCATCAAGGTTGAGGGCGTTGGTGGCGCCAACTGCTACCATTACGGCGCCCAGATCCATGACGGTAGCACTCTGGACTACTACCACGTAGAGGGTACTACCTGACACGCCTATTGCTCCGCGGGCAACCTTTGAGGTTCGCTGCTTGGTATCGAGGGCGTTCTCATCAACCGCGTAGGCACCGTTCCTCACCACAGCAGGCTTGTGGTTGATGCCCGCAACAAAGCTGTGAGAAGCGTAGTCGTTCCAGTAGGAGAGGAAGGTGGGGTTTCCCACGCTGTCAAAGATGAGGAAGGGGTCTGATTCGCCCAGGCCACTGCTAGCATTGATCATTCGTCCCAAGCGGGTGTTGTAGACTTTCCAGAAGAAGTGCCCTTTCTCAGCGGTACAGGTGCTGTAGTCAGCTGCACAGAAGTAGGTTCCATTAATCCCGGCAACCGCACCGCTGTGGCGCTGCACGTAGCTCTTCACCGCCATGGTTGCGCAGTCTGCAGAGCAGTCGGTGTCTGAGGCAGTATCGGTGGCTACCTTAATCTTTCCAGCACCAAGCTCAAACTGCATAATGTCTGCCGTAAAGCTGCCACGTGAGCTTGAAACCGTAGTTCTGCGGTAGCTACTGTGGGCGGTGCTACTTGAGGCAGGGGCGGGAGTTGCGGTTGGAGTGGCCGTTGCCCGCGGTGTGCTGCTAGCTTTAGCTGTTGGTGTAGGAGTTGGCGCGGTGACGAGGGTGAGGTTGAGGGCGGTGGTCTGTTTGCCGGTGATCACCACATCTGCCGTAGTAATGCTGATGAAGCCGTACTTGCTCACCGCCACGGTGTAGGTTCCGATAGGTAGTACGGTGCTAAAAGCGCCATTTGCGTCGGTGGTGCCGGTGGCAACACTGGTCTCACCTTGGGTAACCGCAACCTCAGCAGAGGCACCGTTGGTAACCTGCAGTTGGAGGCTGCCTTTTTTGAGAGCTTCTTCCTCAGCCTTTGCTTGGTCGGTTTTGAGCGAATCCAGCTGCTCACCAGCTGCAAGCTCTCCTGCGGTTGCCGTAGCAAGCGCACTGGCAAAATCCTCAGCCAGGAGGTGTTGCTTTACTGTAGCGAGGGTTGCGTCAAGTTGGGTAGTATCGCCCCCAATGGTGGCGAGGCTCTCTCGTGCCACACTCAGCTGCTTGTAGCTTGCGTAAGCCTCACGCTGCTTTGCCAGGTTGGTCACCGTCTCACGCAGGGTTTCCTGGGCGTTGGTCTCATGAGCTGCGAGGACGCGGTAACCGTAACCTCCCATTGCGATGAGCGAAGCAAGTACCAGGTAAACTAGCGGTCTCACCCAGAGGCGCGTGGTAAGGAGGCGATTAGAGAAATGCATAGCACCAGTATAGCCTGTTGGAGTATGCTAGAGCTACAGATGCCAACGCCACGACTCGTCCTCGCTGCAGTTTTCGCCTTTGTCTTGATGGGGGCAAGCCTTGTAGTGTTCAAGCTCAATGACGTACAGATTACCAGTCTCTCTAGTCAGCCAGCAGAAGAGACGGCGCAGCCAACCGTTACTCCCACTCCTACCAAGACCTTGCCAGCGGCAGTTCTGGTTGGTGCTGGCGATATCTCAAGCTGTAGTGGGGATGGGGACGAAAACACAGCGGCACTCGTTGAGGGTATCGCTGGTACCGTCTTTACCCTAGGGGATAACGTCTACCAGAAAGGGACAGTAGAGGAGTTTGCCAACTGCTACAACCCAACCTGGGGGAGGTTTAAGGATCGAACAAAACCAGTTGCCGGTAACCACGACTACCAAACCAAGCACGCGTCGGCTTACTTTTCCTACTTCGGCGGTGCTGCGGGTAACCCAGAAAAAGGTTACTACAGCTACATGGCGGGGAGCTGGAAGGTGGTGGTGCTCAACACCAACTGCTCAGAGGTTGGCGGCTGCGGCGTTTCATCGCCCCAGTACCAGTGGCTCTCAGATGAACTAGCAGAAGATACCTGTGTGGTAGCAATGATGCATCACCCTCGGTTTAACTCGGGGAGTGAGCATGGGAGCACCCTCGCCCTCCAGCCATTTTGGGAACTCTTCTACGAGCGCGGTGTAGAACTTTCACTTGCGGGTCACGAGCACCTCTACGAGAGGTTCTCACCCCTTAACCCTCAGGGCGTAGTTGATGAGGCAAAAGGGGTGAGATCAATTACCGTCGGAACGGGCGGGAAGGAGCTCTACAAGTTTGGGATGCCGCTACCGGGAAGTGAGGTGAGGAATAACAGCGCCTACGGGGTGCTCAAACTCACCCTCGATCAGCGGAAGTACTCGTGGGAATTTCTCCCGGTTCTCGGTGAAACGTTTACCGATAGTGGAAGTGGCACCTGTCACTAGGGTTTCACGCAATTTTCATACTGACTGTCTAGAATAGGAGCACATGTCTCGGTCACGTAATACCACTACCATTTCTGTTGCTACCTTAGCCCTCGTACTCAGCTTAGCTGGGGGTGCGGTTACGTATAGCAAACATGAGCGTGATGAACATACCGTGCTGCCAGAAGATGTAGCTAGTAGCCCTACAAGCCAGGCAGCTACATCGCCTGCTGTAAGTAGTGGTACTGCCACCGCAACTCCTACGGCAGAAAGTTCGCCCAAGGCTACCAGTACTGCCACCTCAACTCCTACTGCAAGCAGTACCTACAAAGACGGTACCTACTCCTCACAAGGGAGCTACAACACCCCAGCGGGCACACAGACTATTGGGGTGACACTCACCCTCAAAGATGGGGTGGTAACCTCAGCTTCGGGAACCAACATGGCCTCAGATGGTGAGTCTCGTGCCTTCCAGGTAGATTTTATTGATACTTTTCCCGGAAGAATTATCGGGAAAAAGATTAGTGAGGTGAGTTTCAGTAGGCTTGCGGGGTCATCTCTCACCACCCGTGGTTTCAATAGCGCCATCACCAGCATCAAGGCTAAGGCCAGCTAGGCGTGTGTGGTAAAGCTTAACTTTGAAGCAATTGGCACCGTTTGGGAGATTGAAATCTTTTCTGCACCAAAGGATCTGGGTGTCGCAGAACTGGAAGAGAGCATCTCTCAGAGGATTGAAACCTACGATACAACCTACTCAAGGTTCAGACAAGATTCTCTGGTTACGAGAATGTCTCAAGCTGCGGGCGAGTACACCTTGCCACCCGACAGCGAGAAGCTTCTTGGTTGCTATCGCTCTCTCTACGATGCAACCGGAGGGCTGGTAACTCCTCTCATTGGCAACCTCATGTCAGATGCCGGCTACGATGCTTCGTACTCACTCACTCCCAAAAACCTCTCACCGGTGAGAGCATGGGACGAAGTGATGGACTTCCAGTTCCCAAAACTAACACTCAAGACCCCGGTCTTCCTCGATTTTGGAGCAGCTGGCAAGGGGTACCTTGTGGATATTGTGGCAGGAGTCCTCAGAGACCACGGCGTTACTGCTTACTGCGTTGATGCAGGAAGGGATATGCTCTACTGCAACAGTGAGGAGCCGTTGAGGGTTGGGCTTGAGAACCCGGATGCACCAGATGAAGTGGTGGGGGTTGCCACCATTACCAGTGGGAGCATTTGTGGCTCGGCGGGTAACCGGCGGAAGTGGGGGAAGTTTACCCACATCATTAACCCGGTAACCCAAGAGTCTCCTACAAACATTGCAGCAACGTGGGTGGTGGCAGAGAGCGGGTTGCTGGCTGATGGCATAGCTACAGCTCTCTCATTTACGCCTGCAGAAAAGCTCTTGGAAACCTTCACCTTCAGCTACGCGCTCATCAGGGAAGGTGGTACGATAGAGGCATCGAGAGACTTCCCGGCTGAATTCTTCACTTAGCCTACTCCCATGCTCGCCATCATTGATCGAAGACTGAATAACGTCACCATGTACCGTCTCTTGGCGTACGGTCTTGTTCTCTTGCTTGCTGTTTCGCTCCTCTTTGCTTCCCTAGACCTCATCCAACTTGACTACCTGAGCCTCGTCGCCTCAATCTCAGTGCTGGTAGTCAGCTGCCTTACCAGCAACTGGCTCTTCGCAAAGATTTACCAGGTACCAGCAAACAGTGAATCGGCTTTTCTCACCGCCCTCATCTTGGCGCTGATTCTCAACCCCACCCTCAAGACTGAAGGCATTGTTGGACTGGTAGTTGCTGGCGTTATTGCCATGGCGTCAAAGTACCTCTTGGTGCTCAACCGAAAACACCTCTTCAACCCTGCTGCCATTGCAGCCGTAGCCATAGTTCTCCTCGGGTTAGGTAGATCAACGTGGTGGGTGGGTAGCGCCAACCTGCTCCCATTCACCCTGGTGTTTGGCTTTCTCATCGCGCGAAAGATTAGGCGAGAAGACATGGTGTTGTGTTTCGTGGTTACTGCCGTAGCGATGATTACGGTGATGGGTGTGCTGGTAGACGGCAGGGGACTTGGCGAAATGCTAGCTGAAGCCTTCCTCTCCTGGCCAGTGATCTTCCTGGCAACCGTAATGCTCACCGAGCCAATTACCACGCCACCGGGGCATCTTGAGCGAAACACCTACGCAGTTCTCGCAGCGGTACTCATGACTTCGCGCTGGGACCTTAGGTTTATCGCCGCAAGTCCGGCGCTCGCCCTCGTGCTTGCAAACATATTTTCCTACGTTGTTGGTTCAAAGCAGCGGGTAATCCTCACCCTTAAGGAAGTGGTGAAGATGGCTCCCAACGTGTGGGACTTCGTCTTCACACCCTCAGAAAAGCTCAAGTTTACGGCTGGACAGTACGCCGAGTGGACGCTACCACTTCGCCACGGTAAGAAAGACGAGAGAGGCAACCGAAGGTACTTTACCATTGCTTCAGCGCCCACCGAGGACGTGGTGAGGTTGGGGGCAAAGTTCTACCCAGAACCCAGTGCTTTCAAAGAAGAACTTCAGGGTCTCCAGGTAGGGGACGAAGTGGTACTTGGGCAGGTTACCGGCGATTTCATCCTTCCAGAGAAACAGGGTAAGCTCCTCTTCTTGGCGGGTGGCATTGGGATCACCCCATTTCGGAGCATGCTGGGCGAAATGGAGGCAGCGGGAAGCTACCAAGATATTGTACTGATCTACGCCGCAGCCTCGTTTACCGAGGTGGCGTACCGTGAGAATCTCGAGGCTGCCAAGCTAGCTGGCGTGAAGGTGGTGCTGCTGCTAGGAACTGAGGAAGGTGTGCCGAGTGGCTGGGAAGTGCGAAAGGGGTTCCTCACCCCTGAGCTCCTGAGGGAGCTGGTGCCCGATGCACACCTGAGACGAGCCTACATTTCTGGCCCCAACATTTTTGTGGATAGCGCCAAGAAAAGCTGCCGCAACGTTGGAGTTGCTCAGGGGAGGATTGTTACAGACTACTTCCCTGGATACTAGACTTCACGCAACTTTAGCTATAATCAGGTAGACACTACCGCTAACTAAGGCACCCATGGGTACTCCAGTACTAGACGCAAGAAACGTTACAAAGGTTTACGGAAAAGGAGCTTCTGCATTCAGCGCCCTGAGCGGTGTCGATCTTGCTATAAAAAAAGGTGAGAGCATTGCGATTATTGGGAAGAGTGGATCGGGGAAGTCTACCCTCATGCACATCCTGGCTCTCTTGGATAAGCCTACAGAAGGGGAAATTTCTATTGAGGGGAGCGATGTAAAAACCCTCTCAGTAAAGGATTTGGATAAGCTTCGTAACGACACCTTCGGCTTTGTTTTTCAACAGTTCTTCCTCAACGCCAATGCAACTGTTCTTGAAAATGTTATCCTTCCCCTGAAGATTGCTGGCGTTCCAGCGATAGAGCGAAAAAAGCGAGGGATGGAGGTACTGAAGGCAGTAGAGCTTGAAGACAAAGCGAAGAGTAAAGCCATAGACCTCAGTGGTGGACAGAAGCAGCGAGCCGTTATCGCACGTGCTCTCATCAACAATCCTCAAATCATCTTTGCTGACGAGCCAACCGGAAACCTTGATACCGCCACGGGAGGAAAAATTGAAGACCTCCTGTTCAACCTCAACAAGGAGAAGGGGATTACCCTTGTGGTAGTCACCCACGATGATGACCTTGCTTCACGCTGCAATAGGCAGGTGAACATCAAAGACGGCCGCATAGTGAAAGGTGCTTAAACCTATGAAAACCACCGACATTCTCAAAACCGCTAGCGGTAACATGCTCCAGAGTAAGTTGAGGACTATTCTCACCATTATTGCCATCTTCATTGGTGCCCTCACTCTCACCCTTACCACAGCTATTGGTGCAGGAATCTCAGACTACATTGACAGGCAGGTTTCCAACGTTGGTGCTAAAGACCTGCTCATTCTGCAGGCTCAAACTGAAGACCCCCTCTCGAGTATTGATGATAGTGCTCCCAAAAAGTACAACCCAGAGCGAAGGGTATCTGATAGCGGCTTCGGGGTAGCGGTCCCGGTACTTACCGCTAAAGACATAGAGGAGCTCAAGGGATTCACTGAGCTTAGTGAGGTACGGCCAGTATTTTCTCCTGTAGCTGACTACATTTCAGGTGCTAATGGTGAAAAGTATCAGGTTACCCTCGATACGTACTGGACGGGTACCAACCTTGATTTGGGGAGTGGCTCAGTTCCTAAGAATGAAACATCGGATCTCCTCATTACCCTTCCTTCAAAGTTTGTCAGTGTCCTTGGGTACTCAAGCTATGAGGATGCTGTTGGTAAAGAGGTAAAAATTGGGGTTACCAACGCAACTGGTAAGCAGGTTGAAGTAACCGCCAAGGTGAGTGGGGTACAACTCAAAAGCTTGGTGGGAGCCGGAGGGGCAAACATTAACCAGGGTCTCAACGAGATGCTCAACTCAAAACGGGTTGAGGGTCTGCCACAGAGCCAGCAAGATCAGTACGCCTTTGCGGTTGCTCGTTTTGATACCAGTATTTCAACTGACAAACTTACAGATCTCAAGAAGAAGTTAGCTACAGCTGGCTTTAAGGCCACAACCGTTGAGGACCAGATTGGCATCGTGAAGCAGGTCATCAGTGGTATCACCGTTGTCTTCAACCTCTTCGGTATCATCGCCCTCCTAGCTGCAGCCTTTGGGGTAATTAATACCCTCTTCATGGCGGTCCAGGAGCGAACCCGAGAAATTGGCCTGATGAAGGCAATTGGCATGAGTGGGGGTAAGATCTTCCTTCTCTTCAGTACCGAGGCAGTTCTCCTTGGGTTCTGGGGAAGTCTCCTTGGGGTACTTGCCGCATTTGGGATTGGAAAAATTGCCAACCAGGTTGCCCTGAACGGATTCCTCAAAGACTTTGAGGGGCTAGAGCTCCTCGTCTTCCCCTATCAGTCAGTGGTAATGATTATGCTCGTGATTATGCTCATCGCCTTCCTTGCAGGAACACTCCCAGCTAGGCGAGCGGCAAAGCTCAACCCAATTGACGCTCTCAGGTACGAGTAGCTAGTTGCAGTAGTCGCTTGAGGTTCCCTCAGTTCCAGACCCGGGCAGGTTCCTTACGAAAGTAGAATCGGTGGTAGGAAGCATGTCCAGCCAGCAGACGCCAAAGTAGCTGAGCTCCTTCATGCTGCCTACCTTCTTTTGGAACGAAGCGATACTTGAGGCATCGTTGGTGTGGCGAAGGTCGTAGACGCCAAAGTCAAATGAAACATTTCGAGAAGGTTTCTCAAAGCCAACAGCGGTGGCAATAGCTGTACCTTGCTTGAAGGTTGGGTAAGAGCTGAATGCCGTGGTGGCTGAAGCGTTCTCCTTTGCCTCTGGAAGGTTGGCGTCAACCAGGGTTTTGAAGGCGTCTGTCAGGGTGAGGAGGTGATCGTACCTGAGGAAGTAGCCACACGAGGTGACGAAGTCTAGCATGTACTGCACGGTTCCAGACTCAATGTAGCGAGATCCCCTCAAGAGTGTTGCATCAAGGGAAAGGCTGACGTTCACGTTGTTGTCGGTGGCTTTATCAAACCTGAACCCACCGTGAGGCTTGTAGTTTCCACCCCGCACTTGGCCAGGGTAGAGGATGGATGTTGCCTTGGTGACATCGGTTGGGCTGGCGAGACCGAGCGGCGAAGGACACGTAGGAGCGCTCCCTGACGGTTGCCACGAGCTCCCAGCAAAGGACCAGATGGTAGAAGTTTGCTTTGGGCTGGCAGTGGGAGCAGGAGTTGGGGTAGAAGTTTGAGAGGTCAGGTCTGATGTTGTGGGTGAGTTACTACTATCTCCTTGCTTGAGAATGAGTACACCAGCTCCTAAGACTACTACTGCCACAACCCCTCCTAACAATGTTTTGCTGAGCATAAAAAGTGTTACTTCTGTGCACAGTATACGACAGAAGTTGAGGTTAGTTAAAGAAGGAGTACACCCAAGCTTTTACCCGTTCGTAGAAACTCTTTGCCTTCACCTTAACGGTGGTAATGAATCCAGGGCTGGCCTGATACTCCTCCATGGTAGGAGATGGACTAGGTGTTGGCTGGGCAGGTTGGTCTCCGCCAGCGGGTTCACTGCTCGTGCTGGAGGGGTTATCATCGGCAGGCGCGGCAGGTGTTGCAGTTGTAGATTCTGTTGGCTTAGCAGTTGGAGTTCTCGTCTTTGGCGTTGGTTTGGGAGTAGCTTTGGTAGTTGGTGTAGCAGTAGCTGTAGTTTTAACAGAGCTCACTTTCAAGAACCCAGCCGGCAGGAAGGTGTTTCTCCATGAGCCAACGCCATGCTTTGTAGCTACACTATTTGCGGTTTCGGCGTAGCTTTCCCCGAGGGTTGCGGCAGCGAGACGAAATGCAGTTTCAGCGCAGATGTAGTCAAACCTCCGCAGCGGGCTTACCTGCTGGAAAGGGAAGGATGCGGTTTCTCTCGCAAATGGCTCCGCATACGCGAGGGCCTTCTTGATGCTTCTCCCATCTGCAGTTTCGTAACCCCAGAGATCTACACCTAGCCTTGCGCCATAGTGGGCGAGGGCTGCCATCGCCCGCAGGTTGAAGTAGGTGTAGCCAAGTGCCAAAGTTCGCTTGGTTTCCTCTGGCATTTCACCAGTTGGAAGCACCTGCGAAGCTATCAGCGGTTTGACGGCTTCAAGGTAACTCTTGGCCTCAACAGTTTTCCCCAGTGTTGCGGCGAGAGAAACAACGTTGAGGTTCCAGTACATAGAGTGGTTGTTCTTTGTTTTCGATTCTTTAAGCGAACCAGCATCGGTGGTGAGCCAGGTGTACATGGAGTTGAGCCAGGCGGTAACCGCGTCTTTCTCGGCACTGGTTAGGTTTGGGAGGGTAAGTACTATCTGAAAGGCATCCCAGAGCTCATAGCTCCCGTTGAGGTTGATAATCCCACTATTTGTTCTGGTTGGGCTACTGTAACCTTCAACGTAAGCGGCGTAGGTGAGGTTGGGGTTCATCCTGGTTGCTGCATCAACCATCCAACGACGTACTAGTGAGGCGAGGGGAGTTGCGTAGGTTGAGTCACCGCTGAGAAACCACGCCATGGCTCCACTCTGGATGGCGGCACTGAAGTCCCAGAAGCGGGTATCATCTGGCATCAGGTTCATCTGCTCGGTGTTAAACTGACCATCACGGTACTCGTACTTACCTGTCTCAGCATTGAACCAAACGTAGTTTAACCAGCTGTGGTAGTCTCGCTTATCGCCACTTGGAGGAACAACCGTTTTATCAGGGATGCTGGGGATGGTCTTATTGAGAAGCTCTCTGCTGGCAGCGTTTTTTACCTGCACCCAGGTGCTGTCTTTTGAGGCTTTTCCAGCCACTACCTTTTCCCTGAGTGAGATTATTTCCGGGTTGCTGTAGATGCTGGATACTGAAGGGAGCGCACTCAGCAGTACTCGCTGCATGCCTAACTGACTTTCTCTGTAGTCACGTTTGGCAACGTACTCGGTTCGCCACGCAATCGTGGTTGAGGTGATGGCGATGATAATCGCAAGCGAAGTGATTTTGAGCATCGTGCTTGCTATGGCAAAACGTCTCTTGAGGATCACGTTGAAACGACGCCTGAAGGAAATGACTGGCATGAGTACATGATACTCCAGATTGAACAAAAAAACCTACCAGATTGGTAGGTTGTTACTAGGTGTCGTCATCAACGGCGAGTTTCGCTGTAGTGTTGACCCCGATTACCGGGAAGCCGCAGCGTTTCGCGATATCAGCTTGGAGGTCCAGAGAGTTGAGACTCTGCCTGCAGATGTAGCGCGTTGCCCACTTGAGGCCCAGGAGCTTGAGGCCAATCATCAGGGGGCTCTTCCTGCTCTTCAGGAGCTGGGCGATGACGCTTGTTTCGCCTCTCAGTACGCTGTGGTGCACGAGGAAGATGCTTGCAAGCTTCACCTCTTTGCTGTCCAACTTCACCCCATGCTTGCTTGTGTGGCCTAGCTCGGCACACTCTTCTAGGGACGAGTAGCCGAGGAAAACCCCGCTTCCTCGTTCATCCGATGTTTTCGCCAGGAAGCTGGTGACAGCTTCTGCAGTGATGTGGGGGAGATCTGCGGCGATGATCAGAATCCAGCCTTCACCCACAACTTGGGTTAGTCCCCGGTTGAGGCTTTCGGCGGCAGAGTTGCCAGCGTTGATACTCCTTACCTTGCCTCCAACGAGGTTGCCGAGCGTTCGGTTGGTGACAGCAACAATGTTGCTGACTGCCGGGATTCCGACGAGTGAAGTGATTACCGCATCGCGGTAGGTTTGACCAGTAGACGAGATTATCCTGTTTGATTTGTCATCACCTGCCAAGATGATGGCAGCGATGTGGTTAATTGCAGCGATAGCAACCTCCTTTCTCACAACGTCTCCACTGTGAGAACAGGCGCAAGATACCTTAAAACCGCCTAATGTACAAGGTGTATAGTAGTGAGGAAAGATAACTCCTAAGCAAGGAAGCACATGGAACCTAAAGTATTTTCAGCAGATGATGCGCAGCGAATTGGGGGAGAACTGGGGATTACCTGGAACGAATTTGACATTGAGCAGTTTAGGATGGGTCTTAACGTCGAGCTTGAGCACGGTACGCATGACCCACAGACCAATGTTACTTCAGATGACGACCTTGAGACTGGCAAAATTGCCCTGGCGCACCTCAAGGAGATTCCTGACTACTACACGAGGCTTGATGTGATGGAGGAAACCGCTAAGCGAGAGTGGGAGACAAAAAGGATGGGTAACAACGGTAACGCCTGAGTAGGCTAGGGCGAAACAATCGCTAGCTTCCTAGGTGTTCGAGGAGTTTCCTAACAGCAATTTTTCGCATACTGATCTCACTCTTCTCTTCTCTCGTCATTTCGCCAAAGGTGCGGTTGCAGCCCTTAGGTTGAAATATGGGGTCCCAGCCAAAACCTTCGCCTCGAGGCATAACAATTGTTCCCTCAATGTTACCTTCAAAGAAGTGCATTTCTCCTGTGGGCGATAGGTAGCCAATCCAGGTGATTGCGTGGGCAACCTGGCTCTCGTAGTGGCTGACAAGATCTGCGATACCGTCGTTTCCTAGCCTCGCTTGAAACCACTTGATGAGGGGGCCGGGGAGACCATTGAGGCAGTCAAAGTAGAGGCCGGTATCTTCAACAATGAAGTTACGTAAATCTTGGCTGGCTCCAGCGATGAGCTTTGCGGTGATCACCTCTCGTGCGTCAACAGACTGTACCTCGGGGAGATCAACGTCTACTTGGACGATGTTGGGGATAAGAGCCTGTACTTCGCCAAACTTCCCGCTATTTCCAGTGACAAAGGTTAAGGGGAGATCCTGCATGCATTCAGGGTACCAAAATTCTGCTAGTATCCAACTGCAAGTAGTTAGTACCACTAACAAGGAGCTGTATGGCAAACCGCAAGGAAGAATTTACGGTGAATGGCGAGGAACTCGTTCAGAAGGTGAAAGACCTCATTAAAGAGGGGAATGTCCGAAAGATTACCGTGAAACACAAAGACGGCAATACCATTGCAGAATTTCCGCTTACCCTTGGGGTGATTGGGGTGGTACTCGCAGCCCCACTCGCAGCGCTTGGTGCAATTGCGGCACTAGTGAGCGAATGCACCATTGCGGTTGAGCGAGAGGTGTAACGGTTACGTACCTCTGAAAGATAAGCCCAGACGTTTCAGTTCATCTTCAAGAATTCTAACCGCATTTGGCCCGATTCCGTGGAGTCTTTCAATCTCGGTTTTGCTCATAGTAGTGAGCTGCTTAACCTCAGTTATGCCTGCTCCAACTAGGGCTCGCTGAGCAGGCTGGGCGAGAGACTTTGGGAGGAGGGGTAAAGCTGGGGAGTTCTTCATAGGGAATACGTTATGCCTTGAGCTCTTCTTCTGCCTTTGCGCGCTCGCTGCTCACTTCTTCTTGCTGGCGATTTGCGTTTTCAACTGCTGTGGTGAATTGAGAAACGGCTGCACTATTCCCATGAGCTTCCAGTTCCGCGGCAGCTTGTGCTTGGGCGGTGGAGTGCTCTGCGCGCTCCCGTGCCTCACTGTCTTTTCGTGATCTCACGTGCTCAGCTTCTTTTTTCAGGATTTCCATATCTGCTTCATTAAATTGAAGGCCTATCTCCTTGAGTGAAACTTCGATAGTTTCAAGTACCTCACGTGAGTATGTTTTGCGTGCTTCAGCTTTTACCTCGTTATCAACCCCACTTGAGGTGACAGATTCAAGAGTTTGGCTAAGAGTGCCAAGTGTTGTGAAGCACTTTGTTTGGCGAAGTTTCTCTACAATACCTTCTAGCTCACCGCTGTTTTGTAGAAACGTGAGGCTACTGGCTTCGTCATGGCGATCAACTATCTGGTCTAGTGACGTGCTGTAAGTTCTTTGGAGAAACCGTGAGAGCATTGGGTAAGACTGTGGACCGGCAAAGTTCATGATGGAGTTCTGAGCGTTTGCTGCAAGGTACACGAGTGCTCCTAGTGCTGCGATTCCCAAGCCAATGCCGCCAGCGAGTCCGGGTTGGAGGTAGGCTCCACCGAGGGCAGTACCTACTATGGTTGTTGGTGGAGCTACCCACTCAAGGGCAGGTACTACTTTTGTGAGTAGCGTTTTGATTCTTTTTAGCTTTGCGTTATACGCTTCACGGTGGGATGCAGCATCAACACCTACGCTGAGCTCCAGCTTTTCGAAAGCACCCTTTTCAGTTAAGAAGCGGTCATACCTGACGATGTACCCTTTTATGAACCTAGAGAGCTCGTTGATCTGGTCTGGTGTAAACTTGCAGGTTTCTCCCTTTGCCCTTAGTGTTTCTTGAAACGCTGCTGTCACTTCCGCGAGGTCTTGCGGCTTGTAGAGAGGTTCACTACTTGCTGGCAGTTCCTGAAGTTCTCCTCGTACTTTTGTGAGACTCTCGGTATCTTCAGTGGCTTGCTCTGCTAAACGATCAGCAATTTCCCCACCCACTTCAGGGGTGGTAGGGCTCCTGTGAGTTTCTACAGAAGCAGACTCATCTTCGGTATGTCTGAGGTCCTCAAATCCCATGCGGGTTACTGTTTTTTGATAAAACCAAAATAGAATGTAACAAGGAAGAGGACAAAATGCATTACACCCCTCACGGCGAGAAAGTCAGGGGTCATTGAGGTACTAAAAAACGGTATGCTCATCTTGAGGTAGGCAAAGTACCAGCTTGCACCTGCGGTGACAAAAAATGCTCCAGAAAGGAATTTGCAAATTTCACTGTAGTTGAGCTTCATGAAGTAATTGTAGCACTTCTTCGAACGAGGAATAGGCTGAGATATTTGCTATTCTCTACGTAACACATCTGTTTAATCCTCACGCATGCCACAAAGAATTGTTCCCAACCTCTGGTTTGATGGAAATGCTGCTGAAGCCGTAGATTTCTACCTCGAGGTTTTCAAAGACTCAAAAAAGCTCTCTACCACCTACTACCCTAAAACGCAGGAAGAGGGGTTGGCTGACTTCCAGCTTGATTTGGCAGGTAAAGAGCTGACAGTGGAATTTGAGCTAATGGGTATGCACTTTTTGGCGATAAATGCCGACTCAACCTTCAAGTTCAACGAGTCTGTATCCTTTGCAGTACTGTGCGAAGACCAGGCAGAAATAGACTACTTCTGGGAGAAACTCTCGAGCGTACCAGAAGCTGAGCAGTGTGGTTGGTGTAAGGATAGGTACGGTCTCAGCTGGCAGATTGTCCCAAAGAATTCCGAGGAGCTGCTCAAGCGTCCAGGTGCTTTTGCGAGAATGATGGAAATGAAGAAGTTGGTAATCGACGAGTTCTAGCAACATTTATGTAGAGGTGACGTCTTGTGTTGAAAAGTTTCATTGTTACGTCTACCTTTGTGCCTTGATAAATAAGAAATATTTTGCTATAGTCCTCCTACAAAATTGCGACCGCTTCGGTGGTCTTAACAATTTGGGGAAGTGATGAGTTGTTAAAAAAGAGAAATAGTCTGTTAACGTATCTTTCTGGGGTTATTTGGTCCTACCCGAATGACTGCGGTGTCTCACTGGATTTTGGCGCATTACTGGATGTTCTTCCTGATTCCGAAAAAGATGTTGCAAACATCCTTATCGATTTCCATAGGAAGCTCTATGCAGCAATGCAAATTGCTATAAGAGAAGTTGAGGAAAGTGGAATGGGGGCTGTCCCGTTTACGGTTCCACTATCCTTTCACAAGGTTGTCTCTCAAGAGACTGAACAAATTGTGCTGAACATTGAGCGTAAGCAGCAGTACAACTTGCTCATACGTCTCTACTATAGAGCTGAGGCGTTGCATACTTTTCAGCAAGTGCAATGGCCACTGCTACTGGTTCAAATTATCCAGGTACTACTGGGTGAGGAGAACCGTCTACTCGTAGGGATGAGGGGTGGAAGGCCGGTCTTTAAGTCAGTTTCACCCTTTCAGGATTCATTGGAGGGAATCAATACCTTCACCTCAACCTTCTTTGGTGGAAGTAACCTTGATGTGATAGGTCAAGAAGATGTCCACATGGTCCCGGATCCCAAAGAAACGTCCAGGGATGCTTTGTACGGTGTCTGGCCGCAACTGAAGAGCACAAAGGTTCTATCGGATATCCTATGCGATGCTTACTACAACCAGTACTACGTACTGCATCCTCAAGGAGCCTATGTGGCTTTTACGGGAGGTGACCCACGCATAACTGGTATTACGATCAAACTCAAGCCTGCGCTTAAAGATCGTAACTACCATGATTTCATCTTCAGGGTTCACCTGGTGGACGGTGATGTGCTCATGGTTTTGCCGGGTGTTGTGGCAACTGGCCAGGTTGCAACTGCGGAAGAAATCACAGGTGAGAGTGTAGAATATGGCTTCTTCCACATGTTGGGAGTTCAGATTTACCACGATTTAGTGACGGCCAGACACCTTCCTGGTGTAAGGCGTGAACAAAACGGGGTGGATCGAAAACCTAGCGATACGAAACTTCAGCTGTCTGAACCTTCGTATCGCTATATTCCTCGTATAGCGCAGGTGGGTAGGTCTAACCAGCCCGCAGCGCGTGAGGCACTTACGAGTCCTCGGGTTTCGGAGCCACATACTGTTTCAGGTCATCCCAGGACTGGGAATATGACAGAGGAGCAGCGAAAGAGAATCATTGTGTTTGAGGAGGAGACTGGCTTTAAGGTTCTTGAGAACTTGCCCGAAGGTAAGACTTGGGTACGTCCGCATATTTCGCCTGCAAGCGATTCAAATGCGGTACTACAACTTCCGAAGTTCATTCGAGCTAGGATTCAAGCAGATCTCACCAAGAGGCTCCGAGGAGAATAACGTGTTTTCTGGCGGACTTACGTAACGTGAGTCCGCTTTTTTCTTTGGTGTAGAGCAGCGTGGCCGGACTAGTTGAGATGCTCAAGGTATTAGCATGAACACTATATTTCCAAAATTTGGGATATAAAAAACCAGAGGACTCAATTTTTTGAATACTCTGGTTTTTTGGGCAGAAAGGAATGAACCTTGCTGCCCGTTATTCCACAGTTATGGTGAAGCGCAAGTTATCTTGCACTTCGTAACTGGGGTTACACCCAGGGGACTTGGTGGCCAAGCCCTGAGTGCAAAGTTCTCCGAGAGGATCGGCGAACACGTACCTCGCCACGGTACGTGTTCCCATGTCTGGGCACATAGGCCGTTTTTTCAGGTACTTGTTGTACCAGTCGTTTAGGTTGCCCTTACTCATGCGTTGGTCACTACTGTACAGCAGTGCCACCGCAATCCAGGCGACGCCTTGAGCGTGAAGCCCCAGTGCACCATGGCTTATTGTTGGCGAGTACTCTTTGCATGTATCGCAAACTTTCACGGTGATTGTTTGATCGCGACATATCGTAATCGCGATTTCTCCGGCTCCCTGATGATTACCAGGAGGACGTGTAGTTTTAAGTATCATCTGTCCACCTCCGATAAGGAAGACTCAGGTCGCGGCCGAATGATTTCGACATTTGTTAAGAAGCTGGTGCTCCTCAAGATGACGAGAGATCGTCACCTAGTTGGAGGGTTGAGTCATTACTCAACCGCATCAGTGTGGAATAAGACATATTCCATTCAAAAAGATGTCAAATTGTAGCATAAAATTACCTCTTTGTCAACCAGGTAAAACTCTCAAGGGACAATAGGAGTCCTGGTCTTAGTGGTAGTACTTCTACCATGCACAGTGCAACAAGCCCACCCTTTCGGCTGAGCTTTTCACTTTGGCTGAGCGTCGCGGTCTGGGTTGATTTGTTGGATCGAGGGTTGTTTTAGGTTAGTGTTAATGCAGGGTATCGATACTTCACCAAGCTAATGCGCACCATATGAGCTTCGAATACAGTCGGCCTGAGATGAACCAACAAGCTAGTAGCGATGTGGAAGACGAGCAACGAAATATGAGCGTTGAGGTTGATGACGGTGCTATCCAACCAGACCTTACAACACCTGTTCGATTTGGTGAAACCCCTGCTCAGTACAGAGATGCAATTCAAGCACTGCAAAAATTTAGGTGGATACTGTCAACCGCAGAGCATTCTGAACGAGAAGTCCCTGAAGATCCTACTTCCAAAATGGAACACTGGCCGGAGCATGTGTATGCCACATTCGAAGACTATACTGGCCAAATTGAAGAAGGGTTATGGCAAGATCCAGAATTCTGGCGAGCATTCCTCAGTGATGATTCAATATGGGGTGGTCGAGAGTTTATGGACAAACCTGATCCGGATACTTCTGAAAGCTACGAAAATGGTATTCCGTATCAGTCAGATATTATCGGTGGATTGTGGGATCGCTTACCTCAAGCGATAAAGAACGACCCAACCATTCTTCCATTACTACTTGAGCGTTTTGACCCGTTCTCAAATGTGAGTGGTGGGCATTTTGGTGAAGCTGAGATTAAAGGTCTAAATGATCCTACTATAAGAGAAAATCCCCACTACCACCGAGGGAATGAAGTGAATAGAGATCTGTACTATTTACTACATCCTGACAAGAGACCGGTATAATTTTGGGTAGATACTTCGTGTCAAGCCAGATTCGCTTCACTCATCTTGTTTTGACACTCGTGAATCCTGTGCAGTGGCACAGGATTAGGAATCTTCGATTCCTCCTCTAATCACAAAGAAAAGAGACCGGACAAGCCGGTCTCTTTTCTTTGGCAGGGGTAGTAGGAATCGAACCTACAACAAGGGTTTTGGAGACCCGTGTGATACCACTTCACCATACCCCTAAGCTGGTTTATTTTAGCGAAAAATTAACCTGGAGCCAAGTATTCGTTATATAAAAAATCCCTCGCGGAGAGCGGGGGATTAGAAGTGCCTTTTGAGGAAGGTGACTATTGCCAGGTTGGCAGCGTATTCTTGAGTTGCTTGGTAGAGGGGATTCCTCAGTTTGCCTCCTTCTCGCAAGAGCTGCTGGTCGAAAGGATGCTGTGCACCCTCAATGAGGAAGACTTCGGTTTGCTCTCGCTCATCCCAGGTTTGGCACATTGCTACTGCGTTGGGTACATCCGTATCGGCGTCTCCAACGACCATTAACAGAGGCTTATCAGGTGCCTGGTTGCGAGCAATTCTCTGCAGTTGTCCACTTTCGAGCATGGGGGAGGTGAGAATGGCTCCATCAAACTGCTCGAGGCAAGAAAGGGCAAACCAAGCGCCCAAGCTCCAACTAACGGCAACTACCGCGTCGTAACCTGTTTTCTTGAGCGAGCTAACCCGAGTGGCAAGTGCCTCCAGGGCTTCATCTTTCGCGATTGCGCTGACGAAGTCTTCGCGACGTCGATTGACGCCAGGAAGCGGCAGTGCCACCGAAGCAGGGAACCACCATGCTTTGGGGACGCCGGCGTAGGGATCTGCAAGGTACCAGTCGTTCTGACTGATCTGGAGAGCCTCTCTCAGGCTCGAGATTGTTCTTGGGTTGTGACCAACGATGGCCGGAATGGCGATGTACGCGATTTTCATGTCCAATGACTCCAGGTCTGCTTATACCTGAAAACCACGAGAAAGTCAATGAGAAGTACTAAAAAACAGTCCCGGTAAAGGACTGTTTTTTTTAGACAAGAGAAATCTACTTCTTCTTGCTCTCTTTGATTTCCTTGAAGAGGACGTGCTTCTTAACGTCTGGAGCGTACCTAACCATCTCAAGTTTTTCCTTGAGGTTTACCTTGTTACGGCTGGTCTGGAAGCGGTAGGTGGATTCACCCTTTGTCTTCGCAGCCATCCATGTCCACTCGCGGTTTCCTTTTTTGGCCATGTGGCAATGCTTACGGCTATATCCCTTTGCAGGGTGCTTGATACAAATTTGGTGGGCAGGCTAGGATTCGAACCTAGGAAGGCGTATGCCAAGAGATTTACAGTCTCCCCTCGTTGACCGCTTGAGTACCTACCCGTTTGTTTGGAGCCCCCTGTCGGATTCGGACCGACGACCTACTGTTTACAAAACAGTTGCTCTAACCAACTGAGCTAAGGAGGCGAGTTGCTCATGGCGATAAAAGTTCTGGAGCCCTTGACCGGGATTGAACCGGTGACCTCGTCCTTACCATGGACGCGCTCTACCAACTGAGCTACAAGGGCGAGAGAGTGAACGCACTGGAATGCTTGCATACCAGTATGTGAACGAACGAGCCTTGTATCGCGTAGCGATACAAGTGGCGACCTGACTTTTGTATCGGAACGATACAAAGGGCGTACTTCGATACAAGTGGCGAAATCACCCAATTTCTTCAATTCCAAAGAAGTAAACCCGCCATACGGGTCTTCGTTACTATACTAGAAACCACTTCTCTCGTCCAGCATTACGGCGCACCCACAGGGTTGATACACGTAACCAGGTAGTTAGGGGGTTGCGCCTTGCTTTTCACCCACCGTATACTAGAAAGGAACATTTCTCTAAAAGGAGGATCGTGACTACGTACACAGACCCAACTATTGTCCAACTTGGAGAAAAGCCGCGGCTCCAGATTGGAACCATTTTCACCCTCGTTGCAGGGGTACTTGCGGCAGTGGGTGTGGTAGGGTTTGTCCTACTCACTTCCCAGGTTTCGGCTAACACCGAAGATTTGGATAAGAAGTCGGTGCAGGCAGAGAGACGCCTGAAAGAGCTTGATAGCGTTGCTGCCCAGCTCACCGAGTTAGACACCATGGCCAAGAACCTCCACGGCGTTTTTGATAACCAGAAGCGATGGGAATCAGTTCTCGGCACCGTTGAGCAGAGGTTCTACCGCAACATGGCTATTACGGCTATGACCTTTACCGATAAGGGAGACCTTACCTTCACTGGTTACGCCAAAGATTACACAGACTACGCAAAGATCTTTAGGTCGCTCTCAGACAAAGATGGTTCTCGCTACTTCTCACTCGTGAAGCCAGGGGTAATTGCCAAGGTTAAATCAACAGGTGCAAAGACCGCCGCAGCTGGTTCTGCAGTTCTCCCAGACAACTACGTGACCTTCAGCTTTACGCTCACCCTCCAGCCAAACGTCCTCAATTCTACTGCAGTACTCAGCCTTGCAGACCTCATTGCAGGATCTAACAACGCTCAGAAGTAGTCCTATGGCAACAAAAGCACCTGCAAACCCAAACCAGACGGTAGGAGCAATTGGCTTCCTCCTGCTCATCGCTAGTTTTGCGCTGGTCTACTACACCTTCGCTCCAAAGCTCATTTCGGCCAGGAATGAGGAAGCAACCTCTCAGGCAAAGCTTGATGGATTGAATGCCGACATTAAAACCCTTGAGTCCGCCAAGAACGACATGGGTAAGGCCATGGACGAACTGAGGGCAAAGGGAGTAGATTTTGCCACTATTAGGAACAACTTCCCTTTCACTGAGAGCATGCCTGATGTCTACCTCCAAATTGAAGAGGTGGTGAAGGCAAATCCAAATCTCAAGAAGCTTGACTACCAGGTTGGTCAGCCAACGGTTACCACCGATGTAAAGGGAGTCAAAATCCCAATCACCATGACGGCAACCGGCGCCTACGGTGAGCTCAAGAACTTGATCATTGGTCTTGAGACTAACATCAGGCCTTTCAGTCTCTCCCAAGTTGGCTTCTCAGCTTACACCAGTGGGGCTGATGAGAAAGATATCCCAGCGGGATCGTTTGTCCTCACCCTCACCGGGTACACCCAAGCTGAGAGTCTATCGGCTTCGTACGCCTCAACTACACCTAGTAAATAGCCATGAAACCACTCACAACTGAATCTGCTTGGACGATTGGTGGGGTGCTCCTGGTGCTTGCTGCAGTAGCGGGGATGTACTACTTCATGTTCATTCAGAGCGCTGTTGCCGCGCTTCCCGCAGTTACCAAGAGTTACAACGTAGGAGTAATCAGTATCGACCTACGCAAAGATGATGCCCAGAATGTTTTCGTGAAAATTACAAAACTTCGCAAACCGGTAATCTCATCAGACGTTCAGGCTGAGTACAAGGCAGAAGACCTTGGAAAAACCAACCTCAACGAACTAGGAAAGTAGCGTATGGCTGACGGAGGGGAACAGCTTCAGTTCGTCGCCATGAAGGGCAGGCAGGTACCACCTGCTGTTCTTCGTATTATACCCCTCCAGACAGCTGAGAAGTTTGAGGTTGTTGCCTATGAGCAGACTGATACCCACCTGCGGTTGGCGGTGGTTCACCCCGAACGTCTCAAGCAAGGGTTCTATGAAGCCCTAAAGCAGATTGGCGAAAAAATTGGCTGCACCATTGAGCTCTCACGCGTTGATGCCTCTGATTTCAAACTTCTCCTCGCCCAGTACCGCAACCTTGAGCCACAGAGCTCTCCTATGGTTGAAACTCAAGCCCCAGAAGCTGAGAAGACTACGATGCCACTTCCCCCTAAGCCTCCGATTCCAGGCGCCCAGAAGATTAATGTAGTGGCACCTCCGGATGCAACTTCGCCAAAGAAGCCTGATGAGCCAAAGCCGGCACCAATGGTGGTACCAAACCACCTTGAGCCAGTCTCAGGGGATGCCGAAGCCGATGGCTGGCCGGTAGGTCCACCACCTCCACTCTTTGAGCTGGGGAAGCTGGTAGCCTACAACTACCTCAAGCGTATTCCCTTAGAGTTTGCTCAGAAGCACCACGTCTTGAGCGTTGACTACCTCAAGCCAAACACCTACTGGTTTGTTACCGATGGCACTAACAACCAGGCGCTCAAGAAGGTGATTACCTACATGCAGGAGACTAACCACATCACTGCTCACGTGATGACGGTGAAGCCTGCTGAGTTTGCTGATCTCATGGCCTACTACGTGGTGCTTGCCGCTCAGGAGGCCCACGAGGTTGTAGAGGAAGAGAAGAAGAAAATTGAGGAGGAGAAGGCAGAAGAAGAGCAGCTCATTGAGCGAAAGCTTGAAGAGCTCAACTCTCCGGTTACCGAAGACATGCTTCCCCATAAGGTAGCCAAGGATGTTATCGTCCCTGAAATCCAGGCAAAGATTATCACTAATGAAGAAGAGAAGACAGGTCTTGCTGGTCTCTTCCAGAAAGTTGCCCAAACCTTTGTTGCTCAAGACACCGATAAGAAACTCCCCGCAGAGCCTCTGGTAGATCAGGTGGCTCTCCCGGCTGCACCTGCAGCACCAGCTGGAACGGCTCCAGTTGCCCAAGCTCAACCGCTCACACCACCTCCAGCTCCTGCAGCTCCTGGAAACCAGAGTGCAGTTCCTCAGCCCGCGTCGGCTGCACCTGCTTCCACGCCAGCACCTGCAGCTCAACCAGCACCTGCAACACCTGCACCATCAAGCGTGGCGAAACCAGTGTCAGCTGCTGCAAAAGAGCGATCACGTACAGGGGATGATGGTGAGGACATCGGGAAGCTCCTTGAGGCCCAGATCAAGAACCTGGATGAGCTCAAAGCCATCATTAAGGGTGGAGCGATTCCGCGCATGGTAGCCGCTGTGGTCTCATACGCCATCCACGAGAAGGCATCGGACATCCACATTGAGTCTTTTGAGGATGAGGTGAGGGTGAGGTACAGGATTGACGGACAGCTCATGGATATCATCAAGCTGCCTCCTGATGTGCACAACTCTCTTGTTTCGCGTATCAAAATTCTCTCCCGCCTCCGTTTGGACGAAAACCGTGTCCCGCAAGATGGAAGGTTTGATGTAAACTTCAGCGACGAAATCCAGATTGACGTTCGTGTCTCGGTGATGCCAACGGTGCACGGCGAGAAGGTGGTTATGCGTATCCTGGACAAGTCTCGTGGTATCGCCTCGCTTGAGAAGCTGGGTATTGAGGGTATGGCGTACAACAGTCTCACCCAAGCTATTCAGAAGCCTTACGGTATTTGTCTGGCAACAGGACCTACGGGAAGTGGAAAGTCCACCAGTCTCTATGCCATCCTCCAGCGCATCGCTACGCCAAACGTTAACGTGGTTACCCTTGAAGACCCAATTGAGTACGAGATGAAGGGGATTAACCAGAGCCAAATTAGGCCTAAAATTGGCTACACATTTGCCGAAGGGCTTAGGTCCATCTTGAGGCAAGATCCAAACATCATCATGGTAGGGGAGATCCGGGACGGGGAGACCGCTAACATGGCCACCCAGTCTGCACTCACCGGTCACCTGGTGCTCTCAACCCTCCACACCAACGATGCAGCTGGTGCCATTCCTCGTCTCATGAACATGGGGATTGAGCCTTTCCTCATTACTAGCTCGCTCAACGTGGTGATGGCGCAAAGGTTGGTAAGGAAGATCTGTACCAACTGTAGGAAAGAGGTGAACCTTCCACAGGGAATTAGGAAGCAGCTTGAGGCAGACATTGAGAAGATCTCGATGATGAACGAACTTGACGCCAGACGGGTGAAGCGACCGATTACCTTCTACCAGGGTGCTGGCTGTAGCGAGTGTGGAGGGAAGGGGTACCAGGGACGAATTGGTATCTACGAGGTGCTTCCAATGAACGATCAGATTGCCGATCTCACCATCGCCAAGGAACCAGCAGGGAAAATTGCTGATGAGGCGAGGCGGTTGGGAATGCTGACGCTCTACCAAGATGGTCTCCTCAAAGCAATCAATGGTATCACCACCATTGACGAAGTCTTACGAGAATCAACTAACAAGTGATAGAATAATTACATGCCAAGTAAATCTCTCAGCAGCGAGCTGACCTTTCTCCTCGATCACGCCATCGAGCACAAGGCTTCAGACCTGCACATCGTCTGTGATGCTTCGCCAACCATTAGGGTTGATGGGCAACTTGTTCCAGTTGATAGGCCTGTCTACACCGCAGCCAAGACAAATGAGGTTATCGGGAGCCTCATTGGTGAGGATCTCAACAAGCGAATCTCAGAGAACCGTAAAGAGCTTGACTTCTCCTTCTCCTACGAGGGTTTGAGGTTCAGGTGTAACGTCTTCTTCCAGAAGGGTGTGCTTGCAGCTTCGCTCCGTCTCCTGCCAAACTCCGTTCCAGACTTTGCTGAGCTTGGGGTTCCTGCTGCTGCCGGCAAGCTGATTGAGCACAACCAGGGGCTTATCATCGTGGCAGGGCCAACCGGTCACGGGAAGTCTACTACCCTTGCTGCCATGGTGAACGTGATCGCAGCCCAGAGAAGGGGACACGTCATTACCATTGAAGACCCAATTGAGTACGTCTTTGAGCACAAGAAGAGCATCATCTCGCAACGTGAAGTTGGTAGCGATACCCCATCTTTTGGCTCAGCCTTGAGGGCAGCACTCCGTGAAGATCCGGATGTAGTACTTGTAGGTGAGATGCGTGACCAAGAAACCATGGAAGCAGCCCTCCAGCTGGCTGAAACTGGCCACCTGGTCCTTACCACCCTCCACACCAACTCCGCCGCTCAAACTGCAGACCGTATCATTGACGTCTTCCCACCCCACCAGCAGTCACAGGTTAGGGTGCAGCTCTCAGAGGTACTCCTGGGAGTTATCTCCCAGCGCCTCCTTCCTAAGACTAAAGGTGGCAGAATCCTTGCAACCGAGGTGATGATTGCTAACTCTGCCGTTCGTTCTATCTTGCGCGAAGGTAAAACCCACCAGCTACCAAACCTCATCCAAACCTCAGCTGCTGAGGGGATGATTGGTCTGGACAAGTCACTTGCAGAGCTGGTGACAGCAGGAGAAATTTCAGTTGATGACGCATTGGCTTGGTCGCTAGACCCCAAGGCGCTCAAGATGATGATCTACTAACCTACCAAAGCAGGGGCCATGGCACAGAGCTATAACTACCGCGCGCGTAACGCCCAGAACCAGATCGTCACTGGTATCGTTCAGGCTGCTGGTTTGGATTCGGCAAAGAAGATCCTCCTCCAGAACCAACTGACTCCTCTGGCAATCACCGCCCCAAGGATGTTCCTAGACTACATCCCGTTCTTCAACAAGGTGACGATGAAGGACAAGACGATGTTTGCACGTCAGATTAGTACGATGATTGACGCCGGACTCACCCTCTCTCAATCCATGCGCCTCCTTATCCGCCAGATGAAGAAGGGGAAGTTTAGGGGAGCACTCGAGACAATTCTCAATGACCTTCAGGACGGTTTCAGCTTCTCAACTGCTCTTGCCAAGTTTCCTGAAATCTTTGATCCCATCTTCATTAACGTGGTAAGGGCGGGAGAGGCAACCGGAAAGCTTGAGGTTGTACTCTCGCAGCTTGCCACCAACCTTGAAAAAGATGTGAAGGTGCAAGGCAAGATTAAGGGAGCTCTGATGTACCCAGCATTCATTGTGGTTGCGCTCTTCGGTGTAGGAGTGCTGATGATGGTGAAGGTTATTCCTCAGCTCCTCGTAGTATTTGAGGGATCCAACAAGGAACTTCCTACCTCTACCAAGCTCCTGATTGCTACCTCAAACCTCTTGGTCCACCAGTGGTACCTCCTGATCATTGGGGGACTAGTGGTCTACTTTGTGGGACGTTGGTTCTTCAGGTCTGAGTTTGGTATCCAGCTATACAGTAGGTACTCACTCAAGCTTCCAGTTGCTGGGGGAATTATTGTTCAGTCAAGTATGGCGCGCTTTGGCCGCCTTTTGGGGATGCTCCTCAGTTCAAGTGTGCCACTCCTAGAATCACTCAGGCTCATTAACGATTCCTTCCCAAACAAGCTCTACCAGCGAGGTATTGCCCAAGTTGCGGTACAGGTTGAAAGGGGAGTCCCCATGAGTGTGCCAATCTCAGAAAATCCTGTATTCCCAATCATGGTTGGGCAAATGGTATCGGTGGGCGAACAGACAGGAAAAATGGATGAGGTAATGAGTAGGATGGCAGATTACTACGAAGCAGAGGTTGAATCTAAGGTTGGAGGACTTGCAACACTCATTGAGCCTTTCATTATTATTGTTCTCGGTGTGGCGGTTGCTTGGCTTGTTATCGCTATCTTGCTCCCAATCTACCAGATTAGTACTAGCGTTTAGGGCTACTAGAGCTGGTTCTTGAGGAGAGAGATTGGAAGTGTTGACTTCAGGTTAGAACCTTCCCCATACTAGAAGAGTACAAAGTGTAACTAACATTTAAGGAGGCTGTTTATGCGCATGCGCAAAGGATTCACACTCATCGAGCTTTTGGTGGTTATCGCCATCATCGGTATCTTGGCAACTCTCGTTATCACTCAGGTTTCTGGAGCCCAACAAAAGGCTAGGAATGCTAATGCAAAGAGCGATGTCACCCAAATGGGTAAAGCCGTCGAGCTCTATAGGAATGATGATAGTAATAGTACTGGTAATTCCATCTCTGGTAGTAATACTGCTGCTATCGACGCTGTCCTAGCAGGAACAGGTTCTGGAACTGGCGCCAACACCAACACTGGTACCACTACTATTCCGGCAATGTTTACAGGCACACTTAACGTTGCTGGTTTTACTTACGGAACAGGTATTACGAAAACACCTTCGACTACCCATATTTACAGGTATGAGACAAATAGCACTGCTGCTGGAGCTGCTGCCACGGCCTATTCGATTTGGACTCAAGTAACATCTTCCGATACAGCTTTCTGTGTAAAAAATGGCACAACAATTAATGGTGTCGATGCTACTTCAGCACCAACTGGGTGTAGTAACCCAACTCCTTAACTCTACTCTTGTGTTAAGAAAGACCCCATCCGGGGTCTTTTTGGTATACAATAGACGCATGAAAACACACGTTTCAAAACACGCCTTCACCCTCGTAGAACTCATGGTTGCAGTTGCTATTGTAGGTATCCTTACCGGCCTCGCTACGGTTTCGTACACCGGCATCAGGCAGCGAGCGCGTGACGCTCAGCGCCAGAATGACCTCAACCAGCTGAAGATTAACCTCACCACCTACTTTGGTGCCCAGGTACCTTCTGTCTATCCGGCAGCCACAACCAAGACCACCCTCAATAACAGTAACGATCCACTGGCAACGGCACTCAAAACTGCCTATGCTCAGAACATTCCACTTGATCCCCTCAATACGGGAAGCTACGTCTACAAATACCAGACATTCAATAGTGCAAAAGACTACACCCTCTTTGGTACCCTAGAGAACACTAACAACACTAAGGGTTGGGGTGGAGGAAGCGGTTGGGTGGCAGACGGCTACCAAGTGAAGCCAGACTAGAGAAATATCAAAAGACGGCTTATCTGCTTGCAGCCGTCTTTTTAGTACCTACTATTCTTTTACATTCTCAAACCCAACTTTGCCAGTTTGGGGGTCAAGCGTGTACACACGCAGAATGGGGGATTCTGGCACTCTGCCAATGTACCCATTGGCAATGAGCTCATCAAAGCTTGCAGGGTACCTACCTACCTTTGTTTTGAACTGCTCGGCTGAGATCTCGAGTGAGTAGACCACCTGCATGTGCTTGTACCAAGCAATGGCGCGCTCTCGCTCCTCATCGGTCTTGGCATTCTGTACGACTGCTTCCCAGAAGACAATAGCGGCTTGTCTATCTGAAAGATTGTCTTGCACCCGTGCCTTGGTGACACCAGCTAGCTGTGTGGCAGCTGGAGGGGATCCAGGCAGGGTAGCGGCAAGTGCGTAGAGCTCTCCTGCCTTGCGGTAGTCTTTAAGGTTCAGGTGGTAGACACTTGCGGTGTAGAAGGTGAGTAACCCATCATCAGGAAGTGCCTCGCGTGCCCTGAGACCTAGCTTGACGGCTGTTTCAGACTGTCCCATGAAGGGGAGGGCAACCAAACCAAACTGGTATGGGTAGGCAAACTTAGGGTCAAGCTCGGTAACCGTGTCTACCATCTGTCCGAGAGCCGAGTACTTCTGGTAGGGACTTCCCACACCAAAGTACTGGATGGTTTGGAGCCAAATGAGGTCTGCGAGGAGGGGTTCGTCCCCGAGTGAAAGGAGCTTCAGTGCCTTGGTAGAGGGGAGGAGGGGTTTCTCGTTCCGAAGAATAGCTTCCTTCACCGAGGCTTTTGTGTCCTTACTCGCGTTATCGGCAAGGGCCTGGGTAGCAGAGAGGCTTCCGGCTACCAGGAAGGTGAGCAACCAGATGTGGAGCCGCGAAAACCTTACGCTGTCGGTGCTCAGACGCAGCATTAGAACTCCTGCTTACGGAATACCAGGGTAGCGAGGTGCAATACGATAGATACCATGATCACCCAGTAGAACAGTGACCATCCTACCTGCTCGGCTGGAATTGGCACGTTGTAGAGGGTGGCTTTCCTGACATCAAACTTTTCTAGGTTTGGCAGGATGTAGTAGACGGCGTTAATGATCCACTCAAGGCTCTTGTTGCCAAGGTCTGAGACAAACCCCTTGAGGGTGGTTTGCGAGTGACCAATGAAGAACAGTGCGAGGGTGTAGAGCGAGGCATTGAGGGGAGCCGTGAACGAGGCAAACAGGGTTGCTAAGGCTACGAGGAGCGAAACCTCAAGGAAGCTGTAGGCAATGTTGATGAGGGCGGCACTGAGTAGACTAGAGTTTAAGAAGGTAATCCCGATACTGAAGAGCCCACCTAGGATGAGGAGGGTGGTTCCCAGGAACATTAGGAAGCCAAGGTACTTTCCAACCACGTACTGCGGCCGGCTGACCGGCTTTGGGAAGAGGAAGTAGAGGGCGCGACGCTCAACATCGTGGTTCATGGAGTTGGTGGCAACGAAAACGGCAATGAAGACGGTGAGGAGGTGGATGCTGGCAAGTCCGGTGTTTTGGAGCACCCTGCTGTTCTGATCGAGGGAGATGGTAGCAAGGAAGAAGCTGGCTCCGGTTAGGAGTGCTGCTGCTAGCCAAACGCCGTACAGGAGACGCTCACGAATGACTTCCTTGTAGGTGTTTTTGGCGATGACAAACGCAGGCCGTAGGTTGTGGTGCACGGTACTAAAGCTCTGTTTGATGTTCATGCTTCCTCCTTTTCAATCAGTTTTAGGAACACTTCTTCAAGCGTCTTGCCGGCAGGTACTAACTTCTCAACGCTTCCAGAAGCTATGAGCTTTCCTTGGTACATCACTGCAATCTTGTCACTTACCGCTGCAACATCGCTCAGGATGTGGGAGTTGAGGATGATGGCAGCTCCATTTGCTTTGACACTTTCAAGGATCTTTCGCATCTGAATTCGCCCCAGGGGATCTAGGCCATCTAGCGGCTCGTCTAGGAACAAAACCTCTGGCTGGTTAACCATGGCCTGCGCGAGGCAGATACGCTGGAGCATACCTTTTGAGTAGCCAGCCAGGTGCCTATCAGCGGCCTTTTGGAGGCCAACTAGCTTCAGGAGGTCGTCAACCCGTTTCGCCAACTCTTTCTTTTCAATATCAAAGAGTTCTCCGGCAAAGGTGACAAGCTCACGGCCGGTGAGGTGGTTGTAGAAAGACGGGTTCTCAGGCATGTAGCCAATGCGCTGCCTCACACTAGAGGTAGTGTTGCTCTCGCCCAGAATCTTGATGTCTCCCTTATCTGGCTGCAGGAGGCCTAAAATCATCTTAATAGTGGTGGTTTTCCCGGCGCCATTTGGCCCGACAATTCCCAAAACTTCTCCTGGGGCAACTGAAAGTGATATGTCTTTCACTGCCTCAACGGAGCCAAAGCTCTTCTTTATACCCTCAACGGTGAGTGCGGCGTTTTTGTTCATACGTACACTATACCGTATACTATTTTTGTATGCCAAACCCAGAAATCATCGCAAGCTTCGCCATCTTTGGGTTGGTCTTCGGTTCTTTCGCTAACGTGCTCATTCTAAGGGACGATAGACGCAAGTCCATTCTCACCGATAGGTCTGCCTGTCCCCACTGCAAACACGTCCTTTCTTGGTACGAACTCGTGCCGGTGTTCAGCTGGCTCATCCAGGGAGGGAAGTGTCGGTCTTGTAAGAAGTCAATTAGCTCACAGTACCCACTGGTAGAGCTTGCAAGCTCGCTGCTCTTCGTACTTGCTGCCTCACTCGTCCCAGATAGCCTCGTGAAGGCCTCACTCTTGGCGGCGGCGTTGCTATCGCTCCTGGTGGTGAGCGTCATTGACCTCAAAACCCAGATGGTGCCAGTGGAGTATGTGGTTGCTGCTGGCGTCCTGGGGTTATTCTCACAGGTAGGGGAGCGTCCGCTCTTGGGCTTGCTGGTTGGTGCAGGTTCGCTTCTGGTAATTACCTACGGTTGGAAGTTTGCCTTCAAGAAAGAGGGGATGGGCGAAGGGGACAGCTGGATTTCAGGGGCTTTAGGGCTCATTGCCGGCTATCCGCTCATTATTCCGGCGATGGTGGTTGCGGTGTTTGCTGGAGCGTTGGGAGGTGTTGTACTGCTCTTACTAACGAAACGTACTCTAGAAGCCAAGATTCCCTTTGGTCCCTTTCTCTTCCTAGGTCTCATTGCCTCGCTTCTCTGGGGAGAAAGGCTGCTCTCTTGGTATACTAGTTTCAGTAGTATTTCTTTCTAGGTTTCAAATACCAATGCGACGAAGTAGTGCTTTTACCTTAGTTGAAGTAGCGGTAGCCATTACCCTCACCATTATCCTTGCTGGTATTGCCATTCCGCGTTACAACTCACTCATTAGAACCCAGGATTTCTACACCCAAGCTCAGGATCTGGTGTCGTGTTTCCAGCGCGCACAGTCACTTGCCGGTGGAACCCAGGGAGCAACACTTTCCACTGGTACCCCTATTAGGTGGACGGCTGCACAACTCGCGCGAAATGACGCAAACACACCCCCAATTACCTGTACGGTAGTTGCTTTTGAGGATATTGCTGGCGTAAATGACCTCAGTTCTTTTGCATCTGGATTCCCAGCTTCAACCCTTACTTCAGGAAATAACGTGTATACGGTGTCAGATATGGACATTGCTGGCTTATCAAATAGGACATCTCGCCGAATTTACTTTGGTTCACTAGAAAAGGGTTTGCCGGTTGCCGACACAACTCTTGGTACACAACCCGCTCTAGGGCAAGGACTTAGCTTGAGCATTACCCTTACCTCATCTCTGGATAGCAGCATCACGGCCTTGCTCACCATGGGCCAGGGCGGTGCGCCAATTGAGGTTAAGCGCTAACGATATGCAGAAGAAAGCTTTTACCCTCCTGGAGACGATGGTTGCCCTGGGTATTGTCGTGCTCGCCCTGGGGGCAGGTGCCTCAATTAGCAGGAGTATCCTGGTTGGAGGTCAGGTTGGCGAAGATGCCTTCCATGCCAACCAGTTGGCAGATAACGCCATTGCCGCAGTGAAGGGGACTCAGGCGTACATCTTCAACGGTACGCTTGCGGATAAGACGCTCTCAAATTTTTTCCAACTCGCGGTACCACCGGGACCAACCGCTACACGGGTGATCATTCCCTACAGGAGCGCAGCTAACAGTGGCAACAACGTGTACCCAGTTTCCTGGTGTTTTGATGCTGGAAGCTGCAGCTCATCGGTGAAAAGTAGCATTGGTACCCTAGGAGTACAGCGCACCCTCCAAGATGACTTTAACGGGGGTGGTATTGAAACCATTGCGGTGAACCGCAACCCAGACCTCGCCAGCTCAGAATTTAGAAATACGGTAGACTACCTGCTGCCAACCACTGCAGTGGCGCGGATTCAAAGCTTTGCTGAGTGTACTGGTGTCTGCACGTGGGACTACTACACCCGAAAAATTACCCTGAGACGCCTTACTACTGACTTCTTAGGTAACGCCGCTGCAACTGGGTCTGCCTTTGAGCTCAAGGTTGAGGTATCTAACCTTCGCACCAGTGTAAAGGTTAGCAAAACCGTGTTACTCACCGACTTTGGAGCAACTGGCAATACCGGTGCAAACCAAGGCGGAAATGCCACTACGCAGCAGCAACAGCAGGCGCAAAACTAGCATGAACAAGAAAGCATTTACCCTTATTGAACTCCTGGTAACCTCATCTATTCTGGTGAGCCTCATCGTTCTCACCAGCAGCATTTTTGCTTCAGTGGGAAGGTTGCAAGTTGGTAGGAAGGGCGGGGAAAGCCTATCGGTAGCAGCACGGCAGATTCAGGCGAGGCTAGATGAAGATTTGCTGCGAGCTGACCAACGCATCAACATTACCGATTACCCAGTTGAAATTCGTTCAGTTACCAAGACAAACAGTAATGGCGAAAAACAGAAAGAAGATCTCATTGCACTGCGAGTGCAGGTACAGGATGGCAATGGTACCTCAACTGGAGCAACTGAATGGCACGTCTATTGCAATGAGGAAACCAGCAGGAGACTCACACGTTTTAGGTTCACTTCTATAGCCGTACCTGGAGTATTCGTAAACACCTACGCTTGCACAACTGGCGACATTTTTGCCTTCATGGGCGGTGTTGGTGGCTCACAGATAGGGTCTCAGTACCTCACCGATGACACAACCGTTGTTTCAAACCTCAAGTTCATCCAAGAGAAGCCAGTGGTTGCCAGCTCAATCTACGATGATGCCAGCAAGCTCTTCGCTACCCCAGTTATAAGGTATGAAATGAGACTGAAACCTACAGATGCCACACTAGGAGTTTCGCCACTCCTGGTTACCGGCACTGTTACGAGAACCAGTAAGTTTGGCGAAATTCTCCCGTAGATTACTCCATGAACACCACGCGCAAACCAGCTTCGTCCCTCGTCATTGTCCTCCTCACCGTTGCGGCGGCTTCCGTGGTTATTCTCAGTGGAGCTGGTGCACTCATTAATACGGCACGCCAACGGGGGAGTGCCGAGTCTCGTACCACCGCAAGCCTCATGGCTGACAGCGCCCTCCAGGATGGCTACTACCGGTTTGCAAATGCTGCAGGTAGCCTTACTACCCTTGGTCAGTACGGCACCGTTGGTGTAGGCCAGCAACTTACCGCTAAGACCCATGGGTACACTGCCGGTAGCTCATGTTCCACCCTCGCATCTGATGCTCAGAGTGTTGATACCGGATGTCCAACCTACGAACTTGCGGTGCGAACGGTACTCACCCCACAAAACCCTCAAACAGTAGGATACACCTACACTAGTAGGGATTTACCTCTTAATCAGACAATTAAAATACAGCTTCCCTATTTCAGTATGAGCATCACCTTTACGGTGACCAGCTGTGCCGGGTGTACATTTACCTTTGAAGAGCTAAATTCAGGAGGTGGCGTAATTCATAGTGGCACCGGGGTGAGTACCTTCTACACCGTAACCGATTTTTCTACAAAGGCTCTCAATATTACGGCAACCAACTACAATACTGGAGTGAATGGTACAACACACCACAACGTCCTTACGGCTACTTCGCCATCAAACAGTAACTTCTTTACCATTGGTACTGGCTTTACCGCCATTGAGGCAACTGGTGTTGCAGCCGACGGCACCAAGGAGCGAAAGTTGGCGATTATCAGACTTTTTGATACACCTTCTATAGGAGCAACTCCTGCAATTGGTAAAACCCTCAAGACCATCTCCCAGCAGTTCACCCCAGATGGGTACTGTTCGCCGCTGGCAGACCTCTGCCGTTGATGTCAGAATTCTCACACATTCCCGTTCTCCTACACGAAGTGCTCTCCTACCTCAAACCTGAGGAAGGGGGAGTATTTGTTGATGCCACCCTCGGGCTTGCTGGTCACAGTGTTGCAGCCTTATCAGCCGCCAAAGATGCTGGGGCAAAGCTGCAACTCTACGGCATCGACCAAGATCCTGCTGCCGTTGAGATTGCCAAAGAGAAGCTGGCAGAGTTTCCAGGTAGTATTCTGATCCAGGGTAATTTCGGAGACTACGCTTCGCTCAAAATTCCTCCAGCAAACGCCATCCTCATGGACGTTGGTGTTTCAAGCATGCAGATTGATGACCCCGAGAGAGGATTCTCTTTCATGCGCGAGGGCATCCTTGATATGAGGATGGACCCTTCAAACGGCGTTACAGCTTCTACCATTGTGAACACCTGGCCCGAGTACCAGCTTGCCAACCTCATCTACCAGTTTGGCGAAGAACGACTTTCCAAAAAAATTGCCTCGGCAATTGTGAAGCGGCGAAAGAAAGAGCCTTTCTGGAAAACTCTGGATTTGGCAGGAGTGATTTGTGAGCAGTACCCACCGATGCTTCGGAACAAGCATCCTCACCCTGCCACCCGTACCTTCCAAGCGTTGCGAATTGAGGTGAACCGAGAGCTTGATGTGCTGGAAAAGGGGATAAAAGAGGCTTACGCAGGTCTCACTCCAGGTGGAAAGCTTGCCGTGATCAGCTTCCACTCGCTAGAGGATAGGCTGGTAAAGTACGTGTTCAGGGATCTTGGGGGGAACGTACTGACGAGAAAACCAGTGGAAGCAAGCGAGGAAGAGCAGCAGCAGAACCCAAGGAGCCGGAGCGCAAAAATGCGGGTAATTGAAAAAGTAGGTTAACGAAAAAGCCCTCACCGGAATGGTGGGGCTAAAATATGGTGTGCTTGCCGAGGTTAGTAGAAGCCCTCGGCAATGGTTACCCGAACAGGGGGTGAGATGGGTACGTGGTCAGTGGCACCACGAGGTCTATTTCCGTAAGGAAGCGGACACCTTCACCGAGGCGAGGATCTCAACGTTATGTTATTGAGAAGCAGGTAGGCATGGGGCGACAACCCGAGCTACGTGCTATCTAGTTGGGCGGTAACCCTATAGACTTCCTTATCTAACCTACCAGCTTGGTATGCTCTCCAGCCCCAAAGAGGATGAGCTTCCAAGCGCACCACATATATCTACCAGCAACCTGGAACTCAGTCAAGATTTGCGCTAGTCTAGTACCATGCAAGAATTGAGCATCCACACCGACGGCGGAGCGCGAGGAAACCCTGGGCCATCGGCCGTGGGGGTGCATCTCCAGTCAGAAGGAATAGACGTCAGGCACGGGCGTTGCATTGGCGAGGCCACCAACAACGTTGCCGAGTACACCGGTGTGCTTGATGCTATTGATCAGATTATTCTCCTCCAGGAGAATCACACCTTTTCAAAACTCAACTTTTTCTTAGATAGCGAACTTGTTCAGCGCCAACTATTGGGGCAGTACAAGGTTAAAGAATCTACTCTCCAGCAACTCCACAGCCAGGTAACCAGTCAGCTTCGAACACTGGGAATTCCCTTCACCTTCACCCACGTCAGACGCGAGCAGAATAAGGTAGCCGATTCCCTCGTGAACGCAGCTTTGGACGGAAAGCTCTAAATGTTCAAACCCTTAGATCAACAGCCACACTTTGCCTCTCTAGAAGAGGAAACCCTCAAGTTCTGGAAAGAACAGCATATTTTTGATAAACGCCAAGCTCAGAACGAAAACGGAGAGTCTTTCGTGTTCTACGATGGCCCTCCAACCGCAAACGCCAAACCAGCTCTCCACCACACCCTCCCTAGCGCCTTCAAGGATGCTACCGTCAGGTTTCAGGCCATGCGGGGCAAGAAGGTTACTCTCCAGCCAGGCTGGGACACCCACGGTCTCCCGGTTGAGGTACAGGTAGAGAAGGCCCTCGGCCTCTCAGGTAAGCAGCAGATTCTCAACCTCGTTCCAGGGGATGAGGCTGCTTCTATCCAAAAGTTCAATGAAGTCTGTAAGACGAGTGTCTGGGAATTCAAGCAAGACTGGGATGCTTTCATTGAGCGAACTGGTCGCTGGATGGACATGGAACACCCCTACATCACCTACGACACCTCCTACATTGAGGGTGTTTGGGAGACGCTAAAACAGATTTACAATACTAACCTCGTCTTCAAAGACTACAAGGTAATTCCACACTGTCCTCGCTGTGATACTGGCCTTTCTGCTGCCGAAGTGGCGCAGGAGTATCAGGACGTGAAGGATGTCTCGGTGTACGTTACCTTCCCACTGGTAGATCAGCCAAACCGCAGCTTCATCGCCTGGACTACCACACCGTGGACGCTACCTGGCCACGTGGCACTTGCCCTTGGGCCAGATGTTACGTACGTAGTGGTACGCCAAGGAGAGCAGGAGTACATCCTTGCCAAGGAACGCCTTGAAATACTCACCGATGAGTACGTAATCCTAGAGGAAAAGAAGGGGAGCGAACTTGCAGGCCTCAGGTACTCACCGCTCTTCCCAGGAGTTATGGATGGCGCTGAAGGGGAGAAGTTTGTGAGCATTCTGGCAGACTTTGTTACCACCACCGATGGCTCGGGCATTGTCCACACCGCTTGCATGTATGGTGAAGATGACTTCAACCTAGGCAAGGCTCAAGGCCTGGTGATGAAACACACCGTGGACACCACGGGAGTGTTCCTACCACATGTAACCGAGTTTGCTGGCTTGTACGTGAAAGATGCCCTCGTGCCAATCCTCAAGAGCCTCACCGAGAAAGGTAAGCTCTACAAGAAGCAGACCATCACCCACAGCTATCCACACTGTTGGAGGTGTAAAACCCCACTCATCTACTATGCCAAGGACTCCTGGTACATCAGGATGTCATCTCAGCGTACTCAGCTGGTAGAGAGTAATAGCAAGGTTAACTGGATCCCCGAGCACATCCGCGATGGGAGGTTTGGTGACTTTGTTAGAGAAGCCAGAGACTGGGCAATTTCACGTGAGAGGTTCTGGGGAACTCCACTCCCAATTTGGGTTGCCGCTAGTGGCCAGACTCTCTGCATTGGCTCACTGTCAGAGCTTCGCTCACTTTCAAAGACTGAGCTTCCTGAGGATTTTGATCCCCACCGTCCCTTCATTGATGATGTTATCTTGGTGAAAGATGGAGTTGAGTACTTCCGCGAACCGTATGTCCTCGACGTGTGGTTTGACTCGGGTGCTATGCCATTCGCATCGGGGAGAGTTGCTGCAGGGGAGTACCCTGCCCAGTTCATCGCCGAGGCCATCGACCAAACTCGCGGCTGGTTCTACTCGCTCCAAGCCATTGGCACCATTCTGAAGGGTGAGTCTCCCTACCAGAACGTTATCTGCATGGGTCACCTGGTGGATGAGCAGGGCAAGAAGATGTCAAAGTCTGTGGGAAACATCATTGCTCCCGCTGATGCCTTTGAGGTGTGTGGGGTGGATGCAGTGAGGTGGTTCATGTTCAGCGTGAACTCGCCGGGCGAGAACAAGCCTTTTGGCTTCAAAGACCTCCAGTCTTCTTTCAGAAAAGCCCTCCTTCCTTTCTACAACGTCGCAAGCTACCTGATCACCTACGCCAACCTCGCAGACTACAAGCCTGTTCCAGTGGCTGAGGTTAGAGATAGCCAGACCACTCTGGATCGCTGGATTCTCAGCCGCCTCGACGGCACTATCGCCACGGTAACAGGCCACTTTGAGACCTACGACTTCATGCGCGCCACCCGCGAGCTTGAAGACTTCGTCCAAGACCTCTCAACCTGGTACCTCAGGCGCTCACGTAAGCGAGATGGCCAGGAGTTCTTCGCCACCCTCCACCACGTGGTACACCAGGTATGCTTGCTGATGGCTCCAATATCTCCATTCCTGGCTGAGGAAATCTACCAGGTACTGCGGAGCGATGCTGACGCAGCCTCAATTCACCTCCTCTCCTGGCCAGTTCCTGGTGGGATGCGTGACGAGGCACTTGAGAAACAGATGGAACAACTGAGGCAGGCAGTTGAGCTCCTCCTCTCCATTAGGTCTAGTGAGAAGCTCAAGGTGAGGCAACCGCTTGCCGCAGCAACCGTTTCTGGGGTAACTTTCACCGAAGAGCTCTACGAGATTCTGGCAGATGAGGTGAATGTTCTCTCGGTCTACCATGGCACAGGCCCAGAATCTTGGCCTACCAAGACAGACTTTGGGGTAACCGTTTCGCTTAACCCAGAGGTTACCGAGGAGCTTCAAGAAGCAGGGGATGCCCGTGACTTCTTGAGGCAAATCCAAAACTTGAGGAAGCAACTCAACCTCCAACCCGGGGAAATGGTTACGTTCAAGGCTGATGCAGATGCTAGGGCAAGGATTGAAAGCCTTTTCACCAAGTACCCATTCATTACCGAGGATGCCTTCCTCACCGTTACCGAAGAGAGCTGGCAGGGTGGGGGAACCGATGAGCTTAGCGTACAGGGGGAAACTGTCCTGATTAGCCTCGCCAAGTAGCTCATGTGGAGCAGATTCAAAACCTTCGATCCCTTCCTCTTTCTCCTCCCACTCGGTCTTGGAGTGGTGAGCTGCATCTTCATCTACATCCTCACCATTGATACGGGTGGTGCTCTCGCTTTCAGGCAGGCGCAGTTTACCGTTGCAGGCCTCGTCCTGATGTTTGCTGCATCTGTTGTGGACTACCGGTCGCTCAGAGCGTGGCGAATCTGGTTTTACCTCGCGTTTGTGGCACTCCTCGTTGCGGTGATCTTCTTTGGTACCACAGTCTTTGGTGCAACAAGCTGGATTGATGTCGGTCCTTTCCAGTTTCAGCCAGGAGAGATTGGGAAGCTGGTGATCATTATCTTCATGGCTGGTACCCTCCAAACCAAGGCAAAGTCTGTCAGCAGGCAGGCTTTCCTCACCGCCATAGGTTTTTCACTGGTGCCTGTGGTGATGGTGCTCGTGCAGCCAGACCTGGGAACTGCAATGATTACAGCGGTTATTGTGCTGGTTGTAGGTCTCCACGCAAAACTCACCCGTGCCCAGCGAGGGGTGCTCATTATGGGGCTTGTCCTTTCGGTGGGGCTGATTGGGGCATCCTTCAAGAACATCGGTCCGTTTGGGGGAGTGCTCAAGGACTACCAGAAGAAACGTCTCACCAGCTTCATCAACCCAGAAGCTGACAAGGGTGGCTCAGGGTACAACGTCTACCAGTCGAAGATCACGGTGGGATCAGGGGGACTTACCGGCCAAGGCCTTGGTTTTGGTAGTCAGTCGCAGCTGAACTTCCTTCCCGTAGTGCACTCAGACTTCATCTTTGCCGCCATTGCCGAAGCCTGGGGCTTGGTGGGTTCGTACGGCATCATTGGCGTTTTCATGTTCCTCATCTTACGTATCCTTAACGCCGCGAAGATTTCGGGGGACGAATTTGGCTCCCTGGTGGCAGTGGGAGTGGCAGCAATGCTGCTCTTCCAAGTCCTCGTAAATGTGGGGATGAACATAGGGATTATGCCGGTTACCGGTATCCCGCTGCCGTTCCTGAGCTACGGCGGAACTGCCGTAATTACCTACTTTTTGGCGATGGGGGTTATCCAGTCTGTGGTAATTCAATCAAAGCGGTTGACCTTCTAATCTCAATCTGGTAGTGTAGTTCAGAAATAACCGCTAGGTTCCTTTTTGTATGGCAACCGCCAAATCCACACTCTCGAAGGCCATTATCGCAACCGGTGGGAAGCAGTATATTGTTTCAATTGGGAGCGAAATTTCCGTAGAAAAACTAGAAGTAGCAGTAGGCGACAAGGTCACTTTTGACCAAGTAGTCATGGCTGCTGATGAACAAAATAACCTGGCAGATGCTGCTAAGGCTTCAGTAGAAGCTGAGGTGCTTGAACAGGGAAAAGGTAAGAAGATTCGCGTCTCTACCTTCAAGTCAAAGAAGCGACAGCGTCGTACCCTCGGCCACCGTCAACTCTTCACCAAGGTGAAGGTAACTTCAATTTCTGTAGCGTAACTTCGCCACCATGAAGCCCATCACCTACATCCAGGGCGTCGTTGCAGAACTCCGTAAGGTAACGTGGCCAAACTTCGCCACGGTCATGAAGTACTTCTTCAGCGTCGTGATTGGGGTAAGTCTGGGGGCACTGATCATCTTTGCTATGGATACCGTCTTTATCAAGGCCCTCGGGCTCATCATCAACAAATAACCGTATGGCAGAAGAACAGTCATTCAGTCTCAAAAAGTCCAGCGGGAAGCAGGATGGTGCCCGTAACTGGTACGTTATCCACACCTACGCTGGCTACGAAGATCAGGTTGCTCAGAACCTCCAGCAGCGTATTGAGTCGCTGGACATGAAGGATAAGGTATTTGACGTGATGGTACCAACAGAGAAGCAGATTGAAATCAAGAACGGCAAACGCCGCACCGTTGAGCGAAAAATCTTCCCAGGCTACGTTATGGTAGACATGATTGTTACCGATGACTCTTGGTACATCGTGAGAAACACCCCAAACGTTACAGGCTTCATTGGTTTCGGCGTAAGGCCAACCCCAATGTCAATCCAAGAGGTAGACAACATCAAGAAGCGCATGGGTCAGGATGAGCCTAAGTACAAGGTTGAGTTCCAGAATGGTGACCTCGTCGAGATCACCGATGGCGCCCTCAAAGGCTTCCAGGCAAAGGTTGATGAAGTTGACCTAGATAAAGGCAAGGTGAAGGTACTCGTTTCCATGTTTGGCCGCGAAACCCCAGTTGCCCTAGACTACCTCCAACTCAAGCGCGTCTAACGCTACCCACTTACAAAGATTACTCATATGGCCAAGTCTCTCAAACCTATCAAAACAGTTGTGAAGCTCCAGTGTGCTGCCGGTAAGGCAAACCCTGCGCCTCCAGTTGGAACCGCTCTCGGACCTCAAGGTGTGAACATTATGGAGTTCTGCACCAAGTTCAACGAGGCTACTAAGATGATGGGAAACACCACTATTCCGGTGCACATCACCATCTACGAGGACAGAACTTTTGATTTCATCCTCAAGCAACCACCTGCATCCATCCTCATTAAGGAAGCACTTGGCCTTAAAACAGCTTCTGCCAACCCAAAGAAGATCAAGGTAGGTAAACTGACCAAAGACCAGGTAGCGGCCATTGTAGAGCGAAAGATGCCAGACCTCTCAGCTCGTGAGGCATCTCAGGCAGCTAAGGTCATTGCCGGCACTGCCCGCTCAATGGGTATTGAAGTAGAGGCCTAGGCTCTCTCAAGGCGAAGAAAACCAGCCCGCTCGGGCTGGTTTTCTTGTTTGGATACGAAAAAAGCCGCTATGCGGCTTTGGAACGTTGAGACGGGAAGTGGATGGTGACGGATGTTCCATCGCTTCCGATTGTGACCGGAATTGAGGTTTTCAAGACGGTCTGTCCGTCAATCTTCTCAATTACTAGTCGTGCCTTATTTGTGGTTGGCTGTATGGTGCCGCCCTTGATCCGGTTGATTAACTCAATCGTTCCAGGGCTCACGCTGTCTAGCCGCGCGCTGAACGTCTCCTTTCGGCGCTGAAATCTGACGTGGACATCCTGTCCGTTTGAAAATCTCTTCTGGTCCATGAAGGAGATTTTGCCACGTAGGTCCCCGGTAAAAGAATACGTTTTCCGGGATCCCACGCGTGTTCGTGTGGGGATTGTCATCAAAGTAATTGACCCTCCATAAGTGAGGTCAATCTGTGTATACCGTAATCTGTAACTTGTGTCAATAACTTAGGGTAGCCTTACGAAGGTGCTGGCCATGCTAAGATGGTAGGGGAGCCAAAAAACAAAATAGGCGCTCATATCTATCCACGTGCCGATCCCGAAGGATCCAATCCAAAGGAGGGGCAAAGATTGTTGGCCGCGTAGATAGATATGAATGCCTATAAAGGTGCAAACCGACTGTAATAGTAGACTACCAAAGCGGATTTTGTTTGTCAACAAACAAAATATATGCAAATGTATGAATTCGTATGATAACTGATAGCTACACCGAAACACTGAGATTTCTTCGACAAGAAGGGTACCGTGAAGCTCAAGAGCTCACCAACCAAGGTGATTTTGTCGTGCGTGGTGATACCATCCTGGTCTGGCCTGCTGCCAGGCAGATTCCGGTGAGGCTCCACTACCTAGGCGAAGCCATTGAAGCGGTGGAAGAACTCACCGATGACGGATGGGTAGCAGCTTCTGAGGCGATGCTTGAGCTATCGCCAAATAGCCTCGAGAGTACCCACGGTATGATTTACCCTGGAGACTACGTAGTGCACCCGTTTCATGGTGTGGGGATCTTTCAGGGCCTCGTAGAGCAAGAAACCGTGGATGGCGAGGTTGAGACCTACATTTCGCTCACCTACGCAGGCAACGACAGGTTGCTCATTCCACGCTCACGCCAGGAAGGGCTGATGCCCTACATCGGGAGTAGGCATCCCAGATTAACCCGACTCTACTCGCAAGCGTGGGTGAGAACCAAGGAAAGGGTGCAGAAAGACCTCATCAAGGTGGCGAGGGGACTCTTGAAAATTTTTGCATCGCGCCAGCTCCATGTCAGGGAAGCGATTCCTAAGGCTGATGAGTGGCTGGCAAACCTGGCTTCAGGGGTGCCATTTAGCCTCACCTACGACCAAGACAAGGCGCTACGCCAGATTCAGTCTGATCTGAGCACCCAAGGTCCTCCTATGGATAGACTCCTCTGTGGAGATGTTGGCTTCGGGAAAACCGAGGTGGCGTTGCGGGCAGCTGCCCAGGTTATCGCCTCTGGCCGCCAGGTGGCTTTCCTCGCTCCAACTACAGTACTGGTAGAACAACACTACGCCGAGCTTCAGCAGAGGTTTGCCGGGCTTCCCGTAAAGGTAAGGAGGATGAGTAGGCTTTCCAAAGGGGAAGATGCTGTAACCATTGGGGCGATAGCAGATGGCACCGTTGATCTGGTAGTTGGCACCCACTCGCTCCTGAGAAGTTCACTTCAGTGGAAGCAGCTTGGGTTGCTGATTATTGATGAAGAACAGAAGTTTGGGGTGAGCCACAAGGAGAAACTCAAAGCGCTTCGCCCAACTATAGACGTGCTCTCGCTCTCGGCTACGCCAATTCCTCGTACCCTTTCCATGAGCCTCTCAGGTTTGCGAGGGTTGAGTATACTAAGGCACCCACCCCACGGGAGGCTCCCTATCACCACAGTTGCCGAGAAGTTTAACCTGGAAAGCATGGTAACCGCCCTGGTGGCAGAGCTTGAGCGTGGGGGACAGGCGTACGTGGTACACCACAGGGTTGGACCTCTCCAGAACATCGCTGACACCATTACTAAAGAACTTACCAAACGTGGACATGCTGGAGCGAAAGTTGCAGTAGCTCACGGCCAGCTCCACGAGGTTGAGCTTGCCAAACGAATGCGTGAGTTTATGGGAGGCGAAACCGATATTCTGGTTGCCTCTACCATTGTTGAACACGGTCTTGATAGTGCGCGGGCAAACACTCTCATCGTTCTCAGGAGCGAATACTTTGGCCTTTCAGACCTGTACCAGCTTCGTGGGAGGGTGGGGCGAAGGAACATCCAGGCCTACGCTCACTTCTACACAGGAAGCCTTGAGCAGGACGAATCAACAGGTGTGGAAGATGTGGAAAGGTTAGGGGAGACGGCAAAGAAGCGTCTGGAGGCACTCCTAGAGGCGGATACCCTGGGAAGTGGCTGGAGCATTGCGGTGCGAGACCTGGAAATTAGGGGTGGCGGCAACATTTTAGGGAATGAACAGCACGGCAGCATGGAGTCTATTGGCTTGGTTCTCTACGGACAACTCTTACAGGAAGAAATTGGGAGACAGGCTACGGCTCAGGGTTTGCAGCTATTCCGGAGAACCGAAGTTGTGGAATAGCCTAGTATTGGTAGGTTGTGCGGCGTAGGTTCTAGCTATGTCGCCGCCAGAACCTGTCTTCATCCCACGTCAAAAGTTACCCACAGCCCTGAGGTCTATTCCTAACCCTCCCATGGGGCTCTATGTTGAAGGAGATAGTTCCCTCCTGGAAAAGCCTTGCATTAGCATTGTGGGGAGTAGAAAGATGTCTCATTACGGCAGAGAAGTTATCCACAGGTTAGTTCCAGATTTAGTTACCTCTGGCCTTACCATTGTTTCGGGTTTAGCGTACGGAGTAGATGCTGAGGCGCATCGGGTAATGCTTGAATGTGGTGGAAAGGGGATTGTGGTACTGGGAGGCGCTCTCAACCGGCTCTACCCAGCCTCACACACCTCACTCAAGCAGGCGCTGGTTGCTTCAGGATCCCTGGTGGTAACAGAGTATCCACCTGGTACATCGCCCAGAAATTACCACTTTCCAGAGCGCAACCGGATCATCGCTGGTCTAAGCCAGGTAACCCTCATAGTTGAAGCTGGCGAAAAATCTGGTACTTTGAGTACCGCACAGGCAGCACTTGAGGCAAACCAGGTGGTCTGCGTAGTTCCAGGAGATATTACGAGAGAGGGAAGCCTTGGTGTGCTCAAGCTCTTACGTCAAGGAGCCATACCTGTTGCTACTGCACCAGATATCCTTGAGCAGTACGTAGTTCCTAGAGCAGTTGTGGTACAAAGTATCGGTTGTCAAGATTGCTATACCAGTACGCAGTGTTAGAATTAGAAAGCAAATCATTCAGTTAATCAGATAGCGATGGCAGAAAATCTCGTTATTGTTGAGTCACCAGCAAAGGCTGGAACCATCGCCAAGTACCTTGGGAGCAACTACCAAGTGCTAGCAAGTATGGGGCACGTCAGAGACCTCCCATCTTCAAAGCTTGGGGTAGACACTGCTGATGGATTCACCCCTCAGTACGTAATCCCGGCAAAAGCTCGTCCAAACCTCAAGAAACTCCAAGCTGCCCTCAAGGGCAAGAAACGGGTGTACCTGGCATCGGACTTGGATAGAGAAGGAGAAGCTATTGCCTGGCACGTCTCCCAAGCACTCAAACTAGAGGGTCAAACAGCCATTGAGGTGTTCAGAATTACCTTTGACGAAATTACAAAAACTGCCATTACCAACGCGGTTGCCAACCCTAGAAACCTCAACACGGAGCTCATTGATGCCCAGCAGGCCAGGCGTGTCCTAGATAGGTTGGTAGGTTACACCCTCTCACCAGTGCTCTGGAAGAAGATCTACAAGGGCCTTTCTGCTGGAAGGGTGCAATCTGTAGCCCTCAGGCTCATTGTGGACAGGGAAGCAGAGCGAGATGCCTTTAAACCTGTTGAGTACTGGAGCATTGAAGTACTCCTCCAACACGTGAAGGAGGCAATTGTCTGTACGGCAAAGCTGGTGAACTACGCTGGCAAGAAGATTGAGCAGCTCACCATTACATCAGCAGATGAGGCTTCGGCTATTGAAACCTCCCTCAAGGGTGCTACCTACACGGTAACTGAGGTTACCAAGAAACCGGTTAAGCGTCGTCCAAGTGCTCCCTACACCACCTCTTCTTTCCAGCAGGATGCGGTGAACAAGCTAGGGATGTCGGCAAAGAACGCCATGCGTACGGCTCAGAAGCTCTACGAGGCTGGTCACATCACCTACATGCGTACCGACTCTGTAGATATGGCAGCCGAGGCAGTTGCTGCAGCTAGAGACTACATCACCAACAGCTTTGGCAAAGAATACGTTCCGGCAACCCCAAACAAGTACACCAGCAAGAGCAAGGGTGCGCAGGAAGCTCACGAGGCAATTAGGCCTACCAACCCTTCAGTTACGGCTGAGGAAGTTGACGGTGATCCAGGTGTCCAGAAGGTCTACAACCTCATCAGGTCTCGGGCTCTCGCAAGCCAGATGGCAGATGCTCAGCTAGAACAGACGGCAGTTTCAATTGCCGCAGGTGAAGGAGTGTTCAGGGCAACCGGCCAGCGTGTGGTGTTCCCAGGATTCCTGGCAGCAGGCCTCAAACAGAAGGAAGATGAGCAACTCCTCCCAGATTTCAAAGAAGGAGAGGTACTTACTCTGGAAGAGCTTAAAACCGAGCAGCACTTCACCGAGCCACCACCACGATTCTCAGAAGCAACCCTCATTAAGGCGCTGGAAGAGAATGGTATCGGAAGGCCTTCAACCTACGCACCTACAATTGATACGCTTCAACAGCGTAAATACGTGTTGCTTGAGCAGCGTCGCTTCATCCCTGAATCTGTTGGGATTACCGTTACCAACCTCCTCAAAGAGAACTTTCCTTCAATTGTAGACCTCAACTTCACCGCCGAGATGGAGGAGAAGCTAGATGAAGTTGCTGAGGGGAAGGTGAGCTATAAAGATCTCCTGGGAGACTTCTGGGAGCCATTCAATAAACTGGTAGCCGAGAAGAGTGACACCATTGAGAAGCTGGACATGACCGAGGCCACCGATGAGATCTGTCCAACCTGTGGCGCTCCTATGGTAATCAAGGTTGGAAGGTTTGGTAAGTTCCTCGCCTGTACTAAGTTTCCTGAGTGTAAGACCACTAAACCACTCAAGAGTGCCGATCCTACCGGCCTCATCTGCCCCATTGATGGTAAAGACCTCATCTGGAAACGGGCACGTAGAGGAAGTTTCATTGGCTGCAGTGGCTACCCAGACTGTAAGTTTGCCCTCTGGAAGAAAGAGCAGCTTCCTGTAAAGATTGAAGAACAGGAAAAAGAGGGTGTAGCAGTTCCTTTCAAGGAAGCTTCGCTCGCCGCTTTCGCCTCACTTCCTCCCGCTAACTCGTAAGCGTCATGTCAGCAAAGCTGCCGGAGCCGGTTCAGAGCCTCATTGATGCCTTCAACCGCCTCCCTGGTATTGGGGCGAAGATGGCCGCGCGCCTTACCTTCCACCTCCTGCAGAAGTCTGATTTTGATATCCACCGGTTCATCCAGGCACTCGATGGCATTAGAACCGGGGTACAGCCGTGCACTAGGTGCGGCCACATCACCGATCAAGAGCTCTGTTCAATCTGTAGGGACGATACTAGAAGTCAGCACCAGATTTGTGTGGTGCAGGGACCTCTCGATGTGATCGCCCTTGAGAAAACGGGTCTCTACCAGGGAACCTACCATGTCCTAGGGGGAGCACTCTCACCAATTGACGGCATCGGTCCAGATCAGCTGAGGATTTCGCTCCTGAAAACTCGCCTAGAAGCCTCTCAAGGTGAGATGGAACTGATTCTTGCAACCAACCCTTCTCTTGAAGGAGAGGCAACTGCTAGCTACCTCCAACAGCTCTTCGCCCCACTACTAGAAACTGGTAACCTGAAGGTGAGTAGAATTGCTCGAGGCTTGCCAATGGGGAGCGATATCGAATATGCTGACCCTACCACCCTTGCGCGTGCACTCGAGGGACGAAACCGCATGTAACCCAACCATGGATCCCCACGCAACAACCCAACAGAACGACGACATCGATCCACTAGAGCTTGAAGATCAGGAACTTCCAGATGAGGAGACGGTTGAACTTGCCCACATTGAAGATCCAACCATCCCTGATGCAGATGTGAAGGTAGCTCAAGAAGAGCAAGAGCTTGCCAAAGAGATTGATAAGGTTGCCGTACCGGTAGAAGAAGAGGCACCAATCAAGAAGACGGGCAGCCACATCATCCCAAAGCACCTCATTGAGCGCGAGCTCACCATTGAAGACCTCCTAGACGATGGCGCTCTTTAAGCTCTTCAACACCCTCACCAAATCTGTAGAACCCCTACAGAGTCTTGAAGAAGGTAAGGTGAGCGTCTACACCTGTGGACCCACTGTTTACGGTGATCCACACATCGGAAACCTCAGAACCTACATCGCTGAGGACGTTTTGGTTCGCACCTTGAAAATGGAAGGTTACCAGGTTAACCGCGTGATGAACATCACCGACGTAGGTCACCTCACCTCAGATGCTGATGACGGCGAAGACAAACTTGAGGTTGGCGCCAAACGAGACGGCACCACTGCCTGGGAAGTAGCAAAGCGCTACGAGGAGGTGTTCCTGAAGGATATGGAGGCGCTCAACCTGCTACCAGCAGACCAGCTGGTCAGGGCAACTGATACCATTCCAGATCAGATTCAGCTCATCCAGGCACTTGAAGCCAAAGGTTACACCTACACCACATCTGACGGTGTCTACTTTGATTCCACCAAGTTTCCAGGTTACGGCGCGATGGCACACCTGGATATTGAGGGTCTCCAGGCCGGGGCACGGGTTGACTTGGGCGAAAAGCATTCGGTAACAGACTTTGCCCTCTGGAAGTTCTCTCCTGTAGATAGTAAACGTGATATGGAGTGGGAGAGTCCGTGGGGAAAGGGATTTCCAGGTTGGCACATTGAGTGTTCCGCCATCATTAAGAAAACCCTAGGAGATCAGATTGATATTCACTGTGGAGGAGTTGACCACATCCCAGTTCACCACACCAACGAGATTGCTCAGAGTACTGCCGTAACTGGTAAACCCTTAGCAAACCACTGGATGCACACCGAGTTTCTCCTGGTAGACGGGGGAAAGATGAGTAAGTCGCTGGGTAACCTCTACACCTTGGCAGACCTGGAGAAACGGGGGATCGAACCTGAGGCTTTCAAGCTCTTCTGCTACAGCGCATCCTACAGGAGCAAGCTCAACTTCAGTTGGGAGGCTTTGGAGGCGGCGCAACAGCAACTGGTGAAATTGAGGAAGGCTTTCCAGGTAGAGCAAGAGGGGAGCGATGATACTTCTGCTGTTAGTGGCGCGCTCAGGGATGCGCTTTCTGATGACTTGAACACCTCTGCCGCAGTTGCCTCAATCTATAGCGCGCTGAATGCAGGTCTCTCTTCAGGTGCTCTCAAACAGGTTGCAAACCTGGTAAACGAGGTACTTGGGTTAAACCTCTTAGTAGAAGTTACCGGCAAAACGATTACCGATCAGGCTAGAGTACTGGTTGCTGCCAGAGATAACGCCCGCGCAGCAAAGGACTGGGAGACTTCTGATTCCTTACGAAAAGAACTTGAAGACCTTGGCTACCAGGTACAAGATACCCTTGACGGAACGCACATTTTCTAGGATTGTGCTCTAGGAAATCAAAAGACTCCCTCTGGGGTCTTGACATTTTCCTAAAAATGTTCTATAGTGCCGTATTCGATAACGACCTGGGCAACCAAGAAGTTACCGAACGGACACACACAACAACCACCGCGCTTTTCCCTAGTGATCTGGCTGGGACATGTGGATGATTGGTTCGCAGTACTCAACCAGACGGTTCACTAGGCTACATGCCACTCAAACTGTCTGTCTCTGCGTCCACGCCCTGTTCCTGGCTGGATCAGTATGGAAAAGCGCGGTTTTCGTTCCAGGAACATCCGTTATAAGGATACGGAACGAAACCATAGGTACGCCGATGCTGCCCTAGAGGGATCTCATCTCTTCACAGATGGGATCCCCCTGGGACATCACGATCTTGGGGGGACAAACCAATGGGGTTTGCCCCTAAATCGGTCCTTGAAAATGTGAAGCCGACCCGGCTCTAAAGGGTAAGGAAAACAAGATGAAGAAAGCGTATCTCGCAATTCTCGCCATCGTTGCCCTCGCCACTTCGGCGTCGGCACAAGTCAGCGTCTCTGCCGGAAGCGGTGGACTCAACGCGCAATTGAGCCTCGGGATGAACCTGATCTCAACTGATCGGGCACACAACCCAGCTACCATGACCATTGCTGCAAAGTACTTGGTCGATGGCGTTGCAACCTCCGAATCGCTTCCCGACAACAGTGACCCATTCGTTCTTCGGGCTAACAAGCCTGATGAGCTAATCATTACAGTTGGCGTGATTGCCGACGATCTCCAGATTAATCGAGATGGAACTCCACGGAGTTCCTTCGAGTACTCTACTGGCGGACCCTACCAAAAAGTAGCGGCAACCACTGGATCAACCTGGAAGATCTGCATCAACATGCAGGGTCGTGAGCCTGGCACCCTCAGAGTCTTTCTCAAAGGAACTGTTGCAGCCGGAAGGTCGCACACCACCTTTGGAGGAGAAATCATGAGGGCAATCCCTGGTCTTGGGAGGGCACTAACAATCTCAAAAGAAGAGAAAACCCGCCCCGGATCGGCCTCAGCCTTTCCAGTGATTGGTTACTCAGGAGCTGACGATCCAGAATCCGTTCTGGAATGGCAGACTAACATGAGAAGGTATATCAGGGAGAAGGGAGTAGTTCCCCTTTTCACGCCTAGGAACTCCGGTTCACTGGCGCCTGCTATGCCTACTGGAGACTTCACCATCCCTTCAATGGGTGGTGGGAACGTCCCTCCGGTTCAGCCGCCTGTCCAACAGGACCCTTACAGCATTAGCCGAGTTCCTTCCTCGATTCTCAAGTTCGTCGTTTCGGCGAATGAAAGCATCGAAGTAGTGCTCGACTACCGCTCTGATCCCAACCTCGCTGTGTCGTCATCCGACCTCGAGAGAGGGTGGGTGCGAAAGTGGAGTCTGAGAAAAGGTCAGTCCACTCCGGTTATCCGGATCGACGGCCCCAACCTCACGCTTCGCCTCGGCGAAATGACCATGAGCAAGCAGGAGCTCGAAAGAATCCTGCAGGAGAACTAAGATGAAGCGAAGTCTTTCGATCATCGCCGGTCTCTGTGCTCTGAGCGTTTTCGCCCAGGCCCAAGAGATTGGCGTCCCTCGTCAACAAGCTTCCCAGCCTTCGGGATGGGAGAAGCTCTTCAGCAAAGGTCAGGATGTCACCATCATCAACCTGGGAACAATGACGGATTCCGAGATCAAAAGTCTTGTGAACACCATCATCCCCCAGGGAGACGGACGTCTCCAGACCTACGCCAGCTACTGCTATGTACTGGAAGGCTGCTCTCCCGAGCGCCGCCAGCAGATCCTACGGATGCTCCCCAGTCACACTGACCGGGTGAACTCCAGGAACTACCGTGCAGTAGTGAGGCCTAGCCAGTCTGAAGCCCTCCATGATTTCACCAGCGAATACTTTTGCTGGATGTACTTCGGGAGCGGTCAAGGTGGTCAGCATGTCTACCGGTTCGGCAAGGTTTCGCACCTAGAGCCGATCATCGTCCAAGCCTTCCCACAAGCTGGCTCGACGGTACCGGTTCGACTGACGGTTAGGCTTGATGCCTCGCGGATGAATTTGGGGAACGGCCTTTCGGCCTACGACCTCAAGTACTTCCGCCGTCCGCTCAAGTCTGCGCGATGCCTGAATGAAGTGGTTGGGCTTGGAATGCGCGAACTTCGCGTTGACCTTCCCAATCAGCTCGATGTAAGGACTTCCATCCAGTACATCGATCGGTTCGTAAGCCAGCCTGGCCCCACCCAGTACGTCCAGATCCCAGTTCCATTCTCAACCCCCAGCTGCGCGCCACTCATCGTGGCAAACTGGCAGGGGCGCGTGGATGCGCTCCCTGGTAACACAACTTACCGAGAGATGCTCTACGCGAGCATGTACAACTGGAATGGATCCTGTTGGTCCAACCCCTACTGTGGGGGAGGTAACGGGATCAGTCTTGGGAACGCCGGCAACGTCTCTCCTGGAGTTGAGGGCGGTCCCAACAAGATCCAGGGCGTTCGCCTCGACCCCGCCCTCGGTGGCGGAGGAGTGGGCGGCGGCACTGGTCCTGGGAATGGTGGCAGCCCAATCAATATCGCCCCACCCCGTACTGGCGGGTAACCCAACCAGTATTTCGCCCCCTGTGGGCATTTGACCCTCAGTCCTTGTGACTGAGGGTTTTTCTTTTGTTTCAAATACCCGCACTATATCGCTCCAGAAGCCTAAAAACACTTGACAAGATTGCCATTCTGTGGTAGAAATGAATGTTACGTTCCCAACCTGTAAGCACACCTCTAAAAGGTGCTTCCGGACGGGGAATATAACGCATTTACAAACGCCATCTAACTAACCGCGCCGCTTTGGTTTCACCTGGTTTACCCAGATAGCAACCAACCGGCACACACACGTATGAATCTACGCAATCGCGTTACCCGATGGGCTTCAAAGCTGCTTCCTGCAGCTGTCCTCGGTTTCTTCATCGCTGGTGGGGTAATGACCGCCACCGCTAACGGTCCGGAGTTCAATGTACTCCCGGACGATTTTCCTACGCTCATGGTTGCAAAGCCAGGGCAGACTTGGGGTACAGCCACTAACGCCGCTATCGGCGATACAGTTTGGCTCCAGGTATGGGCACACAATGGTGTGGTTGATACCACCGCCCTTGATGCTCGTGCTAAGGTAATCCTTCCTGGTGAAGGTACCAACCACATCGCCAAAGGGCAGGTGTGGGCTAGTAACGCTGCTCTCAAAGAGGGGACAGCTGCTATTAACGTTGGTTCACAGAGCGTACTCTCGTACGTTCCAGGTAGCGCACAGCTCCTCAAGAACGTGAACAACCAGATGACCGTGGTCTCATGGCCACAGGGTGTTAATGGTGACGATGTTATGTCGGCTAACGGCGTAAAGATCGGTAACATTAACGGTTGTTGGCAGTACGCCGAAGCAGTACGTATTCAGGTTAAGGTAAACGGGGTAACTCCTCAGATCACCACCAACAAGCGTGTTGCTAAGGCTGGTGACCCATTCGTAACTGATACTACGGCTCAGCCTGCTGATGCTGCTGAGTACCAGATTTACGTTGAGAACACTGGTAACGGTGTTGTCAGGGCTCCTAAGGTTGTGGACATCCTCGATGCACACACCAAGTACATTCCTAACACGTCTTTCGTACGTGTGAAGCAGAATGGTAACGACTACGACCAGCCAATTCCAGATAGCAACATTGTGAAGGAAAACCTTGGCGATGGACGCACCAAGCTGACTTACTACTTCGTAGATCAGCAGCCAGGTGCTCAGAACGCTTTCTACCTCCACTTCATGGTTCGTCTTGAACCTAAGGATGCTTTCGTAATTGGTACTACCGTTATTCCAAACGTAAGTGATGCATGTGGAACTAACGTTCAGTGTGTTACTACCAACCAGACCACCATTACCGTTGTTCGTCAGAACGACCAGGTTATTTCTTTCAGCCTTGTAAAGGATGTAAGGAACTTCACCAATGGTGACACCATGTGGAAAGACGAGCTTGTAGGAAGTGCCGCTACTAACGACGAAGTTGAGTACCGCCTTACCGTTACCAATACTGGTAACACTCCTGCTGCTAACGTAACCCTCAAGGATATCCTTCCTTCAGGTGTTGTATTCGTTCCTGGTCACACCTACCTCTACAACAAGAATACCGGTACCAACGGTCAGCTGATTAGCGGTGACGCTATCACTAACGGTGGGTACGTATTCTCAAGTATTGAAAATGGTACCCAGAACCAACAGGTTATCATCTTCCGCGCTAAGGTAACTGCTAACGTAGTATGCCCAAACAGCGCTACCAAGGTTAACAAGGGTCAGGTTATCTACCTTAACACCGTTAAAGTAGAAGATACTGCTACCTTCATCCTCGGTTGTAAGGGTCTCCTCATCCAGAAGGATGTAAAAGACCACAGTGGTAACTGGGTTGATAATGGCGGAATCTTTGCTGAGAGCGAAGTTGTTACCTACCGTATCGTTGTAACAAACAACGGTGCAACCACGGTAAACAGCCCAGTACTCCGCGATGTTCTCCCAGGTAACGTTACCTACGTAAACGGTAGTCTTGCCATTGATGGTGAGTTCCAGAACGGAACCATCCAGAACGCTTTCTTCAACAACGGGGTTACCCTTACCAACTTCACTGCTGGTATGAGTAAGACCATTACCTTCAAGGTAAAGATTGCTGACTGTCCTAACCTTGGTGACACCACCCTTACCAACGTTGCGAAGATCTACGCTGACGGTGTAGTTGAGAAGCAGGATACAGCCGTAATCACCGTCCGAGTGACCCGTCCAGGGTTGACTTGGTAACAGATTTGTGCTATAGTAGCGCATTACTGCGAACTACCCACATCCAAATCAACTCACTATGAAGTCAACTAAGAACCTGTTCACCAGCCTGAGCGCTGCCCTGCTTGCAACCACCCTCATCGGTGGGAGCGCTGCATCTGCTCTTGCTGCTGGCGGTCCTTCGTTCAACAGCATTGCGGGAGATCAGGATTTCCTGACCGGTCGTAATGTTACCCAGAACGCCTCAGCCTTCACCGATCCGGTGACGGCTACAGGTGGGGATATCGTCGACGTTGCGGTGTACTACCACAACGCTGCCGAAGATGTTGAAGGAAACATCGCCAAGAACGTTAAGATTAAGATCAACGTTCCTACAACTCAGGCTTCAAGCCACGTTATCACTGGTACCCTCAGCGCAGACAATGCGCCTACCGTATCTGGTACCGTCGTCAACGGCCAAGAAGTAGGGACTAAAGACCTCACCATTACCACCGGTACTGCCAACACGAAGCTTAGCTACGTGCCTGGTTCAGTCCGTTGGTACCCAAACCGTATGGCCACTACAGGTGCTGGAGCCCAGCTCCCATTTGGTCAGAGCGGTGACAGTATCGTTACTACTGGTGTAAACATCGGAGACCTCCGTGGTTGCTTCCAGTACTCTGGTTTCATCATCCTCAGCGTAAAAGTTGAAGGCGAAACTCAGGGAATCATCAAGGTTGATAAGAATGTTCGTAAGGCTAACACCAACGATCCTTTCATCGCCGAGATCGATACCAACCCAGGTCAAGATGTTGAGTACCGTATTAAGGTTACCAACGTCAACGGCGCCGGTGTTGCTCGCAACGTCCGTGTCTACGACCAACTTGAGAGCGGTCTTACCTACGTTGGTCCTACCTTCCTCACCAGGAACGGTGTGACCACCCAGCTACCAGACGGTATCACTACCCAAGCTGGTATCCAGGTAGTAGCAGACCTCAACCCTCTTGAAGAAATCTACATCACTTTTAAGGCCAACGTTTCTGTTGCCCTTAAGAACACTGACTGTCGTTTGAACATTGCTAGGGTAAACGCAGACAATGCGGTAAACCCAAGTCAGGATGGTAAGGCTAAGGTATGTGTTGTGACCTCAACTCCAACCCCTACTCCTCCTACACCAACCCCTACGCCAAAGCCAGAGCTACCAAAGACTGGTCCTGAAGGAAGTCTCGCCCTCCTCTTCGGAGTTAGCGGCTTCGCTGGAACCATTGGTCGCCAGATGTACCTCAAGAACCAGCTCAAGAAGAGCTCACGCAAGGTAACCGTTATCTAACGGAAGCTAAGCGAAGAAAAGCCCCCTCCCGTGCGAGGGGGCTTTTTCTATGCTAGGGTGAAGACATGTTCACAGAGCGACTTACCAAACTCTCCCAAACCCTCAATCTCCCAGCTAAGGAGGCTCGTTTACTGGTGCTCAGAGACCAGGTGCAGGCACCGGGTCTCTGGGATAACCAAGAGCAAGCAGTTGCCCTCACCGCAGAGCTAGCAGCGCTTGAAGAAGAGCTGGCGGCCTGGAAAGACCTTACCGAGCTTGCAGAGATGAGCGGAGAGCTCTCAGAGAGTGAAGTGGGCGAAGTTACCCGTGAGATTGTTGCGCTGGAGCAACGCGCCCTCTTGGCAAACCCTCACGATGCCGCGAATGCCATTCTTACCATCCACGCAGGCACTGGTGGCACCGATGCCCAAGACTGGGCTGTGATGCTCTTGAGGATGTTCCTCAGGTTTGTGGAGCAGGGCAGCACCGAGCAACCTGAAGACAGGGTACTTTCGCTCCCACGGAAGGGGTGGAAGGCTGAGCTTCTAGAAGAGTCCAGGGGAGAAGAAGCGGGGATCAAGAAGGCATCGCTCCTGATTACCGGATCCTATGCGTACGGGCTTCTGCAGTCTGAGGCTGGGGTCCACAGGTTGGTGAGGCAGTCGCCCTTCAACGCTAAAGGTTTGCGCCAGACCAGCTTTGCTCTGGTAGAGGTCATTCCTCAGGTAGAGCAGCAGTCTAACACTCCCATAAACGAATCTGAGCTCAAGGTAGACGTCTTCAGGTCTGGTGGAGCGGGAGGTCAGCACGTGAACACCACAGACTCGGCAGTGAGACTCACCCACCTACCAACCGGTATTGTGGTTACGGTGCAAAATGAGCGAAGTCAGCAGCAGAACAAGGCTACCGCCATGAAGATTCTCCAGGCTAAGCTCTCACGTCTGCAGGAGCTGAAAAACGCCGAAGAAATTGCTATGCTCAAGGGAGAGGTGAAAGAGGGGAGCTGGGGCAACCAAATTAGGTCCTACGTTCTCCATCCGTACCAGCTGGTCAAGGACCACCGCACCGATGCCGAAACCAGCAGTACCTCAGACGTCCTCGATGGAGACCTCAAACTCTTCATAGAGGCGTACCTCACCCACACCAACCAATCGCCAAACTAACCCAGGAGATACCATGGCAAACCCATTTTCCAAAGCAAAAGACACCTACGAGCTCGTTAAGAAGGCTAAGGCCATGCAGAAAGAGCTCAAGGAGACCGAGATTGAGGCCTCAAACAGCGACGAGACCATTACCGTTGTATTCAACGGCGAGCAGCGCATGGTGAGCATTGATATCGATGACTCTTGGCTCACTCCAGAGAAGAAGAACGAGCTCCAGAAAGCCATCCTAAACGTAACCGGACAGGCAATTTCAAAGGCTCAGGCGGTTGCGGCAGAGCAGATGAAGAAGATCGCCGGAGACCTCAACCTACCAGCCGGATTTGGGGGAATGTAAATGAGGCTCCTGGTAGGGCTAGGTAACCCTGGGCCAAAGTACCAGGGTACGCGCCACAATGTTGGCTTTGAGGTAGTAGATGCAGTGGCAGCCGCCCTCAATATTACCAAGTGGAAGACGTTTAAGGATGGATTGCTGGCAGAAGCAGGGAGCGGGGAAAACAAGATTCTCCTCTTCAAGCCGCAGCAGTTCATGAACAACTCAGGTGTTCAGGTGCGGCAGCTCCTCGATTACTACCACGTTCCCGCTGCGGATACCGCTGTGGTCTACGATGATGTCTACATTCAGCCGGGGAGCATCAGAATCAGGCAGGGAGGCGGCGATAGTGGCCACAACGGCATGAAATCGCTCCACACCCACCTTACTGACCACGCATTCTGGAGGCTACGGGTTGGTGCAGGTCTGTACGAACAGAAACCAGAGCTTCGCCACACCCTCCCAGCCCTTGAAGATTACGTGGTGCAGAAGTTTCCCGCCACCGACCTAAAGAAGGTCCAAAAGCTGATTGACAACCAGGTGCCAAACCTGGTAGAGTGGCTGAAGCTTGGAACTGGTCTGCAAGAGCAAACCGTCCATACACCCTAACCAACCCGTTAACGTGGGAGTCTCACCAGAGGCGTTTGTACCACCCAGAGGAGATCACATGGCAAAGACTGCTAAAGTTGTTGAAGAGAAGGTAGAAGAGGTAGCTGCTACCCCAGAGGTTGTTGAAACCACAGAGGAAGCTACACCTGTAGCTGTAGAAGCTACTGAAGAGGCTACAAAAGAAGAAGCTGCTCCAGAAAAGAAGAAGAACCGAGAGAGCACCTCTGAAAAGGCCAAGAAGGCTGCTGCTGCTCGCGCTGAAGCTGGTATTACTGAAGTTTCTCGCAAGAAGCAGCTTGACCCTCTCCGTAACCGTGGAAAGAAGTACCGCGAGATGGTGAAGCTGGTTGATAGGTCAAAGAGCTACCCACTAGAGGAAGCCGTTGCCCTCGCCCAGAAGGCAAGCATGTCAAAGTTTGACGGCGCCATGGAACTCCACATCAAGGTTCGTGCAGAAGGCGTTCGTGGAACCGTTGTCCTCCCACACGGAACCGGTAAGACCAAGAAGGTTGCCATCGCTGATGACGCCACCCTTGAGGCACTCGCAGCCGGCAAGATGGATTTTGATATCCTCCTCGCTACCCCAGCTCAAATGCCAAAACTGGCAAAGTACGCAAAGGTCCTGGGGCCTAAGGGGCTCATGCCTTCACCAAAGGCTGGTACCGTTACCGATGACATTGAGCGCGTGAGCAAGGAAATTGGCGGCGGACGTGTTGAGTACCGTGTTGATAAGAACAGCGTTATCCACCTCAGCGTTGGGCGTGTTTCTTTCAAGACTGAGCAGCTGGTAGAGAATATCCAGACCATCCTCAACCTCCTCACCACCGCAAAGGTACAGAGTATCAGCGTTGCTCCAACCATGGGACCAGGGGTTAGGGTTCAGAAAGACTAAACCTCTCCTAGGCGAAAAAACCACCCAGAACCGGGTGGTTTTTTTAGTAACTCTATGCAAAGGCTCCTTGAAACAACTACCCAAACCTGGTACTATGCCGGCGGTAATCAGAAGATGAAGTACACCTCTTTTGCAGTCAGTCAGGCTGCACGAGCAGCCGGTATTCCACCAGAAACGGCTAGCAGGCTCCTTGCCCACTTGAGTAGGGTAAGTAGTCCCTCACCAGACCATCGTCTCAAATATCCAAGAAGGCGGCAGAGCTGTTCTTTCCCAAGAGAACTTTCTGTTGCTGCTCTCATTGAGGCTCCACTCTCCTGCGAATTCTTCATCCCTCTAGATAAGATGCGCGACAGAAGCTCCTCACATTCTGGAGCGAAGCAGACCCTACCAAGCCAGCACACTTCCATAGAGCTGCGGGCAGGGTTGATACGTACCAGAAGGTTATGCTTGAGGTTCTCATCTCTGCAAAGGAACGACGACAGCCTATTCCGGGCTTTTCGCCACCAGAGCTAACTGACACCATCCTTCTCAGAGAAGTGGTGGAGCGAGTTGCCACACGTGGAGCCCTCAACCACGGCTGGTGCGGAGGTAACGTGGAGATGTGTGTTGAGTACTACCTGGCTACACCAGGAAAGATTCTCGCAGCTCTCACCACAATCCACCGCCGTTTCAGGTGTGTGGTGGTAACGAGATCTGAGAAGTGGGGGAGTCTCGAGAGTGAAGTTACCCTCAGCATGATCCCAGTTGTTCGCTCAGTTTGCCGAGAACAGCTAGTTCCTAGCTAGGTCTACCCGACCTAGCTTTTTTTATGACGTACATCCTTGACGAGAAGTGAGAAATCAGGTAGATTAACTCTGTTCCAGAGACAGCGGGCACCCATAAGCCCCGCCGAGGCACATACAGTTCGCTACGTTGTAGTGTCTGGTGCACCTCTGGCCCAGCACTTTTTTATTTACCAAACAACGAAGCATAGCCTATGCCAAAGACACGCGTCCAGAAAGAGGCTATTCTCAGTACCATTGCAGACCGTGTAGGTCGCTCTGAGTCCATCGTCTTCATCTCTCTTGAGAAAATCAGGGTAGATGAGGTTGAGCAGCTTAGAGAAGTCTTCTTCAAAGATGGCTTGCAGCTTCAGGTGGCAAAGAACAGCCTCCTCAAGAAAGTACTAGAGGATGCAAAGCTGGAAATCCCAGCTGAAATCTTGGACCAGCCCCTCGGTCTCGTCTATTCATACGACGACGCCATCGCCGGCCCTAAAGCCGTCACCCCGTTCCTTAAGGAAATTGAGAACCTGAAGATCCTCGGTGGTATCACCTCCGGAGCCTTCATCACCGAAAGTCAGGTAGCAGCCCTCGCTAAGCTCCCAAGCCGCGAACAGCTCCTCGCTCAGCTGGTTGGTACCCTCCAGGCACCTATCAGTGGTACGGTTAACGTTCTTGCAGCCAACCTTCGCAACCTTGTTCAGGTCATTTCGGCCATCAAGGATGCTCAGCCTGCTGCCTAACCATTACTTACAACCAATTTAAGAATCACACTATGTCAGATTCCAAGTACGCAAAGCTCATCGAGCAGATTGAAAAACTCACCGTCCTCGAGCTCTCAGAGCTTGTTAAGGAACTTGAAGAGAAGTTCGGCGTTTCTGCTGCAGCTCCTATGATGATGGGCGCAATGCCTGCCGCTGGTGGCGCTGCTGCTGAAGAAGTAGTTGAGAAGACTTCATTCACCGTTGTCCTCACCGCTGCTGGTGACGCTAAGATCAACGTGATCAAGGCTGTCCGTGAAGTTCGTTCAGACCTCGGCCTGAAGGAAGCTAAGGACCTCGTTGACGCTGCTCCAAAGAACGTTCTCGAGAACGTTAAGAAGGAAGAGGCTGATGCTGCTAAAGAGAAGCTCTCAGCAGCTGGCGCTACCGTAGAAGTCAAATAACCCTTTAGGGGCTATTACTCTACCCAATCAAAAACTCCCTGGTTTGCCGGGGAGTTTTTGGTATACTCTAACCTGATGAAAACCTTCACTCCTACAGCTACCGACGGCCTGGCACGCGCCGGATCTTTCACCACTGTCCACGGCACCGTGCAAACTCCCATGTTCATGCCAGTTGGCACCCATGGGGCAGTTAAAGGTGTCTCTCCAGCAGAGCTCAAGGCACTCGGATCCCAAACCGTCCTTGCCAACACCTACCACCTAGCACTCAGGCCGGGGGAGGATGTGGTGAAGGAAACGGGGGGACTGCACAACTTCACCGGCTGGCAGGGACCGATGCTCACAGACTCAGGAGGCTTCCAGGCGTTCTCACTGGGCGATAGAACAATCACCGGTAGGACTAAGGCAGCTATGCGTAAGGTGACCGAAGAGGGGGTAACTTTCAGGTCTCACCACGATGGCACCAAGTACCTGATCACCCCAGAGAGGTCAATTGAGATTCAGCAGGCACTGGGAGCAGATATCATTATGGCGTTTGATCAGCCAGTCTACGGCTTGTCATCGCCCCGTGATGCCGAGAAGGCGATGGAGCGAACCCACCGCTGGCTGGATAGGAGCATCGCCCAGTGGGAATCCAACAGGGGAGACCAGCTGCTCTACGGCATTGTGCAGGGTGGTACCCACACCGAGCTCCACAAGAAGTCTGCCGCCTATGTGGTGAGCAAGGATCTGCCAGGTAATGCACTGGGAGGGCTGTCAGTGGGCGAAAACAAGGCTGAAATGTGGGAGGCAACTCGCTCAATCTGTTCGCTCCTACCTGAAGACAAGCCCAGGTACTTTATGGGACTTGGTGATCCACTAGACCTCATAGAAGCCGTCATGAGGGGATGCGACATGTTTGACTGCGTCTCGCCAAGTAGGCTGGCTCGCCATGGGGTAATTTGGCGAATAACCGGGACCGGGGAGGATGCCTTCTGGAGTGGTGACACCGAGGCGCTCCTACAAGGAGAGGTGGAGATTGTGAGGACCAACTTCCACGCCAGCACCTTTAGGCACGATACTACCATCTTCAAGAGCCACCCAGGACTGCCAGAAGATCTTCAGCACTTCTCAAACGCTACCATTGCCCACTACACCAGGTCTGAGGAGATGCTTGCCTACCGAATACTTACCCTCCACAACATTGGGGTGCTCCACAGGGTCTGCGATCACCTTCGAACTGCCATTTCACTCGGAAAGACTCAGGCACTTCGCGAAAGCTTCTCATAGCCTAGAGGTGGGTGCTACACTGGGTACATATGGCTTTCAATAACTTCTTCGACAAGTTTCGCCAGGCTCCAACACCAGAAGCAGAGCAGCGCAAAACCACGATGCAGCTCCTGGACGATGAGAAGTTTTTGGATTTCCTAGATAAGGTTGAGGCACAATCTGGAACGAGGGTGTTTGCTGGTTTGAGCCTCGATGAGCCTGCCACAGATGAGCTGATGGAGTACCATGGGAGGTATAAGGAACAGCAGAAGGTTGCTGAACAGATGGTTGGAGGAGTAAAGCAGGAGTTTAGGGAGGCAGGCCTCAGGTTTGATGAGAGCCTCAAGCTTCCCTCAAACAAGCCATACCGTGAGCGGTTTGTGGCATTTTTCTACCCAGCACTTGGGAGCGAACTTGCCGATGCAACCGCTGCACTACCTGATAACCTCAAGGCAAAGTTAGATGCAGCAAAGCTAGCAAATGTTCCTGATAGCCAGGATAACCACCCAGGTGGGACAGAAGCCGAAGATGTTGTAGCTGATGAGCTGCGGACGGACTTTGAAGCCTACCGGGCTGAACTCGGTAACGTTGAGGCTTCAATTTCAAAGATGAAAGTTGATGCAGGCCTCAGTAAACCCTCGTTTTCAAACCTTGCTGATGACCACGCGGTTGTCACTGAGCTCACGGCAATGGAAGGCAAGCTCAACGCATTTGTGATTGAGGGAGTAACTTCGCCCCACCTCGTAGATATTGTTGAGAAGCACCGCACCGAGCTCAAGCGAATTGTGGATGCTGAGCGTGCTAAGGTTGTTGGAGGTGCTCCTGCGCCTTCGGGTCTTGCAACAGAGCTAGCAACTATCGTCCAGGCACAGGAAGATAGCGTGGCGCGACAGATGGTGAGCGATGAGCGAAGTAACCTGGATACCGTACAAACTGCCCTCACCGAGGTGTACCAGGCAAAAGAGACCATGGGGAGCAGGATGGACGCCATCCGCGCCCAGGTTCAAGAACAGGCAATTAGTAACCCCTACGCTTTTGATTCTCTCAAAGAGGAGATGGCTGCACTTGAGGCAAAAGATAAGGAAGTGCAAGGGTTGAGAAAGCAGATGGAACAGCATGGGTTGGATGTAGATCCAGATGCAAACACTAGGAGACTCATGGACTTGCGGTCTTCTCTGAACGCTGTAAATAAGTATGGAACCAATGGGAGTGTTCTTGGCACAGTGTATCGCATGACAAGTAGGAAGTTCAGAGACGCAGAGCAGAACCTCGTTGCAAACCACAAAATGGGAGCCGGGCGGGACAGGAAGAGTATCCAAGAGGATATTGCGCAAGTAGAGTCTATTCTTGCATCGGGGAGTAATCTCCAGATGGCAAAATCTGGAGCTGAATCTATTGCTTCTCAGATTAAGGCTGATATTCCTGCTATCGATGGACTAGGTGGAGCAATTAACGTTGCGCTAAGAGAGTCACTCAAGTCAAAACTCACAAAAGGTGACTTAAGTGGTATTGATGCCGCCAGGAAGCAAATTGAGAACGCAAGCTACGCCACTCTCATCAATGGAGAAGTTGATGTAGACCAGATAAAGCAAATGATTGAGGATGAATCACGCAACGTTTTTCAAAAGAACCTTCTCGAGCAGCTTGAGGCAAAGGGTGGTAAGAATATCAGCACAATTTTGAGAGGGTTTGAGAACCTTGCAGCAAAACTGCAGAGTACTAGAAGTATTGAATCGGCGAACCTTCTCACATTCATTAAAGATTCACTAGATGGTATTGCTGGTGATCTCTCACTCAACTCACGAACAAGGCAGTACGCAGAACTCATCCGTAACACCGTAGCAGCGAGGTACTCATGAGCGGGGCATTCCTAACCGAAGAGCAAGTAGATCAGCTTCTTGAAGCAGGGAAGTACGATGAGCTTCGCGAAAAGATGGTTGAGGCTTTCAAAATTGTTGATACTAGCCCAGGCGAGCTTGATTCAGAAGAGCTGGTTGTCTTGAAAACGGTGATGGAGCTTGAAGAGGTTGCACTAGATATTGAAAAGGAAACCCTCACCGAGGTACTAGCAGCTGCTGAGCAAGCAAATGCTGTGCTAGTGAAGGCAAATGACGCCATTGGAATGCAATCAGCTAGGCAGGCTCTCTCCTAACTACTATAGGTTATTTATGGCTACCAGAGCCTAAAGGTACTTGACAAAAGTGCCTTTTTGTGGTAAAGTGCCACATTGAATTGATGAGGAGAAAGCACACATCCCCAAGCTTTCGCCTCCAGCAACGAGGCTAAATCAATTTGACAGAGCCGCCAGGGGAGGCGGCGAGGAACTTGCACATGAAAAACTTGTTGAAATATATCGTCCTCGCCACCCTGGTGGCCACGATTAGTATTGCTTCGGCGCAGACCGGGTTGACTACGGTTGACCCTGACGAGGTGGGCTACCCCACCGATGTTGCAACCGGAACCCAGACGCAGCCGCAAGGCAACGTCCCGGACCCTGTTGCTCCCTCGAAGTCTACTCCTGACTTTACGGGTGAAATCAACGACCTTCGGTCGAAGATTGACACTTTGGAAAGTCAGCGCCAGAACGCCCATCGGATCACTAACGTGACGGTGAGGAATCGTACGTTGAGGGTCATCCAGGATGTATCAGCGCGCTACAAATCGCAACTGGACGTCCTCGAGGACCATGTTCGAAGGGTGCTGCAGCCTGAGCTCGCAAGAGTTCGAGGGTACGCATCTGAAGGTGTTCGTCTCGGGCGCAAGCACGAGTCGGATATCTCGGCGCTACAAACCAGAATAGCTGCCCTTGAGGCACTGGTACTGGCCAGTTCTACTACCACCGGTGGGACAGCTCCGGCTGTTCCTCCCACAACCCCGGTTGTGCCGCCGGTAACGGGCACAGGAGCAATGAAAATGAGCCCGATTTGGTTTCAAGAAGCGCTCCAGGGCGCCGGTCAGATTCTGACCATCCTGGGAGTCATCGTCGTCGTCGTGTTGGTAATGGTTGGCCTGTTCAACCTGATCCAGCACGGCGCCTCACTCCGAGCCGCTAACGCCGCCGCCGAAAGGCGAGATGCGCGTGAAGACGCTCGGATTGCGCGGACCCCCGCTGCCGCCCAATGGGGCGCGGAGTTTACGGACAAGCCTGACTGGGCCGAGAAAGGCAAGGTTTCTTTCGCAAGAAAGAGCCATGCTGACGGCAGCTTCAGCGGTTCGAGTTCAGGTGAGTACAAACTCCTGTAGCACTGCGGCACAGTGCAATTCTAGGCCCTCTCGCTTTCGAGCGAGGGGGCTCTTCTTTTTGTCTAGAGATGTATTTACCTGTAGCGAGAGTGGTATACTAAATGTACATATAAACCATAGGGAGAAAGCTATGCAGCAGTACCAATCGTCGCTCCTTGAAACACTCTTAGCAGGTGACTTTTTTGCAAGTATTGGCATGGAAGCTATCTCAGATGAAGACAAGGCAGAAATACTTGGGACAATGACTGAAACCGTATCGGCACGGGTATTTTCAGAGATTATCCAAAGTCTTTCAGAAGAAGATAGGAAACTGTTCAAAGAACTTGAAGCAGACACCCTTGTAGCCTTTTTGAGTGAGCGTGGCATTGACCTCATTAATCTCCTCGTTGAGGCAGCTCTCCAGCATCGTATGGAAGTAGTCATGGTATACAAAAGCACTTTTAGTCCCGAAGACTTATCACTCCAGCCAGCTTGATTTGCCATGCCATTCGCTAAAGAATTTCATTTTTACAGAGTAGGTGCTGATGAGTCTGTAAAAGCACAGACTAATACTACGGTGTACTCTGACGGCCGTGAACGGACGCTTACCGAAACACCAACAATTGCAGAAACAGACGAGGCATACCAGAAGTCATTCCGGAGTTACTCAGGGATGCACATCAACCAGCTTGGTGATTACGTTGATGACCTCGGCCATGTTATGGGGAGTACTCACTACAACGCTTACAGTGAGAATCAACCTGCGGAAGGAGATGAGCAAGAAGAAATTGACCCAGAAGGTGTTAACCGCCCAGATTCGCTCTCACACATAGATAGTTTTGATGAGAGGGCGTTTAGCAGGGCGTATGCTCAAAAAATTCTCAAGGAAACAAATGTTGTGCAGCGTGGAGCAAAAAAGCGCAGGTGGTTCTCAAAGAAAGAAGCTGCACCAAGATCTGTTACTGAGAAAGAGCGTATGTTTCTTGTACGTGACTTTATAGATAATGCAGCCGAATCCGCTCTTGCCTCAAACCTACTAAAAGAACATGGATTTAAGAACTGGAGCGATCTCATAAACCGGACTGGAGTATCGCCAGATTTTGTACAAAATCTTACCAAAGGGGATAACGGAAGGTCAGCAATCAACTTCATGGATATTACCCAGAAGGAGATGGAAGAGCAGAGTTGGTGGGAGCGCCATGGAAGTAAAGTGACAAAGGGAGTTGCAGCCGTTATCGGAACCGGTATTAGTGTTGGAGTAGGAGTAGCTACTGGTGGAGCAGTACCTCTTGCAGTGGCACTCGCTGGAAGTGCGGGTGGTATTGGTGGAAGTCAGTTAGTCCGTTTCATCGCAAAGAAGTTTTCTCACGATTTTAAGATGCGTGAGCAGGATGAGCATGGAAAAACAAAAGGTGAGCATGTTGTAGAACAATTGACCCGTGAATTCATGGCACAGCATGATGCAGCGAAAGCCTACTTTGCAGAGAATACCAAGACTGTTCCTGATGATGGTATGCAGCTCGATAAGCTTCGCAACGCATTTGTGGGTGGTGAAAAAGGAAAAGACTTACTCGGCATGATTACTAAAGGCTTTAGGGAATCTGCAGTAAACAATCTGCACAATGGCGAGTCTTCGGTAAAAGAGTACTGGGATATTGCGAGGCGCTCGAATAAAATACAGTTTTGGTCAGGTCTTGCGGGGGGTCTCATCGGCGGGGGACTTGCCGGTTTTGGAATGGGAAAGGTTGAGGCAGCAGCTCACTTGCATGATCAGTTGGCCAAGCTCCACGCAGGAGGGCTAAATCTTGATCTAGATGGCGACGGTATAGATCACCTTGTGAAAGTATACACAGACGGACAAGGTAATGAGTCTGCTCACTGGATGTTGCAGCTTGCTGATGCGGGGAGAATCAATGGTTCAGATCACATTACGACACTAGCAACTTCACACGCAGATGTTGCTCAGAATGTTCTTGGAAGTACTGAGCATGTTATCTCTCAGTCAAATATTCAGGATTTACTGCTAGCCGATCAGACTTCTTACCTTGCAAAAGAAGCGCTGAATATGGACAGTATTACCCAATTTCTCACTTCGCAGTCAGATAGGGCATTTGCGTCGGTAATGCAAACCGCAATTCTTTCTGGAACTCTTGCGGGTGGAGGTGCGTATGCTGCGGCAGAGGCACTTGATGCTGTGAACAGTAGGATCACAGGAAATACTAGTAAAAAGTACCAAGAACAGGCAAAACGGGCAGAGGCAATTTTGGGTGCACAGACTGCAGAAGAGGGGAAAGCTGGGCGACAGAAAGAACTAGATGACCAGATTCTTAACGGTCAACCAGCGCCAGAGACTGCAGCTGAGTTACCTACTGTGCCAGAAGAAACTCCAGCAGTAGTGTCTGATCCTCAAGCGGAGCGCCTCGCCCTTATTCAAAAAATTTCTGATTTTGAGAAGGCTCATGGAAAGAGCGATCTAAATAAAGGAAAGCGTGACTTTGAGTCAATTGATCGCGCAATCCTTTCTTGGAATAACTTCCACTCACCGGAGGGGAAAGTACTATTTGTTGATGTTGAACGAGTGGGACTTAGTTGGGATGACTTTAAGACTAAAGTTGCTGAGCTTCTCCACAACAACATGACAGCGTCAAATCGGCTGTCACTTATCCTTGCGGTAGATGGGGGTGAAATGGGAATGTTAGAAGTAGCTTCACGCGATCCTCGCTTCAACCCCGCAGACCGGGACTTCAAAGCTCAAGTGGCTGCAGACTTAGATGTGGCAATTCAGGCAGTTCCTGCTGGTCACATACGGGGCTTTGCAACTGGCATTGATAGGCTGAGCATTATTAATCGAGGGTACGCGCCCACAAGTCCTTCCCCAGACCTACCATCTTGGAAAGAGTATCTCTTAGATATCGGCAAGCGAGATGGCATCGCTGATGTGGGCTCAAAGGTTGACATTCATCCAGATACAATTAGATCATAATGTCCGAGCAACCCATCCCACAACCTGACCGCCAAGTTATCTCTTGGGACGAAGCTCTCAAACACAAGCAGGGGGATACTGCTGAAGTTGCAGTTGGTGGAGAGGTTGTTGCGCCACAGCTTGTGGAACAGGTACCAGAAGTTTCTACTGAACATCTTGTTGAGATCCCGGCTACCGAAGCAATCCTAGAACCAGAGGTTGCCCAGGAAGTAGTGGTTACTGGGCAAACACCACTTCCGCAACCTGAAGTTGTGGAACATAGAACAGAGCCAATTGTAGAAGCGCTCCATGAAGAAGACACTCAACCAGCCTTGCCTGCAACAGAGGGCACCATCATCCCGGACGCCTCTGCTGAGATTCATGCAGCAGTGGGTAATCCCACAGAAGAAAACCTCGTAGCCCTAAGCCAGGCCGCTCACCACTAGCATACAAATGGAGGGAACAGATTTTAGTACCGGGGCAGCTACTTCGTCCAGTTCAGTGGGTAGTATTGTGGTACTCGTCATTCTCATCCTCCTCACCTCGGCGGGTGTTTTTGGGTACCTCAAGTTTCTCGCCCTTCGCCTCAAGGTTAGGTACTCCCACCAGCTTGGGATTAGGGCGCTCAAAGTGACACTCCCTAAGCAGGGGGACGAAGATGACAGCAAGCGTGATCCAAAAGAGCTCACCTCGCTCATGGAGCCAATTTACGCGTCGCTCCAGCACTTCTATGAATCAGATTTCAAGAAGAAACTGTGGGACGGTCAGCCTACATTTAGCTTTGAGATTGTTGCCCAGCATGGCGAGATCTTCTTCTACGTCACCGGCCCCCAAGAACACCTTCCAGCTCTTGAGCGACAGATTCACGCCCAGTACCCTTCGGCCCAGATTGAGCTAGCCTCAGACTACGACCTCTTCTTAGAGCCCGAAGGTCAGAGTGCTGTTGCCTCAGTTGAGCTGATGAAGCCTGAGATTTTCCCCATCAAAACCTACCGAACCATGGAAGGTGAGCCACTCAACGTCCTCACCAACGTCCTTTCAAAGCTTGCTGACGGCAAGGCCGCTATTCAGGTGATCGTCCAGCCAACCGACCAATCCTGGCAGAATGGCATCCAGAAAGCTCTCCACAACGTGCAGCAGGGGAAAGACTTTACCCACCAGAATGGGTTTGCCCAGAAGAGCCTGGCGCTTGCTACTGATATTGGAAAAGCGGCTGCGGGCACCGCTCAGGAATCTGAGAACAATGAGGCGATGAACACCTCTAAGGCAAACGTCAGGCTCACCGCCATGCAAGAACAACAGGCGAAGCTCTTGGTTGAGAAAGGGGCGAAGTTAGGCTTTAAAACCCAAATTAGAGTTGTGGCCAGAGCTGCAAGTGTTCCTGAAGCACAGAACCAGGTGCAGACCATGCTCAGCGCTTTCTCCCAGTTCCAGTCTCCCGAGGCAAACGGCTTCAAGGCATCGGGGCGAGACAACCGACGGCTGCTGGTGGACTACATCTTGAGGAGTGCCTCGCCAAGTCAGAAATCCTTCGTCCTCAACACCGAGGAGCTTACCAGCCTCTTCCACTTCCCAAACCGTCATCTAGACACGCCAAACGTCCACTGGCTTGGGGCAAAAAGACTTCCGCCACCTATCAACCTGCCGCAGTCTGGTGCCCTCATGGGCTTCAGCTCATTTAGGGGAACCGATGTGCCAATCTACATCAACGGCAAGGACAGGATGCGTCACATGTACGCCATCGGACAAACAGGTGTAGGTAAAACAAACCTCTACCAGAACCTCATCCTCCAGGATATTAGGGCTGGACACGGTGTTTGCTACATGGACCCAAACGGAGATGCGGTGGAATGGATTCTTCGCCACATCCCTAAAGAGCGTGCCGAGGATGTCATCTACTTCAACCCTGCCGACACCGCGCGTCCTATCGCCCTCAACTTGCTAGAGTTTGACCCTGCCTACCCAGAGCAGAAGACCATGGTAATCAACGAGATTATCTCCATCTTTGATAAGCTCTACGACCTCAAGGCCACCGGCGGACCAATCTTCGAACAGTACCTACGTAATGCCGCACTCCTGATCATGGAAGACCCAGAATCGGGGAGTACCTTGATGGAAATTCCTCGCGTGCTCTCTGACGATGCCTTCAGGAAGTACAAGCTCTCTAAGTGCCGTAACCAGACGGTTGTTGATTTCTGGGTCAAAGAGGCTGAGAAGGCCGGGGGAGAAGCGGCACTTCAGAACATCGTTCCCTACATCACCAGCAAGCTAACCCAGTTCACCGCTTCAGACATCATGAGGCCAATTGTGGGGCAGCAGAACAGTGCCTTCAACTTCAGGCAGCTCATGGACGAGAAGAAGATCCTCCTGGTGGCACTCCCTAAAGGTCTCTTGGGCGATATGTCAGCCGCCCTCTTGGGAATGATTATCTCGAGTAAGATTCAGATTGCCGCCTTCTCGCGTCAGAACCAGCCAGAGGAATCGAGGGTTCCTTTCTACCTCTACGTGGATGAGTTCCAGAACTTCACCTCAAAGACCTTCGCCACCATTCTCTCTGAGGCGAGGAAGTACGCCCTTTCGCTTAACATTACCCACCAGTACATTGAGCAGCTTGACGATGACACCCGTAACGCCGTCTTTGGAAACGTTGGTACCATCATCTCGTGGCGAATTGGTGCACCAGACGCTGAGTTCATGGTGAAGATCATGGACCCACTCAATACCGATGACCTCATCAACGTAGAGAAGTACAACTACTACGTGAGGTTGATGATCGATAGTGCTCCAAGTAAACCTTTCAATGTGAGTACCTACCCGCCAGACCCCCACGAAAACGTCCAGGTAGGGGAGGCGATTAGGGAACTCTCAAGGCTAAAGTACGGGAGGGATAGGGACATCGTGGAGGCAGAGGTGCGCATGCGCGCAAAATCTGCTAGTATTGGCGCATAGTTGATAAATACGTAATACAACCGATATGAGTCCAAAGAAAGCTGCTACATCTGATGAGGTTACTGAGCTTGTAGAGCTCCAACTTCCAACTACACCTGATGAGGCCGATGCCTCGGTTGAGGAGCTCCAGAGTGAGGGTCACCAGCAGACAACAGATGGCGAAGACCACCAAGGGGAGTTTAAGGAAGAAGCCCCAGCTCTCGGCTTCAGCCAAGAACGAGCCCTCAAAATCTTGGAGTCACTTGAGCACGACATTAGGACACTCAGAGGCATGTTCTCTGGAAGTGGCGAAGGCTTTACCCCCCAGAGCGGTTCGCTCCAAGGGTTCATGACGCCAGCCTCATACTCTTTCTCAAATCAGTACAACAACGAGGACGATGGCATTGAGGGAATCTTTGATGGTGAGCGGATGGTAGACGGCAACGGCAAGAGCTACCAGGTGCCACCAAACTACGCCAGCAAGTCAAAGCTCATTGAGGGAGACCCACTCAAGCTCTACATTGGCTCAGATGGCAAGTACGTCTACAAGCAGCTTGGACCGGTTGAGCGAAGGAACGTTGGGGGAGTCTTGCGCATGGAAGGTAACCACTACGTAGTAGACAGTGACGAGGGTCACACCTACAGCATCCTCACCGCATGTGTTACCTACTACATGGCTCTCTACAGCATTAAAGCAGGGGATAGGGTAATGATTATGATCCCAGCAACTGGTATTGCCCGCTGGGCGGTGATCGATAATCCAGCATAAGAAAAACCACCATGGTACTCTGGCGTCGCGCGGCAGATCTCAAGCGACGGGCAGCCTTTCTCGCTTCCCAGACCTTTATTGTGCTCGCAATCCAGGTTCCAAAGAACAACGAGAAGAACGCCAGCTCAGCTGAGCAGTTCTTTGCAGCGGTTCACGGTATCTACCGGGAAGATCCTATTATTCAGGAGCACCTGAGCTTTGAGATTGTCGCCTCCAAAGATTCCATCATTTTCTACCTCTTCTGCCCTCTCCACATGCGAGAGTTCATTGAAGGTCAGCTCTACGCGCAGTACCCAGATCTCCAGATTAAGCACGCCTCAGACTACACCCAGGAGATAGACTTGGCTGGCATGCACGTGGCAACCAGCAGGCTCAAGCTCACCAAAGAGGATGTCTACCCCATAAAAACCTACACCAGCCTAGAGGTAGACCCACTCGCCGGTATTACCGCAGTGCTTGGCAACCTTGAGGTGGGCGAACATCTCTGGCTGCAAATTGTGGTGAGACCAGTAGGGGATAACTGGCAAAATAAAGGTGTTTCCTACGTGCAGGCAATCAGGGCCGGCCAAAAACCAGGCAGTGCCAGCGGTGCCCTTAAATCCGTTGGGAAGGTTGGAAAGCTCCTTGCCCTCGTCGCGCAGGAGGTGGTTTCACCGGGAAGCGCTGGGGGAGCCGCAGCACCAGCCGAGGCGCCAAAGCTCTCAGCTCCTGAAGAAGCAGCCCTCAAGGGAATTGAAGGGAAGATTACCAAGCTTGGCTACGAGACCATCTTCAGAATGGTCAGCATTGCCGAGCAGGAGAACGTGGCACGCGCCAGAACCCTTTCGCTCATTGGAGCTTTCAAGCAGTTCAATACCACTAACCTCAACGGTTTCACCGGGGGTGAAGTAAAAATCGACGACTTCGGCAGCTGGGAGCAGTACATCAACCGCGAGTTTGAAGAGAAGGGGAGCATCCTCAACATTGAGGAGCTAGCCTCGGTGTACCACTTCCCATCGGTAACGGTTGAAGCAAACGCCATCTCACGGGCGGGGAGTAAGAAAGGGGAAGCTCCTTTCAACATCCCCCTCAAGAGTCAGATGGACCCCCACGAGCTCACGGTAATTGGAAACACAGACTTCCGTAACAAATCTGAAACTTTTGGTATCAAGATGGACGATAGGAAACGTCACATCTACATCATCGGAAAGTCTGGTGTCGGAAAGTCTACGCTTCTGGAGAACATGGCTATCGATGACATTCAGCTGGGTAGGGGAATTGTGATTGTTGATCCCCACGGCGAGTTTGCCGACAAGGCTGTGGATAGCATCCCAGCGGAGCGAATCCAGGACGTGATCGTGATTGACCCTGCTGATACTGATTGGCCAATCTCCTTCAATCCCCTCGAGCAGGTGGGGGAGGCGTTCAGGGGACTAGTGGCCTCTGGTTTTGTGGGAGTACTCAAGAAGATCTTTGGAGACTCTTGGGGACCGCGTCTTGAGTACATCTTGAGGAATACTACCCTGGCACTCTTGGAGAGCCCAAACAGCACGATGATGGGAATCCCACGCATGCTCACCGACAGGCCGTTCAGGGAGAGCGTGGTAGCCAACGTAACTGATCCGGTGGTGCGCGCCTTCTGGCAGTACGAGTGGAACGGCATGGAGCCTAAGCAGCAGTCAGAGGCCATCGGGCCAATTCTCAACAAGGTTGGGCAGTTCCTCTCGTCCTCAATGATTAGAAACCTCACCTGTCAGCCAACCTCCACGGTAAACTTCAGGAAGGCAATGGACGAGAAGAAGATTCTCATTGTAAACCTCTCAAAGGGGAAGATTGGTGAAGACGCCATGGCTCTCCTGGGATCGATGATTGTAACTCGCGTCCAGCTTGCCGCCATGTCTCGTGCCGATGTACCACCAGACCAACGCCCAGACTGTTTCCTCTACGTGGATGAGTTCCAAAACTTTGCAACCGATTCATTTGCCACCATTCTCTCTGAGGCGCGAAAGTACAACCTTGGCCTCACCATGGCCCACCAGTACATTGCCCAGCTCTCAGATACGGTTAAGGATGCTGTCATTGGAAACGTTGGAACAATGATTCTCTTCAGGTTAGGTACCCCTGATGCAGAGTCTCTCCAGAAGGAATTCGCCCCGACCTTCGAGGTATCGGATATGATTTCCCTAGAGAAAGGACACATCTACACCAGGCTCCTGGTGGACGGTTTCGCCGCGCAACCTTTCTCTGCTCGAACCCTGATGCCACGTGAAGTGCAGGGAAGTCTCAGGGAACAGGTGATTGCATTTTCGCGCCAGACCTATGCCAAACCTAGGGCTGAAGTAGAGGCGATCATTGACGAGGTTTCAGGGTACCGCCAGAAGCGTCAGGCAGAAGAGGCATCAAAAGCCGCTGCCGCCATCCTTACCCAGCCGGGTGGGGGAATGCCAGGTGCTCCAACACCTCTGGCTCAGACACGCCCAGCACCACCGCAAAATCAACCTGTCCAACAGGCTCAACCTCAGCAGGTGAGACCTACAGCCCAGGCTCCCCGCACCCCATCGCCCCAACCTCAGCAACGCCAACAACAACCAGCTCAGCCAGTCCAGGCAGCTAAGCCTGCTACTCCTGCTCCACAGATCCAAAATTTCCAGGTTAGCAAACCTGTAGAAAAACAGGGGAATCATACCCCTACAATTGCTGAGAAGGTTGAGCTACCTATGGTTGTAGAACCTCAGCCACTGCCACAGTTGTACGAGGAAGCCCCACTACCGGTAGTTTCTCAACCAGTAGCTGAAGCTCTCGTGGCACAACCCGAGGAAGGCCAGGGGACAAAGGTAAAGAAATCAGCTAAGGAGCGACCACCTAAGGTGATGGACGGCTGGGCATACAAACAGGTGGCGCAGCGGGGTGGCCTCAAGTGGTACCTACCTGAAACACTTGCTGAGTACGAAGCTCGAAAAGCGGCAGCCGCTGAAGCTCAAACCTCCCCCGAGGCTCCTCTTCCCCTTACCGAACAAGAACCGAACTTACGTATTGGTGCCGCGCAAGAAGCGGGAAGTGTACAACCTCAAGTTGCACAGAGCGACGTGCGAGGAGGGCAGTCCCTGGAAGAAGGGGGTAGTATTTCGCTCTAAGGCGGAAATACACCTTACAATCCCGGTTTAGTGGTATATTATGCTGGTTTGGGTGCATTACCAGTATTTCGCGTATTATAAAGACACTAAATAAACAATTGGCGACGTTATAATACCCTCAGGAAGGCACTATACAAAGAATAGTTAAGCGCTAGTACCTTCCCTATTTTGGCTCCTAGAGGTGGATATCTTGTATTTACGTTGACACAGTTTCGCGCTACGTTTTGTAGTACTTGTATACGTTACAAAATAAAAAGACTCCCCCGCCCTGCGATACAGGTAGGGGGAGTAGTGAATTTTTTGAAACCCATGCGGGTTTGCAGTGACTAGGCGTCGCTATCGTCAGTCGTAATGATGTTGTAGATGGTGGTGTCAGTTCCAGCTACGTATGCCCTGAGAAAGACATCCTTCTCCCACTGCGTGACGATCGTGCACCATCTCCCCTCCTTGGAGGTATAGACAAAGTCGTCACCAATAGTAGATTTGAGAGTGTACAGGCGCTTTGCTACCGCCACTGGCTGTCTGAGCCAGAAACTTGATTTACCAGGTTCTGGTTGGAGCAAACAGTGCCCAAGGTACGGGATGCGACACCAGTTAGGTGACAGGGCGATGAAGGTGTAACCAAGCGAGTTGCCTGGGTCATGCGTCAGAAGGATGGCGATCCTGCCGCTCGTGAGGTATCCATTGACCTCAGTAACCAGTGCAACTTCGTCTTCAGTCAGATCAGTGAGTCTCCCCGTTGTACATGCCTTTGTGACAATGTTCTTCTGGGTTCGTCTGGGAATGAGGCTGTTGATGTAGCGGTAGATGGCACGGAGTGTCTCTTCATCCTCTACAATCACGGCAAATTGTTCAAGTTCAGGTATCAACACAGTGCCAAGACTATACCAGAAACCTAAAAAAATACCAGGTTTGTGAACCTGGTATTTTTAGCCTTGCGTAGTGGGTGCTAGCGCTTCTTTACCGTACCTGATCGTCTATCGGCCCAATTCTGCCAGGTTACCAACAGAGGTGAAGCATTAAAGATTGACGAGTACGTCCCTACAGCAACCCCTAGGGTGAGTGCAAGGATGAAACTGCGGATTGATACACCCCCAAGCAGTAAGAGGGCTAGGAGGACGATCAGAACAGTCCCAGAGGTATTGAGCGAGCGAGCGAGGGTCTGGTTGAGACTCTCGTTTGAAACGTCCTCAAAGCTCTTGTTTGGGTACTTCCTGAGGTTCTCACGGATACGGTCAAATACCACAATGGTATCGTTAACCGAGAAACCAAGGATGGTCAGGAGTGCCGTAATGAAGAGCGAGTCTACTTCAATTTGAGGCATGAAGTGGCCAATGATCGAGAAGGCGCCAATCACAAACACAAGGTCGTGGAGCAGCGCCAAGATGGCGGTTACCCCAAACCTCCAGGAAGAAGCAGGCTTTGGCACTGAGGCGAAAGACCAAGACATGAAGATGATAATGGCAAGTGAGGTAAGGATAACTGCAAGGACGGCGCGGTTGGTGGTTGTCTTAGCAACGGTTCCCCCAACGGTTTCAAAGCTCTCTTTGTCTTTGTTGAGCTTCTGACCACCTTCTTCAAGCTTTGTAGTGATGGTGTCGGCGTCTTTTCGTCCCTCACGGCCTTCGGTGTTTGGGAACCTAATCAAGAGGCCCTTGTCCCCTGCCGTCTGTACAGCGGCACCTGGAACTTCAGATTTGCTAACCTGGTCGCGAATGGTCTCTACGGCTGGTCTACTATCAGAGTACTCAACCTGGAGGAGGCTGCCTCCCTTAAAGTCAATTCCTACATTGAGTCCCCAGGTGAAGATGGAAATGATACCTGGAACGATGAAGAGGAGCGAAAGAATGTACCACGTTTTTCGCTTCTGGATGATGGAGAATGAGGTGTGTTTCATGGCTGATTCTTCAGGTTACGGCTTCAAGAGGTGCTGCAGCTTGCTCCCGGCAAGGAGGAGCATCCAGTTGCGGGTAACGGTGATGGCGGTGAAAAGGCTCAGGAGCGTACCGATGATCAGGACTACCGCAAATCCTCGAACACCTCCCGTGGCGAAGATGAAGATGATGCTTGCCGAGATGAGACCTGCTACGTGTGAGTCTCTGATGCTTGTCCAAGAGCGCCTGAAAGCCTCTTTAATGGCGAGAGGCATTTGCTTGCCTAACCGTAGCTCTTCCTTGAGACGCTCAAAGGTAAGGATGTTGGTGTCTACCGCAATACCAATGGAGATGACGAATCCGGCAATACCCGCAAGGGTAAGGGTAACTGGGAGCATCCTGAAGACCATGACGTTGAGCAGGACGTAGACCATCAGTGCCAGTGAGGCAATGAGGCCACACCACTTGTAGTAGGCAACCATGAAGATCATGACCAGGAAGATGGCGATAACCCCAGCAATCATGCTCTCGTTAATGGCATCGGTTCCAAGGGTTGCACCAACTGTTTGCTCTTGGATGAGCTTTACAGGGACTGGAAGGGCACCACTCTTGAGTTGGAGGGCGAAGTCGCGCGCCTCTTCAGCGGTGAATGAACCGGTAATTCTGGCCTCACCGTCGGTGATGGCACTCTGAACTGTAGGTGCTGAGATTACCTGGTCATCGAGAACAATGGCAATCTGCTTATTGAGGTTAGCAGCGGTGGCCTTGGCAAACTTAGTCTTCCCCTCTGCAGTGAGGGTGAGCTTAATTTCCCAACTGGAAGCGGCAAGCCCTGAGCTTGAAGAGCCACCAGATGGCTCGGCTGAGGTTTTGTCGGCAACGATGTCTTTACCCTCAAGTACTACGGCTCCGCTATCATCTTTAAACTCAAGCTTAGCAGTGGTTCCGAGGATGCTCTTGGCCTTGGTGATGTCGCTCACACCTGGCAGGCTCACAATGAGGGTTGGCTTGTTGCCAGCGTTTCCAATTCTCAGCTCTGGCTCGGTAACCCCAAGTGTGTTGATACGGCTGTCAAAGACGCTCCTGACGGTTTCCAGGGCCTCACTAGCCTTAGTTCCTTCTAGACCAGTGGTGTCAGCCTCGTATACGAAGTAGGCGCCTCCCTTGAGATCGAGACCCTGTCTCAGGCTAATATCGCGGTCTCCAAGTCTGCCTACAGAAGGCCAGTTTACATAGCCAGCAAAGCCGGTGAGGGCGAGAATGATGGTGAAAGTTATCCACAGTTTGCGTCGCATACGGTTTCTTACGGTTCGGATAAGATTGGGTACGGTAATAGCTTACCCTGTTTTGTGAGCTCGTGGAACACACTTTCCTCGAGCATCGAGAAACCATCAGGGATAAACTTGAAAATCCCAGGTTCAAAGGCGTAGATTCCCTTGAGATCTTGGAGCGATTTTGTGGCGATGGTAGCCAGTGGCTGGTGTTCCCTGTGGAACTTGAGGAGGTTGCTGAGCTTGAGGGTGGCTGGTTTATCCAGGTTGACTACCAGGAAGGTGCTCTTGAAACGGTTGCGAAGCTCGTAGAGGGCACCGGCTGTCCCAAGCTCTGATTGGATGTACTCGATGTTCACGCCGTACTTCTCCCCTTTCCTGATTTCAGATCTAATGCTTTCGCCCAGGTAGCCAAGAGCGATGGTGATGTTAAAGATTCCCTCGGATCGAAGGAGCTTGAGGGCACTGGTAATGGCGGGAATTCGGCGTTGGGCGTGGTCTCCCCCAGCCAGGATCACCGCGTGCTTCACCTGGTTGAGCTGGAGCCCCTCGTTGAGGATGGTCTCAATGGCGTGGGAGCGATTCCTAATTTTCAGCCCATCAACAAGCTGATCAATCTGATCTGCCGTCTCTTTGGCGAGTGAAATGGTAACGCGAACTTTAGGAGCTGGTGTGGGCATATACAACTAATCTGGTGCCCTCCTGTAATATTCAGCCTACCCAGTTGGAGGCGAGGTGTCAAAAAATCCCAGGTATGCTAGTCTGTACATGGTATTTTCGCCCCAGTAACTCGTAACTACCTGTATGCCTGCAACCCTCGTCTTTGGACACCTCAACCCAGACACAGACTCCACCTGTTCAGCCATCGCCTACGCCTGGTTCCTTTCAGAGCAGGGTCAAGAAGCTACACCCCGGGTACTTGGTAGCCTCAATAGAGAGACCCAGTTTGTGCTCAACCGCTTTGAAACACCTGCGCCAGAACTCCTCACTGAGGTACCTACAGATGCAAAAGTGGTACTTGTGGATACCAACAACCCAGAAGAGCTTCCTGGTTCTATCGCCTCTGCAACCATCACCGAGATTGTTGACCACCACAAGCTGGTTGGTGGCCTCTCTAGTAAGGATCAGCTCACCATTACCATGCGTCCCGTGGCTTGTACGGCAACCATCATCTACGAGAGGATGCAGGCAACCGCTACCCAGCCTGACAAGCGTATCGCTGGCCTCATGCTGAGTGCTATTCTCTCGGATACCCTCAACTTCACCTCCCCTACCACCACCGATGCAGATAAGCTTGCAGCTGATGAGCTTGCCGCTCTCGCTGAAGTAGATATGCAAGAGTTGGCAGAACAGCAGTCTGCGGCTAAGTCAGATCTCAGTGGGCTTTCTGATAGAGATATCCTCACCCAAGACAGCAAGGTGTTCCCGTTTGGCGATGTGAAAGTTAGGATCTCTGTTCTAGAAACAACCAAACCTGAGAACGCACTTGGAATGCTGTCATCACTCCTACCAGCTGCCCAGGCCATGCGTGACGAAGAAAACCTCCAGGGAATCTTCTTCTTCATCGTTGATATCACCAAGAGCAATGCAACCCTCGTCCTTGCGGGAGACTGGGAGAAGATGGTTGCTGAGAAAGCTTTCAGTGTTGCTGTAGTGGACGGGAAAGTAGAACTTCCAGGTGTTGTCTCAAGGAAGAAGCAGATGGTTCCAGCCCTGGAAACTGCCATTCGGGCACTCTAGTCCATAAGGGAACCTCGTCTGTGAAAGCATACGAGGTTTTTTTGTAGGCTCTTGTAAGGATTTCTGGTAGAAATGAGGAGCCCACAAGGAGAACATGAACAACCCACAGACTTCCCAAGCTGGCGGGTATACCATATCCCTAGCTGATCGTGCCATTCTTTCTCGGCTCTACCACCTGGCTCACGCTCGGATGGAGGAGTGTTACCACCCCCACGAGGGACTAACCGTCTCGGAAACCGGAACCTACAGCGATCAGCTGTGGGCACGCGATGCCGGAGCGGGTGCTTTCGGCGCTGACCCGATGCACGTGAAGCAAACGCTCGATACCTTTCTCTCGCACCAGCGAAAGAGTGGAGAAATCCCCTACCGGATTGAGCGAGTGCACCACGTGAGGAGGTTTTGGTTGAGGTGGACTCGTTTCCTTGGGGTTAACCTCATTGAGCGAAAGAAACCTGAGCCAATCTACCGTAACTCGCGCTACGCTTCGGCGGTGTGCGATACGGTACCTATTCTGGTAGTAACCTACGCCCAGAGTAGGAAGTTTCACATCAACCTAACCGATGAAGATGTGCGAGTACTCGCACAGCTAGATCATGCGGTTGCCCACGACGAAGAACGTTTCTACGATCCTTCTTTCCGCCTCTTCAAGCTGCCACACGTAAGTGACTGGATGGATGATGTGAGCGTTTCGGGTCACCGGACGTTTACCAACCTCCTCTGGTGGCGAGCGTACAAAGTGCTTGGAAGGTTTCACCAGCGAGCTGTTCGGCAAGTTTGTGATGGTTTCACCACTGACTTCCACCGTGAGCAGGCTTCCGCATATCGCCACAAGGCTAAGGTGCTCTATCGTGCAATCAAAACCAACCTCATGCACCCAGACGGGTACCTGCGGGCTGCAACAGATGATGAGCGGATGGATGCTGCCTCAAGCGTTCTTCACGTTATCTTCAGTGAAGGAAGGGAGGAAAAGCTGAGAATGCTCACCTCTCTTGAGCGCCTTCGCACTCGCAGCGGCATGCTCCGTAACTTTGACCGGGGGTACTCATGGTACCAGTACAGGTTCTGGTTTCGGGTGTTTGGCTTCACCAAGTTTGCCAACTCACACGTCTACCCGTGGCTTAACCACGTGGAGCTGCTAGGCAGAATCCAGGTAATGGATTTTGCCAGCGAGGATTCGGTGAGAGAAACCCTAGCTCTCGTCATGAACATAGCGAAGGTGCACGATCGCAACGGCGACTTCCATGAGGTTGTCACTGATACCACGGCAAAACCGGCAATTCACCGCATTCTTGGGGTGAAGGTCTATGAGTCAACTGCGGGCTTTCTAGCCTCGGTTGGCACCTGGATAGCTGCTATGGACGCACTTGCTGAGTGCTTGGGCACATCTTCAGCAGAGCTCTTCGGAACTTCCCCACCACCCTCAACCTAGGGTGGTTTTTTTGTGGTTCAAAAAAGAGCATCAGATGATGCTCGTTGAGATTTGCTAGTTCCTTGTGAGGTAACCCAGCAATGAATGTGTCTCGTGGATGGTGAGGCCCGAAGGCCCGTAGAACAGCTCCTGCGCCCTGTAGCGGGAGGCACTCCCCCCGTGCATGTTTTGACCAAGCTTGTGAGGTTCATCTGGATGCAGCAGAGGGTAGAGGTCTGAGCAGAGGATGGTCGTCCCCGTATCAAGAGCAGCTACCCATCCCTGAGAGTGGTTGACCTTGGTGGGGTCAATATCCCAGATGAGCACGAGACTTGGTGCTTCTGAGAGCACGAGTTCGCTTGGCTCGCAGAGGTAGTGGTTGATGACTACCTCACCAAACTCAAGTTTGAGGCAGGGATATTCCCAGCTCACTGAAGTTGGGGAGAGGTGCAAGCTGCTCTCGTACTGGTAGATCACCGGATGGTGTTCCTGATCAGTTCCGTAGTCACCCATCACTGAAACGTCTACAACGCTCAGATGCGCGTAGCCACTTTGCGAAACAAGGACTGCAACCTCTCTCGGAGCATTCCGGCAGAAGAGGAGACAGTGCCCAGGTGAGATGCGGATCTGTTCACGAGCTGCCCTTTCGACGAGCTGGTGAGCCCAACTCCTTTGGGGTGGCTCACCCAGACGTTTCCAGAACGTGGTGAAAGGCTTGGTTAGCCGATGGAGCTTCGATGTGATTTGAGATGCGGCAATAGATGCCATGTCCTTCCCTATCCGACTGAATCGGATACCAGAGGATCTTACCAGGTTGCAGTACGTTTTTCAATGAGGGGAGGCCAAGTAGCGCTTCCTCTCAGGTGTATCCATGAGCTCAATGGTGTACCTGAGCATGGTGCGTGGCATCTTAGCCACGTGGGTATCTAGGAACAGACGAACTCTGGCAGGATCTTGCTTCCAGCACTCTCGGAGTACCCAGCCACTTGCCTTGTGGATGAGATCGTGGGGATGGCTGAGGAAGCCTTCGGCAAGGTTGAATGCATCGTCCATATCACCTCCCCGTATCCAGGCGAGGGTGGTAACCATGGCAACGCGTTGCTTCCAGAGGTGGTTGCTTGAGGCGAAGTTGTAGAGGAGCTTGCGGTTTCGGTCTTTGAGCCACGTGCCAAGGATGTACGGGGCGCTGCTGTCTACGAGATCCCAGTTGTTCACGTAGTCAAGGTTAGCAAGGTAGAGTTTCAAGATTCTCATCTGTTCATCAGGGCGCTTCATCCTGGAGACCATGATGAAGAGTGCGGTAAGCCTGCACTCGTGGAGGGGGCTGTGCAAGAGTGCTTCTACCTCTGGTAGCGGAAGATCTGCGAAGCGCTTTGCTGCAGCTCTCTGGTGTGGAACAGGAACACCGAGGAACTGGTCCCCTTCTGCGTACTCCCCTGGTCCTGCTTTAAAGAAGCGGGGCGAATGGATGGCACGCTCAATCTTTATGTGTCGCCGTAACTCTTTCTCTACGTCAGCTGCGGTGTAACTAGCCGGCATACGGTTGCATGTCTACAGGGAGGTCTGCCTTGAAAGTCATCCTCTCTCCGCTCACTGGGTGGGAGATGGTGAGCTCTCCTGCGTGGAGGAGCTGGCGTGACACCTCAAGTTTGGTGGTAAGCTTGAGAGCTGGCTTGTTGGTATAGAGGGTATCGCCAAGAACTGGAAAGCCTATGAACTTTGCGTGAACTCTAATCTGGTGGGTTCGCCCAGTGGTGATTTTGGCATTGCAGAGTGTCACTTTCACATCTGGCCACTTAGGGTAGGGTGTTGAGACGTGCTGCGGGGTGAAGAGGGTTTCGGCCTCTCTCCCCTCTCCCCTGGTGTGACTGGCTCCCATGACGTTCTTCCTGCCACCTCCCTTCCTGTGGATGGGAGCATCAACCTGTTTTGGCTCAGTGAGGTTTCCATACAGCACCACTTGGTACTGCTTCTGGGTCTCGTGGTTGTGGAACTGACGGGAGAGCTCTAGGAGCGATGCTTTGTTCTTGGCTACCACCAGGACTCCACTCGTGTCTTTATCAAGGCGGTGCACGATGCCTGGGCGAAGGTGTGAGATCTCACTTGCTTCGTCGTAGATGGCCTCGGTGATTGCGGGGTAGCGCTTGAGGAGGGCGTGCACCAGGGTTACCGGTCCCTCTGGAGTGGTTGGGTGGACTATCAATCCAACCGGTTTGTTGATGACCAAGATGTCATCGTCCTCAAAGATGGTGGTGAAATCAACGTCTGTGGGCTGGAGGGCGTGGGTAACCGGGAGCTCAAAGTTGACGGTGTCGCCTTCCTGGATGATGTACTTAGCGAGGTGGATGAGACTCTCATTAACCACAACCCCGGTACTCTCAATGGCTTTCTGGATCTTGCTACGTGAAAAGTCCTGAAACTCGGCGGCAAGAAACACATCGAGGCGCTGACCAGCTGTTTCTGGGGTTACCTTCCTAGTTTCCATCAATCTCTCCTGTTGGAATCTGGAGCGAAATAACCTCGCCGGGAGCGAGTTCTGCAGCTGTAAGGTTACTGAGCTTATTTTGGACTGAGAAGAGTTTCTTATCAGCAACGTCAAAGTTTTGCTGTGCAAACCTAATGTTGTTCCCAACCTTCTGGTACGCTTCCTCAAAACGCTTGAGGTCTGAGAGCACCCCTGCAAGGCCCTGCTGGATGTCTTTGGCTCCTTGCTCAATTTGGAGGCCTTTGAGGCCAAAGAGGACAATTTCTAGGTACGGGTAGAGTGAGTTGGGTGAAACGGGAATGACGTGCTTATCAAAGGCGTACCTCTGGAGGTTGTAGCCTCCCCTGTCCTCTACAAAAGCCTGGTAGTAGACGTTCTCAGCTGGGACGTACATGAAGGCAAAGCCAAGGGTGCCTTCATCTGGGAGGATGTACTTCTTTGAGATTTCATCAATGCGCCTTTTTACATCTGAGACGAAAGTTTTCTCGTGCATTTTTTGCTCTTCAGGCTGGTCTGCGGCAAGCATTTTCCTGAAGTTCTCAAGGGAAAACTTAGAGTCTAGTGGTACCAGGTGTCCATCAGGCATTTTGATGATGGCATCGCAAATCTCACCACTCTTGAAGCGGTACTGCATCTGGAAGTGCTGGCGTGGAAGCATTTGGGCGAGGAGGTTTTCAAGCCAGACTTCGCCCTGGTTTCCCCTGAGTTTTGGTGCCTGGAGGATGTCTTGGAGCTCGGTGATGCCCTTGCTCATATCCAGGATGCGTTTGTTCCCCTCTTCTAGCTGGGCGAGTTTAGTTTGGAGGGTGTACACCGCCTTACTTGTCTCTGCCATGCGGTTTTGGAGCTGACCTGAGTTATTGTCCTGGCTCTGCTGTTGGGCATTGAGTTGCTGGAGGAGGGTTTGGACTGTCTGCTGCTGAATCTGTTGGAGAGCAGGAAGAATGTCCTGTGAGGGCTCTGCTGGAGCTGGCTTCCTGAGGATAACGGCTACCAGCAAGCCAATGGTGATGGCAAGGAAGAGTGCAAGGATAATGGTGATGGTGTCCATGCAGCTACTGTACCAAACAAAATACGAACATTGCAACTCTTAGCGGTACTTGCCGGTGTCAGGGAAAACCCCTGTCGTGTGAGCCTCAATGATGTCGGCTACAATCTGGTCTGCCTTCGCCACCGCTTCGTCTAGGAAGGCTGGGGTAACGGCAATACTTGGTTCAGCTCCGGTCATGATGTAGTGGAGGCTAGCGCTCGAGACATGCTTCCCCTGCTGGCGAAGGGCAGCGGCGTAGAGTGCAACTGGAAAGTTTTTCTTCACATCCGAAGGTTTCGCATCTTTTTTCCCTGTCTTGTAGTCCACGATACTGAAGCTGCCATCCGGATTCAGGTCAATTCGATCAACCTTTCCAACCACCTTTTTCCCACCCGGGAGCGTGAGTTGCACGCTAACTTCAAGGAGCTCGGGGTGAGCGTCAGTATGGGTCTCAAGGTAGTTCTCAAGTGATGCGAGACCATTTGAGTACCATTTTTCAACGGTCTCAGCGTCTTCGTAACCCTCTGGGTTCCAGAACTTTTTAAACGTTTCTGTAAGGTTGAAGTTCTCACCTGCTTTTTTTGAGGCGAAAGCGGTGTGGAGCACCTCGTGGATACAGGTTCCAAAGGATGCTTCGGCGAGGTACTTGTCGTCACTAAGCCTGAACACATGTTCTTTAAGGTATGTACGAGGATTTTCTTCGAAAGCCTCTAGGGCTGATGCGGTAAAGACTGTGGGTACCGGAAACTTAGCTGTTGGAGCATCGGCGGGGGTTTCCTTACTCACCAACCTCAGCTCTTGCTCAATTGGGGTGGGCTGTTCGATCCCCATTGCCTCAACTAGGAAGAGCGAAGGTTTCTTTGAACGTTTGTTGCCTGGGTACTGGGAGGCACTGGTGAGGTAGAGCTGACTTTTGGCGCGGGTAAGTGCAACATAGGCAAGTCTTCGCTCCTCTTCATAGGGCACCTGGTCCTTGGGGTTCTCTACCAGCTCTTCTGGGAGTGGCAGTCCCCCACCTTGGTTACGCATTGGGAACCTGTCCATCACCATGTTCACCACAAAGACGGTCTCAAACTCCAAGCCCTTACTAGCGTGGATGGTCATGAGTTGCACGGCGGTCTCTGGAGCTTCCTCAACCTGTTCCTGCCTGAGGTCTTCGCCACTGGCAAGGAGGCCTTCAACGTGGCTGAGGTACTGGTTGAGGATGGCGGGGCGATGGAGCTGCTCAAAGCTCTTTGCCTCGTGGTAGAGGGTGTTGAGCTGGTTGAGTGAGGTAGTGTTCTCGTTGGTAACGAGAATGTTCTCGATGAGCGAATCTTTGACGTGGGACCTAATTGCCTCAGAAGCCTTTCGTTGGTCAGTGTTGAGTAGTTTTTCGGAGAGGTACGCCACAGCTTTCTCGAGCTCGGGGCCTTTGGGTTCAGCGAGGAGGATAATTTCCCAGAGTGACTGGTGGAGCTTGCGGGCTGAGACATTGTACTCTCGCAACTCGCTGAGTGGAACGTCGAAAGGCATTTCGCTCAGGAGGAAGAATAGGTTGGTACTCTGGTGGGGATCTTGGAGAAACCTCAGGAACGAGAGTACCCGTTCAACCGCTGGCTGTTGGTAGAAGCTGGTGCTCTTAGATCTCACCGTGGCGATACCTCGCGCATTGAGCTCCTGTTCAAATGACGTCAGTGAGTTATGTCCTCGGGCTAAGAGGGCGATGCTATTTGGCTGAACTCCACCTACTATGAGTGCTTCTACCCTATCAGCAACACCGGCAACCTCGTGCAAGCCTGTGGTGAAGTGGAGGTGTTCTACGGGATTCCCCTCACCTGCGAACGAGGTAAGCTTTTTGTTAACCTTCTCGATAGCTTCTAGCCGGTGCGGGTTATTGTGCTGGATGAGGCGGTAGGCAGCATCGAGGATGGGCTGGGTAGACCTGAAGTTTTCGGTGAGAACGGTGATGGGAGCGTTTGGATAGCGTTTTCTAAACTGGAGGATGTTCTCTATGTTTGCACCGCGGAATCGGTAGATGGCTTGGTCGTCATCGCCCACAACAAAAATATTGGCCTTCTCGCCTGCTATGAGGTAGGTAATTTCTGCCTGAGAGGTGTTGGTGTCCTGAAACTCATCTACCAAGATGTACTGGTACCTGTCCTGCTCTTCTTTCCTCGCACTAGCTGAGTTGGTGAGGATAGTGAGCGAGTGTGAAATGAGGTCACCATAGGTGAGCAGGTTTGCTTCAGCGAGGATTTGGTTGAGGACAGCAGTGGCGTGTGCAAGCTCCTGAGACTGTTCGGCGGACTCAATCTCGGCTTCAGTGGTGGCCTCTCGAAGGCGGATTGCCGCAACTTCAAGCAACTTTTCAGGGGTGATTCCCTCTTCTTTGGCTCGATTACTGAAATCAAGGAGGTCGCTCAGGAAGCTCACCGGATTATTTGCTGGTTTGTAGTGGTTGAGCGTGAAGCGTTTAAATTCGCGCCTTGCGAGACTCACCACCTCTGCCGGTGTGGCAAGCTGAGCTGTAGGTTCAATACCTACCTTGTATGGGTGACGCTTAACGAGATCTTGGCAGAAGCCGTGGAAGGTGGCGATGGTGGTGCCAAACATCCCGTACGGGAGGATCTCGTCTAGCCTCTCCTCCATCTCGGTTGCTGCCTTCTCGGTGAAGGTCAGGGCAAGAATGCTGGATGGGGCGATGCCATCCTTGAGGATGAGCTTGGCGATTCTCTCAGTGATTACTCGCGTCTTTCCCGTTCCAGCGCCAGCAAGCACCAAGCGAGGACCTGTCAGGTGGTCAATTGCCTCCTGCTGCGATGGGGTGAAAGTGAACTCTGGCATGGCAAAAATACTAGTAAAGGAGGTAGTTTTATGCTAGCATGACGCCGGTGAAAAACCATGGGCACTGAAAGGTTTTATTTCTTCGTCGCTCTCGCGCCTGGGAATCCAGGCTGCGATCACGTCCTCATGACAACGCTCTCAACCACCCCTGAAGCTTGTTTGCATCTCCCCCACCTTCCTGAGACTTCCGTTGAAGCTGCCGTTAGCAAGCTTGCGTCGGTCTACGGTATCATTTCCCACCAGGTGCCACAGCCTCTCGGGGCAGTGGTGTACGAGTGGAAAGCTGGTAGTGAGGTTATCAAAACACTAGAGGCAGAGGTCTACCTCCTGCCGAGCTGGGAAAGAATCAGCCGTGAAAAAGGCATGAAGGTTGTGGAGGCCTTCGCAGTGGTGAATCTTCCTACCACTCGGCGGGAAGACCAAGCTTGGGTGGAGCGGGCAGTAAGTGGAGACCCAGGCTTCCACTTCATCATCCCCATGACCCTTGAACCAGAAGTGGGTTCTGGGGGCGCAAGGCTACCGGTTGAAATCTCCTAACTACCGAACTTCGGTAGTTTTTTTGTTGCCAAAACGGGTGTGAGCAGGAGAAAGAGCTGCGTGTAGATTGCAACCTTTTGGAGGATAACATGGGTTACCCTTGCTTCTGCTGGCATGGGGCCAAAGAAGATGAAGGCTAGGTAGGCTACCTGAAATAAGGTGAGAGAGATGAGGTACCAGGAGGTGTACCTACGATAGATGAGTGAGGCGTTAGTTGCTGCAAAACCAAAGAGAGCTGCGATAACTAAAATTCGGTGTGGCCAGAAAAAGACATCTGAAGGTACAAGTGGTAGGAGTCCAAGACATGCTACTGATAACCACTTCGCCCAATTTCCAGAACGCGTGAGGCTTGGCTTGTACCAGTGGTAGATGGCAAAAGCTGCCGCCCAGAGCCCTATAGCAAAGCTTGCAACAACACCCGGTTGTGAGTGGTGGTTGTAGGTGGTAATGAGCCCTAAGTCGCTCAGGAAGTTTTTCGTAAAACTGTAACGCGTTCCGCTCTCAAGTGGGTTGCCACCAACATAGAGTAGCATCGCCAGATGGGTGAAAATAACGGCGAAAGTAGCACCGAGAAAAGAGGGTGTTTTCAACCCTCTTTCTTTGATGCGCAATGTACTACTTGCTAGTCCCAATCGAGGTTGCCGGCTGTCTTGTATTCGGTAACACGGGTCTCGAAGAAGTTCTTCTCTTTCTTGAGGTCGATGATTTCGCTCATCCATGGGAATGGGTTTGCGCTGCCATACACCTTTGGTAGGCGGATTCGCTCCAGACGCCTATCAGCGATGTACTCGATGTACTGCCTGATTTGCTCAGCGTTGAGCCCCAAGATGCCGCGTGGCAGGCAGTCTTTGGCGTAGGCGTACTCAAGCTCCACTGACTTTTTGATGTTCTCGGTGATGGTCTTCTGGAACTCTGGGGTCCAGATTTCAGGGTTCTCATCAACGATAGTGTTGGTGAGGTCTGCGCCAAAAGCCAGGTGAATAGATTCGTCCCTGAGGATGTACTGGAACTGCTCTGCTACTCCAGTCATGCGGTTCTGGCGGGCGAATGAGAGCATCATGACGAAGCCTGCGTAGAAGAAGATGCCTTCCATGATGATGTAGTAGCCTACGAGGTCGTGGACGAATTGCTGGATACCCTCTTTGGTGGTGGTATTGAAGTTAGGGTCCATGATGGACTTGGTCATCTCAACCACAAAGTCATCCTTTTCCTTAATGGAAGGAATGGTGAGGTACATGGTGTACACGTGCTCTGGATCAAGCCCTAGGGTGTCGCAGCAGTAGATGAAGGTGTCGGTGTGTACTGCTTCCTCGTACGCCTGACGCAGGAGGTACTGGCGGCACTCTGGGTTGGTGACGTGCTTGTAGATGGACATCACGATGTTGTTTGCCGTGAGGCTCTCAGCCGTGGAGAAGAAACCCATATTCCAGAGGATCAGCCTTCGCTCATCTTCTGAGAGACCCTGTGGGTGCTTCCAGAGCTCAATATCGCTCTGCATGGCGATCTCTTCTGGGGTCCAGTTGTTGGCAACACCGTTCTTGTAGTGCTTGCGCGCCCAGTGGTACTTCATCGGGAGGATCTTGTTGGGATCGGTCCCTGAAGCGTTAAGGATGGTTTTCTTCTGGACGATGGCCTTCCCCTGAGGGCTGGTCAGGTAGGCATCGTAGTCTGATGTCTCAGGCATACGGATTGTGCTTAGATAATTATCTTTCTGGCAGGAAACGTGCAGGAGCTACTGGCAGGACTCGCACTCAGGGTCATCCACAAGGCAGGCTTTCATTGGGAGTTCGTCCCCCATGATTGACATGTCTATTGCGTACGGGTTTGGCGCCTCGGAAATGGCTTCTGGAGCCTCTTCTTCTGATGCTACCACTTCAGCCATAGGTTCTTCAAGTGTTTCGGGTGCTGCGGTGAAGGTGTTCCCCATGCTGAGGGCGCTCATGCTCACATCCATAGCGAGAGATGGTGAGGCAGCCATACTAGAAGCTGCAAAAGCTGGGACGATACTCACGCTAGGAACCTCTTCCTGGATGGTGCCAGCTGGAGCCTTCCACTTATCGAGGTCTAGGGTGCTCTTCTCAATTGAGGTTGCACCAAGAGATCTGAGGTAGTAGGTGGTCTTAAGCCCGAGGTGCCAGGCGTGCATGTAGACATCTGAGAGTGCCTTGCCGCTGGTGCCTTGGAAGAAGATGTTGAATGACTGAGCTTGGTCAATCCACTTACCACGGTAGGCGGTGATCTTGACCAGCCAGTTTACGCCAACTTCAAAGACGCTCTTGTACTTGTTCCTGAGGCGTGGCGGGATGGAGGTAATATCCTGCACTGAACCGTCACTTGCCTTGAGAGACTCCAGCATGGTTTCGTTCCAGAGACCTAACTTTTTGAGATCTTGGACGAGGTAGTCATTCACTACGGTGAACTCACCGCTCATGTTGGACTTTACGTAGAGGTTCTTGTAGATAGGCTCAATACATGGGAAGCAGCCATTGATGTTGGAGATGGTTGCGGTTGGAGCAACTGCCATGGTGTTGGAGTTACGCATGCCGTACTTCTTCACCGCCTCACGTACTGGCCTCCAGTCCATCATGGCGGTTCTGGCTACACCAATAGGCATGCCACGCTCTTTCTCGAGGAGATCCAAGGTATCAACTGGGAAGATTCCCCTGTCCCACTTTGAGCCCTTGAAGGTGGAGTAGGCACCCTTTTCCTTGGCGAGCATAGCCGAGGTGTGGATGGTCCAGTAGGAGATGTACTCCATGTTTTCATCCGCAAACTTCACAGCCTCATCTGAGTCAAAATCAATATCCATCTTGTAGAGCACATCCTGGAAGCCCATGAGTCCGAGGCCAATTGGGCGGTGGCGGAGGTTGGCATTCCTGGTTTCTACGGTTGGGTAGAAGTTTGGATCGATGGTGTTGTCCAGCATTCGGATGGCAAGCTGGACGGTTTCCTTGAGTTTAGGGAGAACCATCTTTCCGTTCTCAACGTGGTTTGAGAGGTTGATTGAACCGATGTTACAAACAGCTGTCTCATCTATTGAGTTGTTGAGGGTAATCTCGGTACAGAGGTTTGAATTGTGGATAACCCCTACGTGGTCTTGTGGGCTCCTGACGTTACAGGCGTCTTTGAAGGTAACCCAAGGGTGGCCTGTCTCAAAGAGCATGGAGATCATTTTGCGCCAGAGTTCCTTAGCCTCAATTTCCTTCCAGATGCGGATGTCTCCCTTGTGAGCCTTTTTTTCGTACTCAGTGTACTTCTTCTCAAATGTCTGGCCGTAGAGGTTGTGGAGCTCTGGAGTCTCATCTGGACTGAAGAGGGTCCACTTCTTACCTTCAATGACGCGCTTCATGAAGAGGTCTGGCACCCAGTTGGCGGTGTTGATGTCGTGGGTGCGACGTCTCTCGTCACCGGTGTTCTTGCGGAGGTCTAGGAAGTCTTCAATCTCGTAGTGCCAGGTTTCAAGGTAGACACAGGCAGCTCCCCGGCGCTTTCCGCTGCGGTTGATGGCAATGTTGACGTCGTTGGCAATCCTGAGGAATGGGATAACTCCCTGACTCTCAAGGTTGGTGCTCTTCACAATTGAGCCGGTGGCACGGATGGCACTCCAGCTGGTTCCGATACCACCTGAATACTTGGAGAGCTGGGCGTTGTCTCCGTAGACCTTGAAGATGTTGGAAAGGTCGTCGGTGACGTAGTTGAGGTAGCAGGAAGAGAGCTGTGGGTAAGCGGTACCTGCGTGGAAGAGGGTTGGGGTTGATGGGGTGTAGCGCAGTTCTGAGAGGATGTCGTAGAACTTCTTTGCCCATTCAGTCTTGTTCTCGTTCTCGGCAATGGAGAGTCCCATGGCGATACGCATCCAGAAGGTTTGAGGAGCCTCAAGCTTACGGTTTCCTCCCTCTTCCCTAATGAAGTACCTATCGTAGAGGGTCTGTACTCCCATGTACTCAAAGAGAAGGTCTCGTTCTGGCTTGAGGTAGGCGGCCAGCTCATCAAGGTTGAACTCTAGGAGGCGGGGGTCAATTCTGCCGGCGTCTACAGCTGCCTTCAGGTTGGTAACGAAACCCTTGGCGTAACCTTTCTCTGCATCTTCCCCGAATACCTCTAGGTAGAGGTTGTGGAGGACGAGGTAGGCTGAAACCTTGCTGTAGGCGGGATCGCGCTCAATGTAGCTACGGCTAGCCATGGTCATGGCCTTGTTGAGCTCCATGATGGTCATGCCGTCGTAGAGGTTACCCTCGGTCTGGTGGACAAGCATCTCAAGGTCTATGTCTTTCTCGGTTCCGGTAACCTTAATGGCGTGTGAGAAGAGGGACCTTAGCTTACGTCTATCGAGGGGCTTTTTCTCACCAGTTTCGGTGATGTAGCTCACCTTGGTGAGGTCGTGCTTCTCAGGTACTTCTACCTGTTTCTCCTCGGTACGCATCTTGCTGCGTTCAGCACGGTAGAGGATGTAGTGTTTGGCGATATCAAAGAGCCCGTACTCCATGAGGGTGAGCTCCACGAGGTCTTGGACGTCTTCTACGCTTGGAAGCCTATCTTGAAACTTAATTTCAATGTGGCGAAGGGCGTGGTCTGCAATAACATCAAAAGGGCGAATGTCGATGACGGGATTGGTTGCCCGTGCCGCCTTTTCCATCGCAATCCGAATCTTGTCACGGTTGAAATCAACCACTGAGCCGTCGCGCTTCCGAATCTTTGTTATGGGCATACCGCTCCTCAAGTTACCTAAGGGTGTTAATTGTCTTGGCGAAATCTTTGACGTCTTCGAAGCCTTCATACACTGAGACGAACCTTACGTACGCTACAGGATCAAGTTTTTCGAGAACTTCTCTGACAATATCGCCTATGTCGTGTGAGCAAATGTCGTCTCTCCCGGAGAAACAGACACGCTGCTCAACTTCGCTCACCACATCGTCAATCTGGTCTTCAGTAACGGGGCGATTCTTACAGGCAGTTGCAACACCGCGCCGTACCTTCTCTGGATTGAATCGCTCCCGGGATCCGTCCTTCTTGAGAACGAAGGTGGTGGGAAGCTCAATGCGCTCATACGTGGTAAAACGGTGCTTGCAGCTCAAGCAGGCGCGACGCCGACGGATTCCGTCTTGCGTTTCGCGGGAGTCCACAACTTGGCTCTCGGCATGTTTACACTTTGGGCATTGCATACACTACATTTAGTAGTTACGTTCTCCATTATTCCACAACATGTTGTGGATACTACACCCCGACACTTGAGGTAAAAAAATATGTGCTTTGAGAGCTACTATCCATTCTATTTGTGTTCGGTAGGTGTTTGGTTGGGTAGGTAGGTGCCCGTAAGGGATATTGACATTTACAGGTTTACGTGCTATGGTGCTTCATTATTTTAACTTGCGCTACAAACCATGCCTAAGGCACAGACGGTTTCTCAGACAGCTACAGTTACCCACAGGACCTTTACGGTGAACGACCTCAACCTCGGTTGTGGTGTTCCTCTCCATGTAGCAAGGAAGATTCACGCCGAGATCCTCGAGCGTGAAGCTCCTGAACAGCGAGTGGCGCTCTCATCAAAGTACCCCACGTTTAAGGTGCCTATTATTGAGGTGAGGCGTGCCCAGCGAAGGCTGCAGGCAATCAAGAACGTGAAGACAGAGAAGCTCACCAAGTCTCCTGAAAAGTTTCAGGCTGTGGTGGCGAGGCACCAGTCTGTTCTCGTGAGAAAGCTTGGCGATTCTGATCAGCGCCTCCAAGTGCAGAAGATTCAGAACCTCAAGACTGCTGCCAAGTCCCTCGATGGGCTCATCATTCAACCTGGTCAGACATTCTCGCTCTGGCGTCACCTTGGTAAGCCTACGGCTGCCCGAGGGTACGTGAATGGAATGCTCCTTTCACAGGGTAAGGTTGTTGAGGGTATGGGAGGTGGGCTCTGTCAGCTTGCTAACTTCCTCTTCTGGATCTTCCTACACACCGACTGTAAGGTGATTGAGCGTCACCACCACTCTATGGATGTCTTCCCAGACTCTGGCCGAACCCTTCCTTTTGGGAGTGGTGCAACCATTATGTACAACTTTGTTGACCTCAAGATTAAGAATACGAGCAATCAGCCAATGCAGCTCTCGATGTGGGTAACTGATACTCACCTCAAAGGTCAGCTCCTCTCCCCTACCCATCACACCCACAAGTACCACGTTGGACAACGCTACCACTGCTTCATCGCAAAAAATGGTAGTTTCTACCGCTACAACCAGATTTGGCGCGAGAAGGTGAAACACGGTGTGGTATTGAGCGAAGAGCACATGGTGAGCAACCTCGCCCCAGTACTCTACAAGACCACCAGGAAAGAGCTTGAGGCCGCTGGCCATACGGTGCTCAACTTCAGAGACTTGGCGAAATAAAAAAATCACCTCCGTAACCGGGGGTGATTTTTTTGTGGGCTACTTGAGCTTCCTTCTGATGAAGGTTGGAACGTCTAGTTCCTCTTCCTGTTCCTCAGGTTGCTCAATTCGTGGAGCTGGATCCTGCTGCTGGTGCCTGCCAAAGCTTGGCATCTGCATGCGTGGCTGCTGCTGCTCGTAGAAAGGCTGTTGAGGTGGCATTTGCTGCTGTGGCTGCTCCATCTGCTGCTGTGGGGCCTGCTGGTAGCCTTGCTGAGGCTCCTGAGGCATTGGGCGCTGCATCATACCTGGCTGAGCTGGGAGACCCATGCTGGTAGAGTTGGCAAATGGGAACCTGCGGTTCTGCTGACGGTTGGTCTCGTGCTCAAATCCCGTTGCAACAACGGTGATTTTTACTTCGCCCTGCATTGCTTCATCGATGATGGTTCCAAAGATGATGTTGGCATCTGGGTCAGCTGCCTCGGTGATAGCCTTGGCTGCTTCGTCAATCTCGTACATACCAAGATCGGTTCCACCGGCAATAGAGAAGAGAATTCCCTTAGCACCATCAATGGTGAGCTCTAGGAGAGGACTCTCAATGGCGGCTCTGGCTGCTTCAATGGCGCGGTTGTCACCTGATGCGCGGCCGATACCCATGAGGGCGCTTCCTGCATCCTGCATTACTGCCTTAACGTCTGCGAAGTCTAGGTTGATGATACCTGGGAGGGTAATGAGGTCTGAGATACCCTGGACACCTTGGCGAAGGACATCATCTACAACGCCGAAAGCGTCGAAGAGTGAGGTCTTCTTATCTATAACCTGGAGTAGTCTGTCGTTTGGAATGGTAATGAGGGTATCAACCTTATCCTTGAGCTCTTGGATACCAAGCTCTGCAACCTTCTTGCGGCGCTGTCCTTCAAAAGCGAAAGGTTTGGTAACTACACCTACGGTGAGGGCACCAAGCTCTTTGGCAATCTCGGCAACGAAAGGAGCTGAACCAGTTCCGGTTCCTCCACCCATTCCACAGGTGACGAAGACCATGTCTGATCCCTTGAGGGTCTCGTAGATGTCTTCTTTGTTCTCTTCTGCTGAACGGCGACCTACCTCAGGGTCTGCACCAGAGCCAAGACCGCGGGTGGTTTCTTTACCAATCTGGATCTTAATAGAGGCATCGTTGTTAGCGAGAGCCTGAGCATCAGTATTGATGGCTACAAACTCAACGCCACGCATCTTGGAGTTTATCATGCGCTGCACGGTGTTTGAGCCACCGCCACCTACACCAACTACGCGAATAACCGCAAACCCATCAGGGCCGGCGGGGTTGTGCTGGGGAGTAAAGCTGCTGCGTGTCCCACTACTTCTGTTCATCATGGGCGGGTGGTACCGTACGGTAGTTACGGGAGAATTTTCTTGAAGACGTTCTTTGCTTTGGAAAAGGCTGATCCGAAATCGAGGCTACTTCCGCTCTTAGAGCTTTTTGCGTCATTTCCGGCTTCCAGACCCCAAAGCATCAGTCCGACACTTGCAGAATACAGAGGGTCAGATATGTTGTCAACCATACCTGAAACATCGTGGGTGAGCTGCCCAATCTGGGCTGGCAACCTTAGGGTATTCTTGGCAAGTTCTACGAGGCCAACCTGCTTAGCGCCTCCGCCAGTAAAGACGACACCAGCTGGGAGCATGCCATCGCGTCCAATCTTTCTGATCTCGTCCCGAATCATGTGGAGGATCTCGGTGAGGCGAGCTTCAATAATCTCTGAAACGTACTTGAGGTTGGCAGTTCCCTCTTCGTTCTTATCAAGCTTACTGAGCTGGAGTACCTTATCTGGGTCTACCTTCTCTGGGGTGGCAACACCGTGGTGCACCTTAATCATCTCAGCGATATCAATAGAAGTCCTGAGGCCAATGGCAATGTCGTTGGTGATGTGGGTGGCGCCAATAGGAAGAACTCCGGCGTGGAGGATAACCCCTTCTTCATAGAGAGCGTAGCTGGTGGTGCCTCCGCCAATGTCTACCAAGGCAACCCCAATTTCTTTCTGGCGCTTTGAGAGAACGGCAGCTGCATCAGCGAGAGGGGTGAAAATCATGTCGGTAACGGTAACCCCTGCTTGGGCGAGGCACTTTGCCAGGTTCTTTACGGGAGCAGTGGCCCCGCTTACTACCTGGGTGTCTACCTCAAGCCTAATACCTGTCATGCCAACTGGATCCTTGATGCTCTCCTGGCCATCAACAATGTAGGCGCGTGGAATGGCGTGGAGGATCTCACGGTTTGGTGGAACGCTGACAGACTTAGCTGCATCTAGGACGCGGAGGGTGTCATTATCGGTGATTTCGCCATCTTGGCGCGAAATTGCCACAATTCCCTTAGAGCTGGTTGCCTGAATGTGGACTCCCCCAATAGAAACAACGGCTTCCGTAACAGGAAGGCCGCTCATGCGCTCTGCTTCTTCTAGTGACGCTGAAATTGAAGAAACGGTTTCCTCAATATCTACAACCATCCCCTTGCGGAGGCCGTTTGATGGGGCGAACCCAACGCCGATAATATCGATACCGTTCTCTTGGTGTTGACCGATTACCGTGGCAATCTTGGTGCTGCCAACGTCAATGCCAACTACTACGTTTCTCTGACTCATATGGCTAGTATACGGAGCTTATCCAAAGATGACAACAGGTAGCGATCAGAGTAGCTCTTTGACGTACGGGTAGAAAACCAGGACAAATACCATGCCGGCGATGATGGCAGCGATGAGAACGGCTCCTGCAAGCGCATCTTTGATGAAGGCAATCTGACTGTGGCTTTCAGGGTGAACCAGGTCTAGGAGCTTTTCAACAGCTGTATTGATGATCTCAATGGCGAACACGAGGACGAAGGCGAAGAAGAGGAGGGCGGCTTCGGTGTTCTCAACTTGAAAGGCTACAGCGCAGATTCCAGCAAAAATCATCAGCATCGCGTGGATGCGAGCGTTCTGTTCAGTCTCGATGAGGGTTACCATGCCCCGGAATGCGTAGTAGAAGCTCTTGAAGAACTTTTTGTAACTGAACTTGGTCATAGGTACCCTTTCTCAATGCCGGTAAGAGTGAAGCCCTTCTCTTTAAGGGCTGCAATACTAGCTTGCTCTTGATTCAACCAGGTTGCAAGGTCTGTTTCGTGGTCAAGTCCAAGGAGGTGGAGACACCCGTGGAGGATGAGCTCTTCTGGAGCGGTTTGCTGCTTGCTTGCGTATGAAAGGCAGGTTACCAGGTTGCCAAGAGGTACCTCAGGTGTCTGTTGCTCAAGAATCTCAGTGAGACTGGCAAACAATGGGAAGCTGAGGACATCTGTTGCAGCATCTTTGCTACGCCTCTCACGGTTGAGCTCCCTCATGGTTGCTTCGTCCAAGTTTGAGACCTCCACGGTGTAGGAGAGATGCTTGAAGTCAAACTGGTTGCTCACAACTTCTTGGAGGGCATCAAGAAAACCAGCTTGCAAACCTAGTGACTCAGCGTCGAGAACAACGAGGGCCATACTAGCCCTGCTTGAGTGAGGTGAGAGCTTCGCTTACCTGGCGACCATCTACCTGGTTACCAAACTTGGCGAGGGCTGCCTTAATGAGCGTCCCTTGCATGGCAGGAACAAAGGTACCACCAGCGGCGTCAATTTCAGCTTTGAGGAATGCAGCAAGGACTTCAGGTGAAACCTGGGCCGGAAGGTATGAGCTGAGTAGCTCTGCCTCTGAAGTTTCAGTGGCGGCGCGTTCGGCTTGGCCGTGGGTGGTGTAGAGTGAGGCGCTCTCCTGGCGCTTCTTTACCTCTTTCCTGATCACCTGGATAACCTCATCATCTGAGAGGTCATGCCCAAGTTTAATCTGGGTGTTCTTCAGTTCTGCCTGGAGCATGCGCAAAACGCCAGTCTTCTCAGACTGGCGAGTGAGCATGGCATCCTTTAGTTCAGCGAGAATGTGCTGGGTAAGGGCCATGGGGTGTTGGTTAGTACCAAACTCTGGTTTTGCGGAGCTGCTCTTTACGAACGGCGCTACGCTTGCGGGCAAACCTTGTTGCTTCCTTGAGGAAGTGTTTGAGGTCTCTGACCTTCTTCAACTTTGGATCCTGTTGGGTAAGGCGGTTGAAGCGGCGGAGCACCTGCTGGTTTGTTTCCTTTTCCTTGCGGGTAACAATCATGGAATCTCAGTAACTAGTAGAGGAGGTAGGTAGATGTAATGTAACAAGAGGATTGTAGCTGATTTAGAAGGCTCCTGCAAGGTTCTTACAGCATTCCGCGTTTCTTGAGGAAGTCGCGGTACACTTCTTTGACCCACTTTTCCTGCAACTTGAGCAGTTCACCACCTCCCCTACTGATTATCTCCTTATCCACGATGCCACCGCGGTGAGGGTGTTGGTATTTGCGTGGGAGGGGCGAATGAAAACCGTGGGCGTAGTGGGCGAACTCGTGCATGAGGGTAGCACCGATAACGTAATCTGGGACCTCTGGGTCTCTGAAGAGGTGGTTGATGGCAATGTAGGTAACTAGTTTGCCAGTAGTATGGTCTGTCTTGGCGATGATGCTACCAAACCTGTTCCTGCTCTTTCGCCCAAACTTTACCACTAACTTGTTGGGAATCGGCACGTCGGTGTAGTGATTAAGGTAAAGCTCTTGCAGGTAGTCTGCAAGCCACTGGTTAGTCCTGAATCTATCGGTGTCGCGCTCTGGTGCCATGGTGGAATTACTATAACATGCAAACCTGAAAATACACTTATGTATTATAGGTAAACATTCCTAAATATTGTCTTTGAGGATTGACAAATTACGCAATACATGTTATTATTCCCCTCGTATGATTTTTCCACGTATCAAACGGGGGGCACAGAGAAGTTTACTTCTCTTAGGGCACAAAGCCCAGCAATTTGCAGAACGTCCAGCTCTTAGTACGGTTTCAACCGCACGAAGGGTTGCCTTGCACCTCTTGGTGGCGCGTATTATTACCGCTCCCATTCCGATGCACGGCGACATTGCTCATGCAGCAGTGGTATTGGGCGATGATGCAGACCCCTTAGTGGTAGTCCCGCTTAACGTAGCGGGCACACTCTCTCCTTCTGCTACCTTTACCGTAGATCAGCCGCTCTTTGCGCCTGCAACCTACAGTCTTGCTGTTGTTGAGCCTGGTACTAGCTACCATGACGAGGCAATTGCTAAGGCTGCCGAGGAAGCTCGCATAAAGGCCGAGGCTGAGGCTGCTGCCCAAAAGCTCGTAGCTAAAACGGTAAAAACTACCAAAACCGTTGCTAAGGCTAACGTAAATACCCCAGATGCTGCAGCTGCAGCGAGGGTTACAAGTCCTAAGCTTTCAGGAAACCTTCAGGAGCGTATCGCTTACCTGAAACCATACTTCGTTGAGGAGTTTGGAAGCGACTGGAAGATTGCAATGGCCATTGGAATGGCAGAAAGTGGCTTGACTGCCGACCGCGTAAGTCACACCGACGACCACGGACTCATGCAGATCCACAAAGGCTTTAAGGTGTACGGCGCTGCGATTTACGACCCAATTGAAAACCTTCGTATTGCTGCTCGTACCTACTACAAACGTCGTGGTTTCCAGCCATGGACCACATACAAAAAGGGTACATACAAGAAGTACCTCCACCTCTTTAACTAGAAGTAAGGTACCTCAAGAAAAAACCGCCTTTCGGGGCGGTTTTTTTGTTACTTTACGGTAACAGTTGTATCGGGGTGGACCATTGAAATCCAGGTAAGTCCACGGATGAGAGAGATCTCATCTCCCGCAGCGTTGTAGTAGCGAGTTCGCCCAGTCCCTGTTTTCTTCCAGGTGGCTTCTGTGGCCTTCCCGTTCTGAATTACAAGAGCTTTACCAGAGCCGGTGAGTTGCATGAGCCAGCCATGCTCGTTGATTCTCGTGGTGAGAGGGGTACGGGTGACAGTTTGGAGGACGATATTTTTAGCGGTGATCTGCTGGTTGTCGATGGCGTCAACGTGAGCTTTTCCTCCCATAACCCTGGAGTAGCTGTTGGTGGTTGGACTGTACTGCCAGTCAACGAGGAAGCTTGGGGTAGAGAAGTTGACGGTAACTGTTTGGGTAACGGGTCTCGTATCGCTACTGGCATCGTCAGCGAAGTTCCAGCTATCGTACTCGGCGTTAGTCCCCCACCCACGCTTTACCGTTGCGGCATCCCAGAGCTTGTCGGTGCTGCTGTACATGGTGTGCTCAGTGGCGACGTTCCGGCTGAAATCACGCTTGTAAGTAGGCTCTCCGAGGCCAAATTGGTCGAGGTCATAGACACCTGTTGCCTTGATTTGGTCGAGGGCGTTGGCGTTACCACCTACGTGGGCGTAGAAGGCCTTGTACTCTGTTGCAAAGTCTACAAAGTAAGGCCTGGCACTCCTCACAGGTCCTACCCTCACTGATGTCCTAGCATCGCCAAAGACTGCCATGAAGCGGGTGATGCCACCCTCTGCAATTGCTTCGTACACCACGCTGGCTTTGCTGAGGCCCGATTGTGGGCGAGCATCGGGGTGATTCTCAATCATCACAGCAAGGGGTCGAAGTGCCTCGCTCCCTTCGGCTACCATCGCCCCATTGAGTTTGCTTGGGAGTAAGGTTGGGGTGGGTGCTGGTGTTGGACTTGCGTTGACGGTGATGACCTTTCCGTCATCTGTGGTGATGGTTTTGCAGTTTGACCCCGTGCAGGTGGTAACGGTGTCCCGGTGCTGAATGTAGGCGTAGACGGTGGCGCCTGCGATTCCAAGGAAAATAACCCCTCCTCCTACCCCAACAATGATCCACTCCTTCTTTGTGAGGTTAGGAAGCTTGATGGGAGGGAAGCTAAACTTCATGGTTACTTCCCGAATACCACGAGCACCATATCTGGACTAGCCAAGGTAGACTCTTCAAGCACGGCGGCGCTATCAGCGAGGGCTGCGAAGACTGATTCACCCTCAGCTTTCTTACCAGCTGCGTAGTAGACGTAGGTTTTGGTGTAGTTTTGGCTCTTGGCGTTGCCGATGCTCTTTACGGTGAAACCAGCTTTCTCAAGGGTTGTCTTTGTGGCTGCAGCAGCACCAGCTTTGGTGGTACCGTTAAGAACCCTGAGTGTTACCTTGGTTTTATCAACAGTTGTAGTGCTTGCGCTTGGTGTGGGGGTGGCAGTGGCTGTTGCGGTTGCTGTTGGGCTAGCCTCAGGTGAGGTGGAAGCAGACGCGCTAGCAGTTGGCGTAGGAGTTGGGCTGTCACTAGCGAGCCAGTTGTCAATTCGTCCCCTGGTGAGGTCGTAGGCGAGGAATCCGAGAGCAGCAGCACCTGCGACGAGGAGTAACCACCAGAGCCATGTAGGAGGTCCGGTAACCACAACACTGGGTTCTGGGAAGAGGTCAAAGCCTTCAGGCTTGGCAGATGGAGAGACGGGAGGGATAGCTGCTGGTGCCTCGGCTGGGGTGGCGGCAGGCTCCTCAGCAGGAGTTTCCTCTGCATCCTTTGGCTCTTCGGCAGGCTTCTCTTCCGCTGGCTTCTCTTCAGTGGGTTTTTCTTCAGTAGCAGCAGCGGGTTCCTCTACAGGCTTCTCTGCAGCCTCCTCTACAGGAGCTTCTTTAGGCTCCTCCTTTGGTGCCTCCTTTGGTTCCTCAGCAGCTGCCTTGGTTTCCTCGGCTACTACCTTTTCTTCCTGCTCTTTTGGCTGCTTGCTCAGCCCGTCAATGCTCTTTGCCATAGAATTGCTGTTATGGTGTGGTTGATGTTGGTTGGCGGTTTATCCAGAATTGTGAGTCCCCAATCCCTACAGACCAGAATACCACGCCCTTCAGTGGGTACTGGGAGAGGAGCGAGACTTTTTCCTGGAGCGAAACTGCGTCCTCAAACCAAACGCTGTGGGTTTTTCCGTCAGTTTTGTCGGTGTAGGTAAAGTATGGAATGGTACCAATGTCGTAGCCCCTATCATCTATGCCGCTCCCCTTGAGGATAGGTACCTCAAGCTCTCCTGCAAGAGTGGTTGCACGTTCAAAGCTGAGGCCAATTCCCTGCCAGCTTTGGTCTGCAACTTCAGGGGCAACCCAGTTGTATCCGTAGTTTCCAAGTCCTATGACAAGCTTACCTGGATCAACCTGACTGACGGCGTAGTCAACCACCTCTTTAACCCACCCAAGCGGGGCGATAGGACCCGGAGTGCCGGTAGTTCTGGCGTGGTAGTCGTAGGCCATGATCCTGAGCTCGTCGGCAATTTGGCCGAGGTTACGCCAGTCCATGGGGACCAGGTTGGCAATTCTCGCCTCGAGGGTGACAATTACCTGCTTCTGCTGTGGTTTGAGGGCAGCGGTGAGGTTTCTGATGAAAGCGGTGAAGAGCTCCTTGTTCTCAGAACCGAGGGCTTCAAAGTTGATATCTACGGCAGAGGCTCCCCTATCCTGGAGGAGTTTTGAGACATTGGTGATGAAGTCTTGCTGGGAGGTAGCGTTGCTGAGCGTGAGGTACGTGAAGTCTGGGTCTCCGCTGATGGTGATGGCTGTTGATTGCCCCTCTTTTCGCTGACTCATGAGGTTCTCCCAACCTGACCAATCTCCCTTGGCACTGAGGTCACTCCCATTCTCTCCTACAGTTACCCAGAAGGCAGAGAGTCCCTTGTAGTTTCCAAGGTTAGCCTTAACTGCATCAAGGTTCCACGGGGTTACCCAGGTGTAGAGGGGTAACTTTCGCTCCTGAGTAGCAGCAGTTTCGTTAAATGGGGCGATGGCGTTGGCAACTACCCCGACCCTCGGCTGGTACTGCCTGAGTGTCTGCTGTGTTGCGGCTCCAACATCACGGGTTAGGGCGCCATCTGAAGCAGGTACCTGGCGCTGCATCACAAAGGCAAAAAGTGCTAAGAGGGCAAGGCTGTTAACTGCAGCTACCTTTCCAATGGGGGTACCGAGGTGTCGTTTAGCCTTCGCAGCGTGTTTCTTCACCTTCTCAATGCCAGCTTTTGGCGAAACCGGGATGCTGACTTTGAGTGGAGTTAGTGCCTTCTTAACCTTCTTTGGCCTGATCTTTGGTGTTTTGACGACAAACTGACTTTCTTGGTCGTGCTCGCTGAAGCGAGTAGCTAGGTGGCCAAAGAATAGGTTGAGCTTATGAATCTTTTCTTGGAGGCGTGTGGTCTCAACTGCAGGTACCAAAAGAACATCCTCAGCCGTCTGACGGTGATGGGTAAACCGCTTTGGCACGATGTCTCGCATGCCATCATTGTATGGCCAACTACCAGGTTCGTCAAACTGGTGATTTAGGCAAACTTACGGATGAGTCCCTTTACCTTTCCTTGAATGGCAACTTTCTTGAAGAACATAGGGTTCATGGTGGAGTTTGCAGGTTGCAGCCTGACATGGTCTTTCTCTTTGTAGAACCGCTTGAGGGTAACGCTGTCGTGGTCTACGAGGGCTACGACAATATCGCCGTTTCTGGCAACGCGGGTTTGCTCAATGATGACGTAGTCATTGTCGAGGATGCCATCGTCAATCATGGACTGTCCCTTTACCCTGAGGGCGTAGACGTTGTGACCACCCATGTCTCGTGGGATATCAATGGTTTCTTCTGTGGCGATAGCCTCAATTGGTCTACCAGCAGCAATGCAGCCGAGGAGTGGAATGCTGGCAAAGCCAGTGGCAATCTCACCTGGGTTGGCGGCAATTTGGATAGAGCGGGCGAGGTTCTCTTCTTGGTGGAGGTAGCCCTTCATTTTGAGGGTCTCAATGTGCTCTGCCACGGTAGCTGTAGATGACAGACCAAAGTGACTGCAAATCTCGCGGTAGCTTGGGGCGTACCCTTGGTCCTCGATATGGTCAGAAACGTACTTGAGGATCTCGGCTTGTCGTTTGGTGAGTGGTTCCATACGAGTGGTTTACGGTATGCACCTACAATACCGAACAAAAAGCGATAATGTCAATATCCAGACCAAACACACTACGAACGGGTGTTCGGGCGAGCCCTACCAGAGCGCAATACCAAGCTACTTTGTCAGTACCGCAACCAGTTCGGCGTGCCAGCTGTGAGGGAACATATCCACAGGCTGGAGACTCTCTAGGGCATATCCCGCTTTTGTAAGCTCTTGCATGTCGCGTAAGGCGGTCAGCGGGTTACATGAGACGTAGACGAGTTTCTTGAGGTTGAGTCCTATGAGGAGCTGGCGGGTCCTCACGTGGAGGCCAGCTCGTGGAGGATCTACCACTACGCAGTCTGGGGCGCCATGCTCACGGATGAACGCTGAGGTTACCACGTCCTCTACGAGGCCTTCGTGCACCTGCACGTTAGTAACGTCGTTGAGGGCGAGGTTCTCGGTAGCATCGGTAACGTTGCTTGAGTTCACCTCAATGGAGTGGACTTTCTCAAACTGTTTGCTGAGGTAGCAGCCAATGGTGGCTGAGCCTGCGTAGAGGTCATACAGTGTGGCGCCACTTCCAGCAGCCCGAGAGACTGCATCGTAGAGGGTGGACACCATCTCGCTGTTGGTTTGGAAGAACGCCTGGGGTGAAATGGCAAAGGTGTATTCGCCAATCTTCTCGTGGATACAGGTATCGCCCCAGAGGTGGACATCGGTAATGGTGGTGAGCTCTTTCCCCCAGCTAGTTCCCTGGTAGATGCTCGTCACAGGGGCTGCCGTGGTAATTACTGAGATCCAGTCCTTAAGCCCTGGGATGGGACTCTGGTCGGTGATGGCAACCACCATCAGCTCGCCCGTTGCCTTCCCTTGCCTGATCAGGAGGTGTTTCAGCCAACCACTCCCGGTTTCTGGGTTGTAGAGACTCCAGTTGTGGGTGGTGGCGTGTGCTGCAGTTGCCCGAATGATCCGGTTTGCCTCCTCTGAGTGGAGGAAGCACTTTTCTACGGGAATATCGGCTTTTGAGGAGCCTTTAGGGTGGCGAGAAGGCCAGACCATACCTTCGCTCTCAATGAAGCTGAACCTAATCTTGTTCCTAAAAAAGACAGGATACTCTGTGCCTGATCCCAAGATAGGTAGCACATTACGCGGCTTGAGTGGGGCGAAGAGATCGGTGAGCCACTGCTGTTTGGCGGCAAGTTGATCTGCGTAGCTCACATCCTGGCACTCGCAACCTCCGCACTGGGAGAAGTACGGGCAAATGGCGAGGACGCTGGGGGCTGGGACGTTGAGAGCAGTAGGAGGCATCCTTAAATCTCAACCGTATCGCCAAGACTAGGAACGGTGGTTGGAATGTTGAGCTGCTCTTGGACAGACTGTGAGAAAGCAACGGCTGCACGTTCTTCACCGTGAGTGACGTACACCTGTTTTGGAGGTTGGCTCTGGAAGCAGTGGAGCCACTGCATGAGGCGTGGGTAGTCTGCGTGACCTGAGAAGGCGCCGCAGCTTCGGACCTCGCCATGGACGTGGACATCTTGGCCGAAGATCTTCACGTCACGTTCTCCCTCGTGGAGCCTTCGTCCCAAGCTGCCTTCAACCTGGAAGCCAATGATGGCGAGGATGGTGGTCTTTTGCTCCAGGTAGTTCTTGAGGTGGTGGAGGATTCTTCCACCGTTCATCATTCCCGATCCTGCCACAATCACCTTGGGACCCTTCACCTGGAGGATGTGCTTGGATTCGGTGCTACTTGGGGTACTCACGAGTCCGGGGAAGCTGAAGAGGTCACCGTAACGGTTGAGGTCTGCCTTGGCTACCTCGTCAAGGAAATCGGTGTTAGCTCTGAACACCTCGGTTGCCCGGATGGCCATGGGACTATCTAGGAAGATGGGGAGGTTTGGAATCTTGCCTTCGCTGTGGAGGTGGTTGAGCTCGTAGAGGAGCTCCTGGGTTCGCTCAATGGCGAAAGCTGGCACCATCAGCACTCCCTTGTTCCTCACCGTATCCAGGATGGCGCGGCGAAGGAAATCAACCCGTTGCTCTACGCCCTCGTGGACACGGTTGCCGTAGGTAGACTCAATCACCACTACGTCGGCGCCTATGAGGCACTCGGCGCTCTTGAGGAGTGGAACTGGGGTGTTTCCGAGGTCACCAGAGAACACTACAGACTTTCCATCTGCCATGATCCTTACACACGCTGATCCGAGGATGTGCCCTGCGTCGGCGAGGATGACAGAAACACCAGGAACAATCTGGCGCTCTTCGTGGTACGGAATGTGCTCCCACATCTCCTCTAGAGGCTCAACGTCTTCGGCAGTGTAGAGAGGTTCAACGTTGTGCCTCTCAGCTTCTTCGTCCATGAGGTGTACGGCATCCCTCAGTGTAATCATTGCCAGGGCACTGCTTGGCGAGGTGCAGAAGATCTTTCCCCTGAATCCAGCGTGGTAGAGCTTTGGCAGGCGGCCGGTGTGGTCAAAGTGGGCGTGGGTGAGCACTACGGCATCAACCTTACTTGCATCAAAGGGAAAGTCTTGGTGGTTCTTTTCTTCAGCGAATCTCCCACCTTGGAACATGCCGCAGTCTACGACAATTTTGGCGGATGAAGTGGCGATATGGTAGCAGGATCCAGTTACCTCACGGTTTGCCCCACAGAACGTTAGTTTCATGTCGTAGTTATCCTAGGTTTAGCTTTCTTCTCATGTATTCTACGGCATTATTGAGATCCTCGACAGTTTCATGGGGAAGAATATGGAGTTTGTCAGCTTCTGCCTTGAGTATTGCGTCCTCAAGGTCATACCGCTGGAGCCTCTCTTGGATGAGGTGTTCCTCGTGATTTCGGTTCTGGAGACGTTGGAGTTGCTCTGCCCGCGAGATGTGGAGGAAGAAAGGCTCTGCGTTTGGGTACCTACTGGTAAATTCGCTCACCCCTTTGGGGTCCAAGATGTAGAGTGGAATCTTGCCATCTGGGAGCGAAATAAACTCTGGCGAGGTTGAGCCGTAGTAGTGTCCGTAGTGTTGGCTGGATTCAAAAAACATCCCCGCGTCCCTATCGGCTATGAATGCCTCGGGGCTGGTGAAGTGGTAGTCTTTGCCGTTTACCTCGCCTTCACGGGGAGTTCTGGTGGTAGTAGAAATGACCCTGTGGAGCTGATCTCCGTGCAGGGCCATGAGGTTTTCGTAGAGGGTAGTTTTGCCAGCGCCTGAGAATCCGGTGATGAGGACGATTGGTGTTTCCATAACCCAGCTTACCACGTCACCAGATTTGAGGCTAGGTTAGTGGCTCTGTGTGCTGCTCCCCGTTGGTGAGGTCTTTTACGGTAACGGTGTGGTTTGCCAGCTCTTCGTCCCCTAGGATGTAGGCTTTTGCTGCTCCGGCGCGGTCTGCCTGCTTGAACTGGGAACCTACGTTCTCGCGGTCAAAGTTGGCGACAACTTTCTTTCCCTCCCAGAGGAACTTGCTCACAAGCCCTGCTGCCGTAACGGCTGCAGCGGGTGAAGCAACAATAACTGCAACTGTTTCAGTGCTGGTGTCAGCAGGCGGGGTAATTCCCTGCCTCTCAAGCTCCTCTACTACCCTATCGAGGCCGATGCCTGCACCAACGGCGCCACAGTCTTTACCACCCAGCTGGGTGATCAGGCCGTCGTACCTGCCACCTCCCCCAAGTGATGACTGCTGTCCTCCAGCTCCTTCGGTGGTCCACTCAAAGGCGGTGTGCGAGTAGTAGTCTAGTCCGCGCACCAGGCGGGGGTTGAGTTCAAAAGGAATCTGCCAGGCTTTCAGGTACTCCTGCACCTTTGCAAAGTGCTCGGTTGTCTCTGGGCTGAAGAAGGTAGAAAGGGCTGGAATGCTCCCTAGCAGCGCCTGATCCTTAGTATCTTTGCTGTCTAGGATACGCAGCGGGTTGGTCTCGAGGCGCTTCTGAGAATCCTCTGAGAGCTCTGATTTTTTATCCGTAAGGGCTGCTACAAGTGCAGCCTGGTAGGCGTTTCGCTCCTCTAGCACTCCAAGGCTGTTGAGCTGGAGTTTGAGGTCTTTGAGACCAAGCTCGGTGAGGAACCTGTAGGTGGCGAGGATGATTAGCGCGTCAGAAAAGGGACCCTTCTCTCCAAAGAGCTCAAGGTCAAACTGGACGTGCTCGCGGTACCTGCCTTTCTGAGGTCTGTCGTACCTGAAACAGTTGATGAAACTGGTGAGTTTCACCGGCTGTGGCCAGGTGTGCATGCCATTCTCAATGTATGATCTGACAATACCAGCGGTTCCTTCAGGGCGAAGGGCGTACTCTTCTTTGCCGGCTTCGGTTCCCCTGCTCCTCAGCAAAAAGAGTTCTTTATCCATGACGTCGGTACCTTCGCCAATAGCTCTCTCAAAGAGCTCACGGTACTCGTAGGTAGGGGTAGTGATGGGGGCGAAGCCAAGTGAGCTAGAGACACGTACGCCGGTAGCTTTAACAAAATCCCAGAGAGCCTGCTGGTCTGGCAGGATGTCTCGGGTGCCCCGTGGGGTCTGTAGGTTAGCCATTGTAGTTATTTAGGGAGTTGGGGTGGGAGCGAGTACCTTCAGGATACCATGCTCGGCGGTGAGGTGGAGGGTCTTTCCTGGATGCTCCAGCACCGCGGTAATGAGCTCTGGCTCAACCTCATGCATGAAGATCTTCTCAATGCTCCTGGCTCCAGCTTCAGGTGAGTACTTTTCGGCTACCCAGGTAGTGAAGCTTGGTTCAACCACCAGCTCTACTGACCGCTTCTTGAGGATGTTGCGAAGCTCGGCAGTGCGTCGCTTCACCAGCTTCTCAACTACAGTTCTATCAAGTGGCTTGAAGAAGACTGTCGCCGAGAGCCTGCCTAGGAGTTCTGGTTTAAAGAAGTCTTTGATTTGGGCTCCAATGTGAGCCTCAAGCTCTGCCTGTTTACTGGCGGCATCGTTTGAGCTGGTCTCAAATCCAATACGCGAAGCCGCATTGAAGCTTCGCATCCCAATGTTTGAGGTCATGATGATGAGGGTGTGCTCAAACGAGGTAACACGCCCTGTGTTGTCGGTGAGTATTCCATCTTCGAGGATCTGGAGGAGGAGGTTGAAGACATCGGGGTGGGCTTTCTCAACTTCGTCAAAGAGGACGACGCTGTAAGGTCTCCTTCCAACTTGTTCGGTGAGAGATCCTCCTTGCTCAAATCCAACGTACCCTGCAGGAGCTCCAACCAAGTTGCTCACCGAGTGACGCTCCATGTACTCACTCATGTCTACCTTGACGAGGGCGTTTGTGTCGCCAAATACCTCGCGCGCGAGGATGCGGGCAGTTTCGGTTTTACCGGTTCCCGTAGGTCCTACAAAGAGGAAGCTTCCCATTGGCTTCTTGCCAGTCTGGAAACCTAGCTGTGACCTCAGGAGCGCCTGACTTACCTTCTTGATGGCATCTCCCTGTCCGTAGACGTGCCTTTCCATAACTTTTTGAATGCGCGAGACATCAAGGGGTTCGAGGGTTTGCTGCACCTGTTCAAGTGGAACCCCTGTGCGCCTTGATACAACCTTGGAGACATCTGCAGAAGTTACCGAAACTGTTTGTCTTCGCTTCCTACTCTGCTTACTGAGGGTGGCTAGCTGTTTCTTGAGCTGTGACTCTTTCTCGGTGAGCTCTTTGGCGAGGTCCCAATCCTCGGTGCTCATTGCCTGGGAGATAACGGTAACTTTCTGACTTACCAGGAAGCTGAGCTCTCGCTCCAGGGCGCGCATGTCTTCGCTCCCCTCAGATACCTCAGCGTGGAGGGTGGCTGCTTCATCAAGAATGTCCACGGCCTTGTCTGGAAGGAACCTGTCGTGGATGTAGCGGGTGGAGAGTTCTACGGCAGACTTGATTGCCTCATCGGTTATCGTGACGGCGTGGTGGACCTCAAGCTGCTTCTTGGTACCTCTCAGCATGGCGATTGCTTCCTTAGCTGAAGGTTCATTCACCTGGATAGTCTGGAAGCGCCTGTCCAGAGCCTTGTCTTTCCTGATGTGCTTCCTGTATTCCTCGTGGGTGGTGGCACCAATGAGCGATAGTTCTCCTCTCGCCAGGGCTGGTTTGAGAATGTTTGCCGCGTCAAAACCTCCCTCGCTTGAGCCTGTGCCGGTGAGGGTGTGGATTTCGTCAATGAAGAGGATGCACTCACCGAGGGAAATGGTTTCCTGCACGAGGTTCTTGAGCCTCTCTTCAAACTGACCACGGTACATGGTGCCTGCAACAATGGCGCTCAGGTCTACGGTGAGGATGCGCTTCCCCCTGAGGGCAGCCGGAACCTTACCAGCAACAATACGCTGGGCGAGGGCATCTACGAGGGCAGTCTTACCAACCCCGGGTTCTCCAATGAGGAGCGGGTTGTTTTTCTTGCGCCTCAGGAGGATGTGGATGAGCTGGTCGAGCTCGGTTTCCCTCCCCACAACAGGGTCAAGCTCACCATCGTAGGCAAGCTCGGTGAGGTTGGTGGTGTACTTGTCTAACTCGCTCTCCTGGACCTGTTCAGAAGACTGTTGGCCTTGCTGGCTTCGTCCCACACCCTGGTTGAGGGCAGCCATACTCAAGAGCCACTCGCTCAGGCGAATGACAACAGCATCAGGGTCAATCCCTGCTTTCTCTAGGACAATTCGTCCCAGGTACTTGTCATCCTTACAGATGACATAGAGGATGTGCTCAAGTTCTACCAGGTTGAAACGGTACTTCCCGGCAAGCTTAATACTCTCTTCGAGTAAGAGCTGCATCTCCCGAGACTGCCCTGGGAGTTCGTCCTCAAGGGTGTTTGGGAGGGGCGGGAGTTGGTCGAAAATTGCGCTATAGGTAGCGCCGAGGTGTTTGAGGAGCTCGCCAGCTGGTGTTGCTGTCTGGGAGAGGATACTCAGGAGAACGATGTCGCTCTGGACTGGTCGGCTCAATCGTTCCGCAATACGCTGAGCCTCAATGAGAACAGCTTCACTCTGGCGGCTGAACCTGCCAAAGATAGCGGGCATGGGGTATGAAGTTACGCTTCTGGGGTGGCCTCAGGTGCTGTCGCTGCTTCTGCTGCTTCGCCTGGGATTTCGTCACGGAGAATATCGAGGGCGTAGCCGGTAAGCTTTGAGGCGAGCCTGACGTTCTGGCCACCACGTCCGATGGCAAGGGAGAGCTGGTCTACGTCAACCTCAACCTTTGCAACCTTGGCTTCCTCATCAATATGGATGGCGCGAATCTTTGCAGGTGAGAGGGCGTTCCTAATGAACTGCTCGGTGTTGTCGTCCCAGAGGATGATGTCGATTTTCTCGTCACCAATCTCGTTGAGGACTGCCTGGACACGGGTTCCACGCTGACCAACACATGACCCAACTGGATCAATGGCGTCGTTGTCTGAGAATACTGCCATCTTGGTACGTGATCCGCCTTCACGGCTGATTGCACGAATCTCAACGGTACCAGCTTGGATTTCAGGTACTTCCATACCGAAGAGGGCTTCAATGAAACGTGAGTCTGAGCGGGTAACGATGATTTGAGGTCCGCGGCCGCTCTCTGCAACTTCCTTAACGAAGACGCGGATGCGCTGACCAGTGCTGTAGTATTCGCCCCTGATCTGCTCACGAGGTGGCATGATGGCGTTTACCTTGCCGAGGCTCACCACGACGGTGTCTCCCTCAAGCTGCTGTACTGAACCGTTGAGGAGCTGGTTCTCCTTCTGCTTGAACTCCTCGAAGAGGATCTCTCGCTCCGCCTCGCGGATGCGCTGAACGATAACCTGCTTTGCGGTCTGGGCGGCGATGCGGCCAAAATCGTCGTGGAATGGGAGCGAAATGATGTACTCATCCCCTACGTTGAGGTCTGCCTTGTCTTTGCGGGCTTCCTCAACGGTGATCTGACGCTGGTCTTCCTCAACCTCTTCTGGGGTTTCTACTACGTCGAAGACCTGGAATACCTTGAAACCACCGTCTTCACGGTCCATGGTGACCCGGATGTGTTGTTCCGGCTGACCGTAGTCACGCCTGTAGGCAGCGGCAATTGCGGCTTCAACGGTTTCAAAAATGCGCTCTTCTGGGATGTTTTTCTCGAGGCTGAGCTGCTGGATTGCAGCGAGGAATGCGGAGACGGCCATAGCTGGTGGATTACGGGTTTCTGGGTTAAAAAAAGAAGTCGATTCTCATCGACTTCAGTGCAAAATTACTATAGGCTAAAGGTATGAAATCGTCAATCTTGATAGACGCCTCTCACTACCGTGCTGAAAGACCCACCGGTGTAGAGCGTTACGTAGACTGTCTCCTCCCCCTTTTAGATCGAGAACTACGAGAAGCTGGGGTTACTCCCCTCTACCTCAGGAGCGAAGCCATCCCAGATGGCGACCCCCTCAGTAAGGCTAAGCAGGTGCTCATTCCTTACCGCAGGCTCTGGGGTAACTTCGCCCCACGGAAGGCTATTAGGGAGTACCAGCCATCACTCTACTTCACCCCATCTGGCATTCCTCCCCTCAGGCTCAAGTGCAAGACAGCGGTAACGGTGCACGATCTCTCGGTGTACCAGGTACCCCTCGCCTACACTCCTTCAGACAGGCTGAGGTTGGGGCTCATTTTAAAGTCTGCAGCAAGGCAGGCATCGGTGGTGCTCACCCCAAGTCACTTCGTTTCAGAGTCTGTGAGGAAGCTCTGGGGCATTCCACAGCCTCTCCTCACCGTCACTCCTCTTGCTCAAACTACTGAGCTAGATACGGTAAGTCAGCCACCAAAGCACGCCATCCCAAAGCGCTACTTACTTGCCATTGGGAGGGTGGAGGCGAAGAAAAATCTTGAAACGATCATTAGGTCATTTGCCTTGTACCGTCAGAATGGTGGCAAGCTCTCATTGGTAATAGCGGGCTCACCTGGTTTTGGCGCCGGAGCCGTCTACAGCTTGGTTGGTCAGCTTCCCGATGAGCTCGGTAGTGCGATTAAGCTCCTAGGATACGTCACTGACCAAGAGCGTGCCTGGCTCTATGCTCATGCAACAGCGTGCGTTGTTCCTTCTCCCTACGAAGGCTTTGGACTCCCAGTCCTGGAAGCATTTGAGGCTGGGGTGCCAGTCTTAGGGAGCGATGCTGGAGCGGTACCCGAGGTAGTGGGAGATGCGGGTATCCTAGTGGCACCCATGAGTCCCGCAGCTTGGGTAGATGCCTTTGAGGAGATTGAGTCTCAGGCTAAGCGTGAAGCTCTCATTTCTCTTGGAACAAAACGCCTCAAAAGGTATACTTGGAAGGTAACAGCTAAGGCTACTGCAGCCGCTCTGTTGGCTCACCTTTCCTGATTCGCAAATCGCAACCTCCTTTTCCGATGCGTATCCTCCTTGCTACAGAAACCTACTACCCCGTCATCTCTGGGGTTGTTATTTTTACCCACAACCTTGCGGAAGAGTTGGTGGCTCGAGGTCACCAGGTGGCAATCTTTGCTCCTAGTACCAGTGGGCTCTACCAGCACCAGAAGAAGAACGGCATCGAGATCTACCGGTTTCCTTCGCTCCCCAACCCCTTTGGCAGGAAAAAGACTCGTATTGCCATCAGGCCCTACAGCAAGGTTGAGGTGGCTTTCAGTGACTTCAAGCCTGATGTAGTCCACCTCCAGTCACCAAGCGGGGTTCCTACATCAGTCCTCAAGGCAGCCAAGAAGAACGGGGTTCCTGTCATTGCTACCCAGCACTTCCTTACAGGCTTCATTTTAGCGTACCTCAAGCCTCTGGCTTTCATGTCGCCACTCACCCACAAGGCACTTATCATGTTCCTCAACCACTTCCTGGAACAGTGTGACTACGTCACCTGTCCTACTAGAAGTGTTGCTTCAGAGCTCCACCACGATGGGGTAACCGCAGACTTTAAGGTTATCTCTAACGGTATTAGGCTTGAGCAGTTTAAGAAGAAGCCAAGTGAGGAGTGGTCTCGGATTCCTGAAGGCAGACCCGTTGTTCTCCACGTGGGTAGGCTTGACCAGGATAAGAACATCTTCACACTCCTTGAGACGGTTCCTTGGGTGATTGATAAGATCCCCAATGTTCTCTACGTCTTGGTGGGTCCAGGTGAGCACGTCAAGAAAATTCACCGCTGGATTGCCGAGAGAGGCCTCGAAAAGTCTGTGATGTGTGTGGGTAAGCTTCCCTACGGGAGCGAACACTTCCACCAGGTGTACCACCGGGCTTCGGTGTTTGTGATCCCCTCAACCATTGAGACCCAGAGCTTGGTTACCATGGAAGCAATTGCCAGCGGCCTTCCCGTGGTTGCGTCTAACGAGGGAGCTCTCCCTGAGCTGGTCCACCACGGGAGGAATGGCTACCTGGTAGAGCCAACCGATGTTTCAGGCTTTGCGGCAAAGATTGTCCACCTCCTCACCCACCCAGAGAAGGCACGTGAAATGGGGCGAGAAGGACAGGCAAGCCTCAAGCACCACAACATGGATGAGGTACTTGAGAAGTTCCTAGAGCTCTACGCTGAAAGCATCAAGCATAGTCTTGCCGTATGAAGAGCTTCCTAGAGTACGTTCACGAGAACCCAATTACCGCCACCGCCCATGTGCTCAGCCCGCGGAAACTCTTGGCGTACCGCACTGGTGAGTCTCCCCTCCACAAGAAAATCGTCAGTTACCTTCCTAATTTTCCTGAGCCAACCTCAACTGACAGAATTCTAATCATCGTTCCCCATAAAGATGATGAAACCCTTGCAGCGGGTGGCTACATGCAGCGGGCAATCAGAGCTGGAGCCACCATCCACGTGGTGATGGCAACAGACGGAAACAAGCGTGGAAAAAAGGTGAGGCGAAAACGAGAGGTAACCGAAGCCCTGCGCTGCTGTGGGTTATCTGATGGTGCCATTAGCTTCTACAACTTCCCTGATGGCAGTCTCCACCGTTACGCTCAGCCACTGGGCGAACAGCTTGAAGCTGAGGTGAGAGCTTTCATTCCTACGGTAATTATTGTGACCGATCCCCTAGACACCCACCCAGACCACGCGGTGTTGGGGAGGATTATCCAGAAAATTACGGATGAGGGGCTGCTTCCTCTCTGTAAGTCGTTTGTTTCGCTCATCCACTACTCGAGGTTTCCTCGTCCACTTGGTCACCTTCCAGCTGCTTTCATGGTACCCCCAAAAAACCTGAGAGGGTTGCCAGGCTGGTGCAGCCTCAGCCTCACCCACGAAGAGCAGAAGGTGAAGCTGCGAGCAATTAAGGTGTACAAGAGCCAGTTGGTCACCCCTTTCCTCAGAGGCTTAATGTTCTCTTTTGACCGAAAAAATGAGCTCTTTAGAGAAATCTACAAGGGAGGAGGGGCTTGAACCACTTTCTCCTCCACTACGGAACCATTGCCATAGCGCTCCTCATTGCGCTTGAGTACCTTGGTATCCCCCTTCCTAACGAGTTGGCGTACGTTGCGGGAAGTGGACTAGTTGCAACTGGGAAGCTGCAGTACTGGCAACTCTTTACCGTCATTATGCTTGCGCACACCATTGGGGCATACGCGGCATACGCCCTGGGAAGGCGGGCACGTGGCTTAGCGAAGCGTTCTCGAAGGTTAACCACCCTCCAGAGGCGTCTCGAAGGATGGTACGAGAAGTACGGCGCGCTCACGGTACTTGGTACTCAGCTCATTGGACATATCAGGCCGTGGGCTTCCTACATTGCAGGGTTTTCCAGGGTACCACTTCCTCGTTTCATGGCCTTCAGCATCCTAGGCTCAGCGCTCCTCACCTTCCTGATGCTCGCAGTTGCAGATACCCTTGTAGCACTCTGGCACCACCTGCCATACCTCAGGGTAATCCTCTTTACCCTCTTTGTGGGTTTTGTGGTTGTAGCTATTTTTCTCGCGGCGAAGTCTTTCTTCCAACCAGATCAAGGAGAGCCAGGAGAGAAAAAGTAACGGTTGCATTCCAGGCTCGCTTGGCATGCCCTTTCTCTGTGAGTGACCTCCATAGCCACTCAAGCTTGAGAGTTTGCAGGAAGCGGGGTGAACGTTTTTTAGTGGTGGCGAAGTTAAAGCTGCCGCCAACTCCAACCATAACGGGAATGCTGCTCTTGGTAGCTGAGGCTATCCAGAGCTCTTGCTTAGGGGCGCCAAAGCCAACAAAGAGAATGTCTGGATTCTCGGCTTCCAGGTCTCTGAGGAGCTCACTGTCTACCGGGTTAGTTTCGCTTACCTTTCCACCGTGGCGGGCTGAGGTGATCTTGATTGCAGGGTACGCCTCGCGAAGCTGCTTAGCTTTAGCTTCGGCAGCACCAGGATCTCCCCCAAGGAGCGCGAAAGATTTCTCGCCACCCGAGTAGCAATCAAGGAGGTCTTCCATGAAATCTACCCCTGAGTACTTCCTAGTTGGGGCTGAGATTGTGTTGCGGAGTTTAGTGAGACTGAGGAACACCGATAGTCCAAATCCATCCACAATGTGGTGGGTCATCCCCTCAAGTGCACGCCTGAAACTTGGGTTTTCGCGTGCCAGGAGCATGAACTCTGGGTTGGGGGTGGCAATCCTCACGGGCTTGGTGTGGGACTGCTCAACGGCGGCAACCACTTCCTCGCGAGTTGCGAGCGGTAGCTTCGTCCCCATGAAGGAAACTACGGTAGGCATCTACTTGCTCCAGAGGACGCTACGCTTGAAGGATTCTAAGTGCTCGATGGCGATGGTTACCCCTTTGGCGGTGCACTGCTGGGGGTTCTCAGCCACCTGGCATGGGACTCCTGTTACCTTGGTGAAGAGCTCATCAAGCTTTCGAAGCTCAGCGCTCCCACCGGTGAGGACAATCCCTCTCTCCATGACGTCTGAGGAGAGCTCTGGAGGAGTGTTCTGGAGTACTACCTTCACAGCGTTCATGATGTCTTGCAAGACTCCCTTAATGGCAGCGGTGATGTCTGAGGAGTGGACTACCACGCTCTCAGGTAGGCCTGAGATGGCGTTTGATCCTGAAACCTCCATGGAGAGCTCTTTCTTGAGCGGCATGGCGGAGCCAATTTGCTTCTTTACCTCTTCAGCGGTCTGCTCACCAATGATCAGGTTGAACTTCTTCCTGATGTAGCTGATGATGGCTTGGTCGAAGGCGTTTCCGGCAGTTCTCACTGAGTTCACCGCAACGGTATCTCCCAGGGCAATGACCGCAACCTCGGTGGTGCCAGCGCCAATATCAATGATCATGTTGCCCGAGCTTCCGGCAATCTGGATGCCTGCTCCTAGGGCGGCTGCTACCGACTGCTTGATGACGTAGGCCTTGCCGGCACCTGCGGCAATGGCGGCGTCCACTACGGCGCGTCGCTCAGTTGAGGTAACACCGGCTGGAATGGAGATCATTACCTCAGGCCTCACGAGTCTCACGCGTCCTAGGACTTTCCCGAGGTAGTGCTTGAGCATGGACTGGGTGATCTGGTAGCTAGCGATAACCCCATCCTTGAGTGGGCGGGCAGCCATGATGCTATCGGGGGTACGGCCGAGCATGTCGTGAGCTTCCCTCCCAATAGCCATGATGGAGTTGTCGCTGGTTTGGATGGCAACCACGCTGGGTTCGCTTAAAATCATCCCCCGTTTAGGCATGGAGACGGTAATGTTGTTTGTGCCGAGGTCGATGGCCACTCGTTTGCTGAGCATGGTCTAGTCTTCTTCGCGAATAATGTGTGCCCCAAGGTTTCTGAGACGTTCGTCTAGTGAAACGTATCCTCTATCAATAAGCTCCACTTTCTCAATAACAGATTCACCAGTTGCGGCGAGAGCAGCCAGGACAAGTGCGGCACCGGCACGGAGATCTGGGGCGATGTTACTAGCGCCCTTCAGCTTGGTTGGGCCTTCAATGACGACGCGGTGTGGGTCGCAGATGGTGGCGTGGGCTCCCATTCGCTCCAGGAGCTCTACGAAGCCGAGCCTTCCCTCGTACATCCAGTCGTGAATTTCAGCTTTCCCTTCTGATTGGGTGGCAAGGACGACAAATGGTGACTGGAGGTCTGGGAAGAATCCAGGCCATGGGTTGGTCTGGACGTCAGCCGCTTTGAGGTCTGGGCTTGGGTGGATGGTGAGGGTTTCAGCCTCTTCGTTGTAGGTATACTTTGCGTTGAAATCCTCAAGCTTGGCTAGGAGTGGGAGGAGGCCAAAGCGCTTGCCAACCTTGTGGAGGGTTACCTCGCCACCGGTTACGAGGGCAGCAACTGCAAACGTGCCAATTTCAATCTCATCAGGAATGATGGTGATCTGGGCATCGGTAATTGCAAGCTCTGATGCTCCTGTAACCTTTACCTGTGAGCTGCCGTCCCCTGCTACCGTGTACCCGTACTTCCTCAGGAGTTCTGCGAGGTTGCTGATGTGCTCTTCTTCAGCGGCATTGATGAGGTGGGTGGTGCCGCTAGCACGAACTGCAGCCATCATGATGTTCTCGGTAGCGGTAACAGATTTTTCCTGGAGGTAGATTTGCTGACCGGTGAGAGTTGGGGCTGAGAGGTGGTAGTAGGTGCCGTCAAAGGTGACAGTAGCGCCCAGGCGCTTGAAGCCCTCTAGGTGAGGCTCAATGCTGCGCTTACCGATAACGCATCCTCCCGGGTGTGGGAAGTGGGCCTCGCCAAAGCGGGCGAGCAAAGGGCCTACCAGCACCAGTGAGGCACGTAGCTTCCGGCCTAACTCGTAGGGAATCTCAGAGGTGGTAATGGTTGCGGCATTAATGGTGAAGGTCTCGCCATCTTGGGTAACAGTGGCACCGAGAGCTCTGAGGATTTCAGCCATGACCAGCACATCACCAATTTGGGGAACGTGGGAAAGGGTGGTGGTGCCGGTGGTGAGCAGCGATGCCGCTAGGAGTTTGAGAGCTGCATTCTTTCGCCCAGAGATGGTGACGTCTCCGTGGAGTTTCTCTCCGCCGGTAATCCGAAATTGCGGCATAGCAGTAGGTAACTTGTGTAGGTTGTGAGGACTGATACTCACCAGAGCATAGCACATTTGCCTCGGTTTGGTGTACCATATGGTGAGATGTCTGACAGGTTCCAAGTAGTCGCGCGTGAAATGCAGGAGCGGGAGATGCCCAAGGGCTTTTCGTACCGCAGAATGCTGGAGTTTCTCGCCTCGTGTGTCCTCTTTGCCGCCATTTCTACCTTTGCGGTTGCTACTGCCATGGGGTACAACGTTGATTTTGAGGAAGACCACGTAGCGGTGCAGGAAACCGGCATTATCCAGCTCAATAGTCCGCTTGCAGGACTTCCGGTAGAAGTGTACCTGGATGGCAACCTGAGGAGTAGGGAGCTTCCTGCCCGTTTTGCCAAGCTAGAGCCTAAGCAGTACAGCATTGAGCTGCGTCGTGAGGGTTACCAGAGCTGGATGCAGGTGGTGCAGCTGCAGCCAAACCAACGCGCCGTGTTTAACCCTATCGTTCTCCTCTACCAGAAGCCTGAATTTACGCCAGAAGTGGTGGTTACCACGGTAGATGATCGGTTCAGTCAGATAGATGCCAAAAACCTAGAGATTCGCTCAGAGAATGAGGTGTGGTTGGCTGGTGAGTTTATTACCCGCACAAGTAAGGACATTATCAGTCTCAGGTGGTTTCCTGAGCGGGATTTCATTGTCATTCAGGATGCGGGTGGCCTCACCCTCCTTGCCATTGATGGAAGCTACACCCAGACTATTACTACAATTCCACAGAAACAAGAAACCACCTTCTTTTTCACTGAAGGTGGCAGGATCCTGTACCTCCAAGAGGGAGGTGTGGTGCAGCGAGCTGAGCTCTACGAGTACACCAGTTTTATCGATCGGCTGGGAGCTGGCCTGAGAACTGCGAACCCGTAAAGGCTGCGTTTGATGCTGGTTCAGGAGAAATTTGTACCGCCTCTACCACGTGACGCCTGAGGCTGGTTCCAAGCGGCGTACAGGTAATAAGCTTGAGAACGCTCTCATTGCCACTATTAAGGACGCTCATTTGGTCCGGGTTGATGTCGTAGGTTTTACTCACCTTGTAGGTGTAGACAATTCCTTCGTTGCTCACCTGAATGGTCTGCCCAACCTTAGCTTTGAGGATTGGGGCGAAGACAGTCTTGTACTTTCCCTTTGCCCACGGGTAGTGAGAGCTGTGGCCAAAGATGGCAACGGTGCCCTTCTGACCTGGCTTTGCGGTACCCTCAATGTGAACGAGGCCTGTCTCAAGGTTGGTGTATACCGGGCCATTGAGAGCTACGTTCCAGTGGATGGGAGCAGAGATACCGAAGTCTGAGAAACTGAGGGTATTAGAGGGAATACCTGTGGTGGCCGCAGGAGCGGTGTTTTCTACAGGGTTTACTACTGGAGCTGTGGGTTCTTGAGGAGTAGTGGCCTCAATAGGAGGAGCGACGTTACCAGGAGCGCTGGTGAGCACAACATCAGGGGTGTTGCTAGCGTTAGCCTCAGCAATACCCTGTACACGAAAGTACGCCTGCGCATTGAAGAGCAGGAAGGCAAGGCCTGCCAACATGAGGGCACCTGGAATAATCCAAGAGCCTACTTGGAAGAGACCTGAGGTTTTTGGCTCCTGGAGGAAGCTTTTAACCTCTCTCTCGGAGATGGTGATTTCTGGGAAGGAGTAGTTCATAAATACGCGTCACATTACCATGTTTTGCCAGATTTGTCAAGATCTGGTAACCTGGTGGCTATGAAATCATCACGTCAGTTTAGGATAGGTATCGATGCCCGTTTCTACAGGAAATCCACCGGTGGACTTGGCAGGTACACCAGGGAGTTACTCAAGGGATTGGCACAGTTGGACACCCACAACCAGTACTACATCTTCCTCACAAAAGCAGACCTCAACGAGTACGAGCTCAACCAGCCAAACTTCATTCCCATTGTTACCGATGTCCAGCACTACAGCGTTGCTGAGCAGACAGCCTTCCTCAAGTTCTTGAACCAGCAGAAGCTTGATTTGGTGCACTTCCTCAACTTCAACCACCCGGTGCTCTACAGGAGACCTTTCGTCACCACCCTCCACGACCTGACGATGCTCCACTTCCCCGTGGCAACCAAGAATGGTAAGAAGTCTGCCATCAAGTTCCAGGTGTTCAAGCAGGTACTGGTGAGATCGCTCCGTGCCGCAAAGCGCGTGATTGCCATCTCAGAGTTTTCAGCTGCCGATGCAGAGAAGAGCCTTGGCATCTCTCACGCAAAGATGGAGGTAGTGTACGAAGGTCACCCCGAACCGATGAAGCTTGAGTTTGGGAGTAAGAAAGTGGTGCAGGACTTCATTGGGAGTAGGCAGCCATTCTTCCTCTTTGTTTCCCAGTGGCGATCACACAAAGGCATCCTTACCCTCCTGGATGGGTTTGCTGAGTTTAAGCGAAAGACTGGTCTCCCCCACATCTTGGTGATTGCTGGCAAACCGGACGCGGCTGCTGCTGAGGTGAAGGCTGCTCTGGCTGCCCACCCGTTTGCATCAGACATCTGTACACCAGGCTTTGTTCCTGATGAGCTCCTACCTGCCCTCTACTCTTACACCAGCGGTTTCATCATGCCTTCAGAGTACGAAGGCTTCGGCCTCCCCGTTCTTGAAGCGCTCACCTACGGTACCCCAAGCATTGTGGCAAACAATAGCTCGCTCCCTGAGGTAGGTGGCCAGGCTGTTCTCTACTTCCCTACCAACGATGGCATCGCTCTTGCTAACGAAATGGCGAGGCTGGTAACTGATCCCGGCGTTGTGGAACAGCTACGGAGCAAAATCCCCTCACAATTGGCGAAGTTCTCCTGGGAAAAATGCGCCGACGAGACCCTCAGTGTCTACGCCTCAATTCTGGAGAAGCGACGCTAGTTCTGGTAAGGTTGTAGGGTAGGTTGGTGCGCCGCGGTGGCGGAATGGTAGACGCGACGGACTCAAAATCCGTTTCTCGCAAGAGGGTGAGAGTTCGAGTCTCTCCCGCGGCACCAAAGAAAAAGAATGGTCAACGACCGTTCTTTTTCTTTGTCCCATGGGATGAGACGAGAACTCATAGTTCGTTCGCGCTCCCCGCGCAGAAAGCCCGAAGGGCGGTTCCGACGAGGAAGCGATGCAATCGTTGGCGTAGCCAACAGATGCATGTCTCTCCCCATCTACCAAAATCATCCCTTTATTTATGCATTTGGTAGGGTACTATGTAGATACATAATCACTTCCCTATGCGCCTCGAAAAACCAACTACAGGAGAATCAGTCTCTCTATCTCAGATAGAGCAAATTACAACGAGGGGTAATGGTGTACTTGAGAAGCAGGGTCAGTTTGCGAAGTCAGATATTGGTTTTGACAGGGTTCTGCAGCACCTGAAAATTCACCAAGATGGAGAAGTTGCAGGTAGTCAATTTAATGGCAATGTTTTTGCAACCGGCGAAGAACTTGTCACAAGAGTGCACGAGATGCTCCCTGATACCCTTGATTACGATCAGTTCGGTAGAGCTGAACTTACTCTTACCCTTGAAGGCACTAGTACACCAATTGGTTGGTCGGGTGTGAAATCGCTTAGTGAGCTTAAGGGAGCACATCCTGACATGCAGCTAGAAAGTCGACCACGCATCCCAGGTGGTGAATCCGCAGTAGTGGATGGAGTTGAGGGTGCTTGGTATCCAGAATCGGCGTACACACCAGGTGTTGGAGTAGAAGTAGTACTCGATGAGAATGGTGCCGTCAAGAATCCTCACGGGAAGTTTGAGCCTAATGCTCAGATTGCCACCATTGATGCTGATAACTTTGAGGCATCAATGCGGACAAACAAAATTACGCTTATCATTCAAAAGGATAGAGAAACCGAAAAACCGGTTGTTCTCACCGTGTTTCCAGGTGATAATGCTCCCGCCTTTCCTGCAAAGATTGATACCGAAGGATACAAAGCAAGTACTCTTGGAAGTACTAACGAGACTCAGTATTGGAGTGAGCACGCGTTTATCCAAAAAGGAGAAAAGAAAGAGGTAGCTGTAGATGCCGCTGCTGAGGCTGAGTTGACTGAGAAGCAGGAGGAGGATCGACGAGCATCCGAGGATAAGCTGAGTGAGGTTCGCTCAAATCTCAATAGTCTTTAGGAGAGATTCTCTCCCCTGGCATTTCAACGTCTTTTTGCTAGTATGCCTGCATGGACGTTGGTACACGTTGGAATCTGGAAGGTTGCACAGATGCAGCATTCGTTGAGCAGGCAATTGCCTTGGTAGAGAAGGTGCGGAGTGGGCTCTGTGGTCCAATCTTTGCGCTCCAAGAGTACGGACCTGGCATTGTAGCGATGCGTGACAGCAACCGGTGTTTCGTCGTCGTGTACGACGATGAGCGCTGGAGTGACGGCGGTAATCCAGGGTCACCTCAGGCGGTGTACATGGGAAACTCGTATGCAATTCGCTTCGTCTCCTTCCCTAATTCTCGGGAGAACTTTGATGACCTCTTCGCTCACACAAGAGAGGCTATTTCTCCAAAAAGCAGTACGGCAAGGTGGCACAAGCAACGACCTACTCCCATCCTCGCTTCTTCCTGAAGGCTCTGAAACACCCTCCCCAAGCTGTACACGTACGTACAGCTTTTTTCGTGACGAAGATAACCAGGTGCAACCCTTTACCTATTCTGGAGAATATCGCTAGAATGGAAGCCATGGAACGCATACCCGTAGATCACAATGTTAAGTCGGCGATAGGTAAGGCAGTTGAGACGCTCAAAGCTGGAGGTGTTGTCATCTACCCAACCGAAACCGTCTACGGGCTTGCCGTCGACGCTACTAACCCGGTTGCCGTAGAGAAGCTCCTCAAGATTAAGGAGCGTCCTGCAGGGAAGGCTATTAGTATCTTGGTAACCAACGCAGAGATGGCAAAGCTGTTTGTCACCTTTACTGCGCCTATTTCACAGCTGGTTGACAGGTTTCTCCCAGGTCCCCTGACCATCGTAGGCAAGAGCACAGGAAGAGTAGACAAGCGCCTAGAGGCTGAAGATGAGACCTTGGGTTTCAGAATTAGCTCACACCCACTGGCGGCTGAGCTGGTTGAAACGGCTAACATTCCCCTTACCGCAACTTCAGCAAACCCAGCTGGGCGAGCTCGACCCTACAGTCCTGATAAGCTCCTCTCACAGTTCTCAGAGAGTCAGCTGGCGCTCATTGACCTCTTCCTCGATGCTGGTCCCCTTCCACTCAACGAGCCTTCTACCGTTATTGATACCACCGGCCCGGTGCAGGAAATTGTAAGGTCTGGTGAGCTTTCAGCTGAGGTTGCTCCACCTGTGCCAAGTGCATCCGAGGAAGAAACCCTCCAGTTTGCTGGCAAGCTTGCCGCCCAGTACCACCACGTCCTGGCTGAGAAACCGCTCATCTTCCTGCTAGAAGGAGATATGGGAGCCGGGAAAACCCAATTTGCCAAGGGAATTGCCAAGGGTCTGGGTATCGCCAGTGTGGTAAGTTCGCCTACCTACAACTTGGCGAAAGAGTACCGTTTTGACGGTGGCCTCTTCGTCCATATGGATCTCTGGCGCGCCGGACAGGTAACGGCAGACGAGGTTGGCATGCGGTCCCGCATTCAGCCACGCGTAGTTACGGCGGTAGAGTGGCCTGAGCCGCTCCTCCCCTACTTCAGGACGCTCGGCGATACGGCGGTTATTGTGCGTGTTCACCTCTCTGGTAGCCACGATCAGCGCACCATTCGTACCCTCTCACTGTGAGGTTTCTGGCGATAGACACCAGCTGCGATGAGACCTCTGTAGCGGTTACCGAGGGTCTGAGCGTTCTCTCAAACGTCATTTCGTCCCAGGTGAAGTACCATAAGGCCTATGGCGGTGTGGTGCCCATGCTGGCAGCGCGTCTCCACACGGAGCGAATTGACGCGGTGGTGCAGCTTGCCCTCAAACGCTCAAAACTCTCACCTGAGGATATTGATGCCATTGCCGTCACCTACGGACCTGGGCTTGCTCCAGCCCTCCAGGTTGGGATCACCAAGGCGAAGGAGCTTGCCGAGGGGTTTGATGTTCCTCTCTACGCCATCAACCACATGTTGGGGCACGTTGCCAGCGTCTTTGTGGGGCGAGAACCGGTATTCCCGCTCCTGGCAGTGGTTGTTTCAGGTGGGCACTCAGACATTGCGTTAGTCAGGAGCATGACTGACGTGAACATGCTGGGCGAAACCCTAGACGATGCTCTGGGTGAAGCCTACGACAAGGTGGCAAAGATGCTCGGCCTTGGCTACCCAGGAGGTCAGGTTGTCTCAAAACTGGCGTCTACCGGTGATACCTCACGCTTCCACCTCCCCATCCCGATGATGCGGGGTGATACGCCAAACCTCAGCTACTCAGGCCTCAAGAATGCGGTGAGGTTACTCATTAAGGAGCAGGAACCACTCTCAGGAGATGACGTGCGCGACATCTGTGCCGCCTTTGAGCAGGCCGCTCAGGCTTCGCTGCTCAGGAAGGTGAAGATGGCACTGGAGAAGCACGGTGAGGTTGCTGCTGTTTCTCTTGTAGGAGGAGTTGCCGCAAACACCAGGCTACGGAGGCTGATGCGTCAATTGGCCTCAGAGTACGGTATCCCTCTCCTGGTTCCGCCAAAGCTTGAACTCTGCACTGACAATGGAGCGATGATAGGCTTGGCGGCAGAACTTTTGGTGCGCGATGGCTTGGAGCCGGTTAGTCTGGAGGTGGTTGATAGGCGTCCTGGTTTACGGCTGGACGATTCCATGGATTTTAGGTAGAGTACTGACGTTCCTCACTTGCGTGTGTGTGTTGTGAGTTTGTGTAATCCGTGAGGGCCTTTAGCTCATCTGGTAGAGCGCTTCCATGGCATGGAAGAGGTAAGGGGTTCGAGTCCCCTAAGGTCCACCAACTTGAACGCAACAAACAGAAACATTGGCAGTTTGCCAATGTTTCTGTTTTTATTAAGTAATGAACAATAATACTCTTCAAAAGAAGGTCCAAGAACTTCTATCTCTCTTTATATACCCATCACTCTTAGGTGGGGTAGAAAAAACTTGCGACGATTACGAATACTATGTGCGTCAATTTGCGACTGAGGCTGAAAAGATCTCAAGAGGAATCAGCTGCACTATTTTACTGCCAAGGATTTAAAGAGCAGAGAAGGGAACGAGTGGGTAAACGATTATGATGATAGTGAGCGTTTTTACGTAATTAAAGATGGTGAAGATGAACTTAGACGCTCTTTAGAAAACGCCCTGCTCAGGACAGCTACATTCTCGGATAAATTACTCAAGCTTATTAACGCTGTTGCTGGCGTTCATCTCAAAGAGAGCGATGTAAAAATTCAGGTTATTCGAGGTTCTTTTCGTGTTCGCCAGAACGAAGCCTTTGTGAAAGCACTGGATGGCCTATCCAGCCAGAGCTCTTCACTTTCCAGATTGAGGAATATGAGAAATGAGTTTGTTCACTCCGCCTCACCTGGCTTTGATGTTAAGGAGTCTGCTGATGGCTCGTTTACCCTTTCTGTAAGGCAGGGCAAGAATCCTTTAAGAGAAATTAAGTCTGTATCGACGGATGTACTTAACGACTTGCTTGCGGCTCATGCGGAAATGACAAGTATTCTTGATTTCATTATTGATGGAGTAAAGCTCGCTAGATCAGGAACTCTCCCCTTAGATCAGTTAGTTGTGCATTGATCCTATGCCGACAGCTCTGCCTTCCCGAGATCGTAATCCAAGTCTTTCCATCTCCACACAAATCTTCCGTATCGACATCCCTTGAGCCCTCAGCTCCTTCGCCTTCTGCACCAAAGGATACGTCTCAGGATCTGGAATGAGGATAGACCGTCCGTGCTCGTCACGGGCATTCTTGTATCCCAAGGGAGCCTTGTGCATGATCTCTCCCCTTGCTCGCTTCTCTCTCATCACCTCTTTCCCCTTGGCTGAGATAGCTTGGTAGTAGGAGCGGATACGCTCTTCCTGCCCTACCTTGAGTTCCTCACGTGTTGGCATATAGTGATGCTACTTAGTGGTTGGTAAGTTCAAACGGGAGGTGTGTATGCCTAGACGTAGAGTGCAACCCCACTGGCAGGGTGCTTTTTGTCTCATGGTGGAGGGCAAGGCGGTGAAGCTCCCTCCAAACCCCTACCCACCCATCCTGTACCCGAGGGGTGCACCCAAGGCTGATCGCGACCTCCTCGTACTCCGCTGTCGCTTCCTCTCCCTCATGGAACCGTTCATCAAGATGCGCTACCTGCATGATCGCATGAGTGCGCCTGGAGGGACTGAGTTCCTCGCTGAGCTCATCTACCGCGCCTACCGCGAGTCCAAGGGTCTCCCACCAGACGATGACCTGCCATGGCGTAGCCTACGTGATCACGAGTGAGCGTGCGAATTGGTGTGCATTGGTGCAACGCGAGGGGTAAACACATTGACTTTCTGTGCATGTACGTGTATTGTGTCCGCGTCTTCGAGGATTCGAAACAACGATATGGCTAAGGTTGAAAAGCTACAGGTCAGTCCTGAATGGACAGTGGAGGAGCGGGAGAAGGTTGCGACTCTTATCCAGAGTGACATTTCCGTACTTGAGGAGGAAGAGGTCAGTTGGCGGAAGACCATTTTGTGGGAAGCGCCATGCTACAGCGAGAACCGTTCGAAGCGTTGGGTTCTTGAGCAGATGCTCTACTTCATTCAGAATGCTCCTGCCGAGTTCCTAGAGCTGAACCGGGAAAACTTCGATGAGTACGTTGAGTAAGGCCTTCCAGCGCTACTCCAACAATTACCAACCACTTGCAAGTACGCAGGTGGTTTTTCATTCAGTGTAGCTTAAGGGAAGATGAAGCAAGTATGGAAAGGACGAGGATTCTCTGAGAACTTTACTCTGAGATCTTAACTCACCTGATTCTTCGCAGGAGTAAATAATTTTGCGTTAAAATCTGGAAAGTACTTTCCTGCAAAATCAAGAAACTCTTTTCTGCTTTCGCTATCTTCTGAGGTAGAAAGTAGATTATATGGCCACCAGCCGTATCCTCTAGATTCAATAGCTGCATCAACGTACTGGAGTACTGACACTGGCAACAGTACTGTATCATCGCCCGAAGGATGGATGAACAGACTTACCGCCTCATCGCCCTGCCGGATATTAAATGCGGTTTCGTTTTCGTACCCAAAAATATCAAACCTTTCAAATGCTACAGGATTTTCTACACCAAAAAGTTCGGAAATATACTCATCTTTGTCATACTCTCCGCCGTAGCCCAAGTCTTCAATTGGTTGAATATCGATCATGCCCTCAAATGCTCTGACATTTGGATTTTCGCCCGGAATGTACCACTCAAGGTGAACTCCGTTAACTTCGCGGTAAAAATCAACTAATCCTGGGAGATTAATCTCCGGATGTTCTTGTAGTGCTTTAGAGATCACTTCTTCGCTTGCACCAGGCTGTATTTCACGTTTTACGATAACAATGTTTGGGATTGCATCGAGCGACTGCCAAGCATCAAGAAACCGCTGGTAGAAGTTGTGTGACATGCGTACATTTATAGTTACGATACTGCAAGTATACCTGTCAAATTAACAAAAGAAATAGTTGAAGTTCATTCTGACACTAAAACGCAAGACTTCTCACAATATCGGATATACTGTAACTAACAGTGAATAACCACCCCAATGATCAGTAAATTAGTACTTATTGCAGGATTATTTGTTGGCATACTTGTCGTTATTTCTTTTGTGCCGCCTGCAAAGCTAGTGGTTCAGTGGGGTAGAACAAAATTTGACCTGCGCCACGTCTACCGTGAAGGTAGTGCAGCAATGGAAGTCACCCTATTCCTTGAATCTACATACTTCCCTCCTGCAGCACAGCCAGATGCTGACAAGGCAACTGTTACCGTGCGGGGTGATGTCCTCTCTATTGAGCTTCTTCCTGTTCAGGTTGTAAAAAAGCGATTCGATCTGCATGGTGCTGTGAGCGGCATGCCATACAGGGAGATGTTTACCTTCTCACAACCGCTCGTGGTAGATGGTAAGCTGTACCCTACCGTTGTGATTTCTCAAGCTGGTAGAGAGGTGACGTACCACCTCGAAGCAATACCTGAGACAGCTCTAGTAAGGGTGAAGAGTGCTGAGGGAGATATCGCAAACTACTGGCCAAAGGTTGAAGACCAAGACGTGAGGTACGGTTCACCAAAGTATACAGCTGGGGTTACGTACTTCCCAAAGGATCCTATGCTCTCAAACGGCAGGCAGGCTATTTCACTGAGCGAAGATAACGCACTCACGAAAGCAGAGTTACTCAAAAAAGTTCCCGAGCTGCCCGCCACAACCCTCACAACCTGGGAAGTGTTTGGTAAGGCATCAAACTAGATCGCAGCACGTTTCAGGAGGAGTGAGTTGGTTACTACTGATAGAGAGCTTAGGGCCATGGCTGCCGAGGCGTAGATTGGGTTCATGAGTAGGCCAAGAAATGGGTAGAGTAGTCCTGCTGCAACGGGTATGAGAATAACATTGTAGGCAAATGCCCAGAAGAGGTTCATTTTAATTGTCTTCATTGTCTTTTTACTCAGCGTAATTGCTGAAGCAACTGCCTGCATGTCCTTTGAGATTAGGGTGATGTCAGCAGCTTCTATCGCAACGTCAGTGCCAGTGCCCATCGCAATCCCAACGTCGGCTGCTGCTAAGGCGGGTGCGTCGTTAATACCGTCGCCCACCATTGCCACCGTGCACCCCTTCGCTTGGAGCTTTCGCACCTCACGTTCTTTATCCTGAGGGAGTACTTCAGCTAGGACGTGTGTGATTCCCACTTGCGAGGCGATAGCTCTAGCGGTGCGCTCGTTGTCGCCGGTAAGCATGTAAGTTTCAATTCCCATGGACTGTAGCTTCTCAACGGCAAGGGCGGCGGACTCTTTGACCGTATCTGCCACGGCGATGAGTCCTGCGTACGTTGAGCCCATACTGACAAACATAACTGTCTTTCCACTAGTCTCTAGTTTTTCAACTCGAGCCATGGTATCTACAGTATCAAATCCTTGGATATCACGTTTCGTCATAAGCTTACGATTACCAAGGAGTACCTGAATCCCATCAATGGTCCCCTCAACGCCGTGTCCTGGAATTGCGGCAAAGTGTTCAACTTTCTTAGCTTCAACATACTTCTCCTCACCATACTTTACGATTGCCTCAGCTAGAGAGTGTTCAGAGCCTTTCTCAATGGATGTTGCTGCGCCTAGTACGTCGTTTTCGCTAAAACCATCCTCTACGTGGATATCTGTGACCACTGGCTTACCATGGGTGAGGGTGCCCGTCTTGTCAAAAATGATTGTGGTAACTTTGTGGGCAATTTCCAGGGCCTCGGCACTTTTTATCAGGATTCCCCGCTCTGCTCCCTTTCCGGTACCTACCATAATTGCTGTTGGGGTGGCCAAGCCCATTGCACAGGGACAGGCAACGATGAGCACGGCAATCATGTTCAGAATTGCAAAAGTTAGTACTGGACTTGGTCCAAGGTCAAACCAGAGTACAAACGTAGCAATTGACACCATGATAACTACTGGGACGAAGTACGAGGAAATGGTGTCTGCAAGGCGCTGGATTGGCGCTTTTGATCCCTGTGCTGCTTCAACCAGTGAGATGATTTGCGAGAGCATGGTATCGCTACCAATTTTCTCAGCTCGCATCTGAAAACTTCCAGTTCTATTCAGTGTTGCTCCGACAACGGCGTCTCCGGTTTTTTTGTCCACCGGAAGGCTTTCGCCGGTGAGCATAGACTCATCAATACTTGAGGAGCCTTCAATGAGAACTCCATCAACTGGAATCTTTTCACCAGGCCGTACAACGATAATGTCACCAATCACTACCTGTTCAATTGGTAAATTGATTTCTCTCCCATCTCGTACCACACGCGCTGTTTTCGCCTGTAATCCAATCAGTTTCTTGATTGCGTCAGAGGTGCGGCTACGTGCCTGTTTTTCAAAGAGTTGTCCGAGCAAAATGAGTGCGATCACAATCACCCCAACATCAAAGTACGGCATCATACTGATACCCGTGCCTTCAACGATACCTGGGAAAAACGTTAACGTAGCTGAGTAAACATAAGCAACCGTCGTGCCAATGCCAATGAGCGTGTCCATATTGGCGGTACGGTGCTTCAGTGATATCCAGGCACTACGGTAGAATCCCCAGCCCGCCCAGATTTGGACAGGTGTAGCTAGGAGAAGTTGGATGTAAAAGTTGCGTAAGAAAGCTGGTGCAGTTTCCATGAGGCCTGGAAACGTTCCCCAGAGTAGTAGAGCCCCAGAAATTGCACTGATAATAACTTTACTTCTCAAGTCAGAAAGCTCGGCGGTACGTTTCGCCTGTTCCTTCTCCTCTGAAGCTTCTTCTCTTACCCCATACCCAATGCTTTCTACGGCGCGTTTCATGTCTGACACTGAACATGTAGTACTGTCGTAGTTCACCATTGCCTTTTCAGTTGCAAGGTTAACGGTCGCCCCGGTAACTCCAGGAAGTTTACTCAGTGACTTTTCAATCAACCTAACGCAGCTGGCACAGTGCATTCCGTTTAGGAGTAGTACCTCTTTTTGCAGGCTTGCTACGTTACCCTCTTGTGGGATGGTTTCCCCATGAGTATGTGTAGTTGTTGTAGTATCTCTGCGCATCAAGAAAAACCAGTAGACAAAGCCGATACTCGCAAGTCCAGTAAGTGTTACGAGTAGAGTATCCATTTAGTATCCCCACTCTTTTTGCCAAGCTTTCATTTGGGCAATCTCTTTTTCCTGGGCAGAAATAATTTCGTTCGACATTGCTTTCAATTCCTGGTGCTTGGCGTTCTTCTGTGCCTCCTTGGCCATATCAACAGCACCTTGGTGGTGGTCAATCATCATTTCAAGAAACGCCTTGTCGAAGTTATCGCCTGTCCTATTTTTTAGTTCCTTTGCCATATCATTCATCGACATATCCATGTGATCACTACTCTCATCCATCATGCTTCCTGAACCATGCCTTGTTGTGTTGCCACTGAAGCTCATGATGGCACCGGTTAGAATTACGCCTGCAAGTAGGCCAATGATTCCGTACAGTATGCTTTGGTTGCTCTTCATTGTGTTTCCTAGTTAGTTGCTGGTTATTGGGATGAGTACATAGCCTTCTCTGTAGGCTGCTTCGATAACTGCTGTTTCTTGCAGTTTTGATTCATCAAAAGTTACCCTCACCTCAAGTCGCTTCAAGCTTGCTTCAACGTGTTCTATGCCAGGCACGTCATCTTCAAGTCCTTCGATGACCATCACACAAGCGGTGCAGTGCATCGTGGGTGCTCTGTAGGTTTTTGTAGTCATAGCGTTGCTATTGAACGGTAATACTTCCTCGGTACATGCCCATGGTGCAGCTGTACGAAATGGTGCCTGCAAGTTGGGCAGGGATATCTATTGTGGTTGTTCCGTCTGGGGGTAGGCTCCTTTGGATCTTCAATTTGGGGATAACAAATGCTGAGGCACAGCTATAGAGGTCCTTACTGGTGATAATTAGTTTGATGGGTTCTCCTGCTTTGGCGACCGTTTTTGTGGGCTGGTAGCCGTTGTAGCCATCAGCAGTAATTGTTACGGTATTACCTTCTGCTGGTGTTGCGGTAGGAGTTGTTGTAACGTTCTCACTTTGCTGTGGTCTGATATCAGGCTTGTACGAAACTATGGAGCTCTTAAACTGAGCATACGAGACTGGTGAGCCTGCAAGATTGAGACCTCCTTCTAGTGAGACTAGTCCCAAGAGGAGTACGAACACTGCGGCGACTTTCGTAAACTGACTATTACGCTTTTCGCCCAATCGTGTTGCAAGGTACGCGAGAATAAAGAATATGGGACTAGTTCCCAGTACAAAGGCAAAGAGGATGGCCGCACCCTGCATTGGACTGCCAGTACCTAGAGCAGTGACCATTACAGCCTGGGTGATGCCACACGGAATGAGTACCGTGAGGACCCCGAGAAATCCTGCACTCACTAAATTACCATCACTCTTTTTTGCAAACTTTCTGATGAATCTTGTGACAGATTTTGGTGGTTCGATGATGAAATAACGGAATATTGGGTGAATATTCAGCATCCGTAGTGCCATCCCAATCATGAATACTCCAATTGCTATTTGGAGGCCGGCGCGCATGTATGGCGTAATTTGGATCATCGTCCCAAGCCACCCGAGAAAAAAGCCAAGAAGCGTGTACGCAGCTAGCTTACTAGTAAGAAAGACAATGAGGCTGGAAACAATTTTCTTCTGTGAAACTTGCTGCTCTACTTCCTGAGCTAAGGTGCTAGCAAGTAAGCCACCTTGGACTGCGAGGCAAGAAAGTCCACCCGTTGTTAGGCCAGTGATAAACGCAAGCCAAATGGTAGGCATGGTGCTTCCCTTACTTTTTAAAGATTTCTAGTATCTCAGCCAGTGAATCCTCAGCATTTCCTGCCTTTGCGGCATCGAGCACACATGTCTTCAGGTGTTGCTCCAAGAGGAGGGCATCTACCTGCTGGAGAGCTTTCTGTACAGCCTTTGATTGGTGCAGGATGTCCATGCAGTAAACGTCGTTATCAAGCATCTCAATAATCTTATTAAGGTGCCCGCGTACGATTTTGTAGCGGTGGGTAATGCGTTCCTTGGTGTCTTTTGGTGTGTATGGCATGCTCAAATAATATCCCCCCATAGGGGATATGTCAAATGAACGTTAACGGGTAACTATAGAACTACTTGCCTTCCCTTTCCTAACCAGAGCATGACTCTGGGTTTTTCATGGCATCAGGATTGTACCAGATTGACATTTTGGCACTTTTGTGGTACAATTCCCCCGATTTTGAGGGAGTGAGGGTTGCTTCGCTCCAGAAAACCATGAAAAAAGAACTGCAAACTGTGCGTCTCTTGATGGTTGTCTCTGGAGTGATGGGGTTTACCTTCTTCATCCTGGCAAACGTCATCCACCTATTTACAGGACTAAACCTCCTGGCTGGCCTCATCCAGATTGCCATCAATGTATTCGTCTTCTTCTCCTGGAAACACGGGTACCACCTGAGCACTGGCAAGGCTAAGGCATTTGTCCTCCTCGGGACCATCATCCCGTGCGTGATGGTGACAATCACCTTGTTCAGGGTAATCGTCCCTGAGATTCTCAAATCGCTACCTACCTAGGTGGCGATTTTTCGTACAGTTGTTCAGAAAGAAAAAACTACCACATGCGTGGTAGTTGAGATGAAACCTTCTTCATGGTTGGGTGAGGCCGAGGAGCACGAGTTCGTGTTCACTGAGCTTGCTACGTGCGTGAGCGGTTGCGGCATCACGTAGGGAGGCTTCGTCAGAGAGCTTGATGCCAGCTACAGGCGAGTGACCGACGAGGAATCCCGTCTTCCCATCCTTGGTGAGCACGAGCGCTTTCTCAACAGAGCCACTGCTGCCGTACCAGCCCTTTCCTTTCCCAGAGGCCGCAGCCAGGTGGCTATCGGTGAAGTAGCCGGCAACCCTGTGACCGGTTTCACCTGTTGCAAGCCTGAGCTCGAACCAGGTTTCTATTCTGTACTCTTCGAGGCTTTTGCCAATCAGTTCTTCCATACGTTTCCCGAAACAGGTCTTCCTGTTTCGCACATATTTGCAAAAAGTTGGTTCCGGGTAAAGATTGCAGCAAAAAATCACCCGGTTGGGTGATTTGGAATGTGGCCTCAGTTGGTTGCGAACTGCTCCCGAATTCTGCAGGCAATCCTTTCAGCAAGTGGTACGACCACAAACTTTTCGGAGTCCGTGACAATTGGGTGCTGACTCCAGCGGTGCGAGTCAGTAACGATGATCTTGATGAAGGGCGAATCGGCAAGGAGCCTCAGTGCATCTTCACTGTTAGCCGCTAGGTGGCTGAGTACGAGGTACCCGCCGCTGGCGCCGTGATCAACGTAAAGCTGGAGCGCTTTGATGGCGCTAGAGCCACTCCGGGTAAGGTCGTCGTAGAGGACCACTCGTTTCCCCATGAACTCACCACCAACGAAGTGGGTGGTTTCGGTGTGCTCACCCGTCCGGTGCTTGTTGGCAAGGGCAAAGCCAATACCAAGGTCGCGTGCGTAGTTCTCAATCCACTTTGGCCTACCGAGGTCTGCTGAAGCCATCACGAGCATCTCAAGGTCTTCCTCGAGCTCTCTGATGATGGGAGTGAGTACCGTTCGCCCCTGCACCACATCGGGAACGAGACCAGATGGGAAGTAGTTTGGCGCTCCTTCGGTGTGAGGGTCCATGATGAGGCGTGAAATGTTCCACGCTGCACCGGCTCCTGCACAGAGAATGGTAGCAACTACCCGAGCCATTACGGCGTCGTTGGGGTGAACCTCACGCTCTTGGGTTTGGTAGGCCAGGTAGGGCATTGCAATGAAAAGTCGCTTTGCCTGCTTGTTCACTACGAGATCTTGGAGTGCACAGAGCCAAATGAGGTCTGTGTGGTCGTGGATGCTCGCGGCGATGATCACATCCTTTCCCCAGAGGAAGCCCTTGTCTTCGTGAATGGCACGAACGTAGAGCTCACCCCCTCTAAAGGTGGTGAAGTCAACTTCCTTGAAGCACTCTGGCGGCAGCGCAAGCTCCGACATGATTCCTTTTGCGATGTGACGCGAGCCTGGGAGGCTCATCACAACAGTTTTTACTTTGTTCATCGTATGTCCCGTTGTCAAAGATCAGCGCCATATCGTGACGAGACCCTCTTACCACCCCAGACTTCCAGGAAGTGGTAGTGGTGTCAAACGCGCATTGAACATTTAACCTTCATTTAACCATCGTCCTGCCAGTATGGTCTCACTAACCCGTAAGGTATCTCGTGCAGCGTATCCTCTTCTACACCTCCAACCACCACGCTCCTAAACCAATCCAGGATGCGTTACTCTCGTGCGGCATTTCGCTCATTCCCTGTGCGGCACTTGATACACTCCAGAACCAGGTGCTCAGGGACAAGCCGGATGCCATCCTCATTCTCACCAGCAAGCTAGATGCGTCCATTCGTTCCTTCATCAAAACAGATAAGCCGGTATACGTAGTGACTACCCACCAGCAAGCGCTGGATAGGGTGAATGCCCTTAAAAGTGGGGTAAAGGAGTACTACATTGAACCCTTTCCTCTCACCCGTCTAGTCTATGATCTGGGCGCTTCCCACTACTCGCCCAAGCAGCCAGTGCAGCAACGCTACGGTCCACTCTACGTAGATACCGCAGCTCAGGTGATTACCTATCGCTCCAACGGTATTCTGCTCACAAAACGGCAGTTTCACATATTTCACCGTCTGCTGCGTGCTCATGGTGCACCGGTGAGTAGACTGCAAATCTGGGAGGCTGCCTGGACCATCGCCCAGCTTCCCCAGCTTGGAGCCATAGATACCGCCATCGCAAGAATTAGGCAGCGTCTCCCCGTTGAGCTACGCGGCTGCATTAAGCCGCTCTACGGCATTGGCTACTGTGTGGTACTCCCTAGGAATTGACTACTCTAGGGTAAACGCGTAGAAACGAGGTGAGCAATGCTCAGGGTGTTTTATGTCTAGTGCGCAAGAAACTATCTACCTGGTTGGTCTGTTTCCGGCCGCCGTCGTGTTCTTCCTTATCTGGCTGTTTTTACCGGCCGTATGCGATGATCACTATCTCTTCCTCTTGGGTCGGTTTGATTGGGTAGTGTTCGTCGTTGCTTGCTTCGTCTGGCCGCTGGTACTCGCCTACTTCCTCTGTTGGCTGGTTTACACCTTACTCAGGGTAATGGTGATGGCAAGAAAGTCGGCATCCAATTCTCAATCCTAGACCAGTTCTAGGATTTTTTTATTAACGCAACCGGAGTGCTCTCAGGTAGGTGTTCCGTAGTGAGTGAGTCTGGCTTCCGTTGGGGCACTCCCGTCACCTAGGTAGCTTCGCCCAGATTTAGTGATCTGGTAGGTTTTACGCTGAGGTGCGTTACTTGAACCTGCGACAACGGTGTCTACGAGACCCCTCGCGGCAAGCGCCCTTAGGGCATCGTACACGCTACTCTGCGCACCGTATTCCAGCAGCACATACCCGTGCACGTGTGGGTGCCGGAATATCGCAACTAACAGGGTGTGCTGGAGGTGGCTGAGCGGTTTCATGTGCCTGTCAGTATACGTGAGTTCTGCTATAGTTAACAGCATGAAACGCTACGATCACCTCGAGGTAGAGCCGAAATGGCAGCAGGTATGGGAAGATTCCCGTGTCTTTGAGCCATCAGCCGATACTCATGCCGAAAAGGCCTACATTCTGGACATGTTCCCCTACCCTTCCGGTAGTGGTCTCCACGTGGGGCACATCCTTGGTTACACCGGTACCGACGTCCTATCGCGTAAAGCCAGAATGGATGGCAAGAATGTTCTCCACCCCATGGGTTGGGACTCTTTTGGCTTGCCAGCGGAAAACTATGCCATCAAAACAGGTGTTCATCCTTCCATCACCACCAAACAGAACATTCAAGAGTTCAAGCGTCAGTTTAGGCAGGCGGGTATTGGCCTCGCCTGGGAGCACGAGCTAGCGTCGTCAGACCCAAGCTACTACCGCTGGACCCAGTGGCTCTTCAAGCTGCTCTACAAGAAGGGCCTGGCCTACCGCAAAGACGGTATGGTGAACTGGTGTCCAAGCTGCCAAACCGTGCTTGCTAACGAGCAGGTAGTATCCGGGAAGTGTGAGCGATGCGGCACTGAAGTCATCCAGCGCCAACTTAAGCAGTGGTACTTCAAGATTACCGATTACTCAGAGCGCCTCCTTGAAGGACTTGATAGGGTTGATTGGCCAGAGAAGATCAAGACCATGCAGCGAAACTGGATTGGCAAATCTGAAGGGGCAAAGATTTGGTTTGAGGTAGCAGGATCTTCTGAAAAGATTGAAGTCTTTACCACCCGTCCTGATACCCTCTACGGCGCCACGTACCTAGTGATCGCCCCAGAACACTCGCTGGTAGATTCGCTCACTACTCCTGAGCAAGTTGCTGCGGTGAAGCAGTACCGAGAGCAGACCTCAAAGAAGTCAGAGCTTGAGCGGCAGTTCCTCAGCAAGGAAAAGTCTGGCGTTTTCACTGGTTCATACGCTGTGCATCCCCTCTCCAAGCAACAGATTCCTATTTGGACGGCAGATTACGTCATCGCAACCTACGGAACCGGCGCCATCATGGCGGTCCCTGCCCACGATGAGCGAGACTTTGCTTTTGCCAAAGTGTTTTCACTGCCCGTTGTGCAGGTTGTCGCTCCTCGCTTGGTTCAAGAAACTGAGCCTGCTAAGTATCGCCCCGATCAACCAGTGGTTACTGGGGAGAGTGTCATTGTCTTTGTTAAACACCCAACTGAGGAGAAGTACCTCGGCCTAGACTGGAAAGAGAGTGCCTGGGGAGCAAAAACCTTGCTAACCGGAACCATTGACCCAGGAGTTACCCCAGAGGAAACGGTACTCAAGGAAATTCACGAGGAAACCGGCTACCGCAACGCCGAGATCTCCCAGAAGCTTGGAGTGATTGATGGTCTCTTCTACCACCTCCCAAAGCAGACAAACAAGCTGGTACGTGGCCACGTCTACCTGGTGCAGCTTAAGGATGAAGAAAAAGACGCCATTGAGGATCACGAGGCATCACGTCACAACTTGTGCTGGCTTAGTGCCGCAGAGCTACCAAGCTTCCTTACACCAGAAACCCACAAGTTTGCCCTCGCCTGGTTGAAAGACGGCTTCCAGCCGTACTCAGAGCATGGACCTCTCACCAACTCAGGAGACTTTGATGGCAAGCTTTCTATGGAAGCAGCGGGCGATATTGCCAAGCTTGCTGGAGGCGAAATGGTTACCACCTACCGTCTCCGCGACTGGCTGGTTTCGCGCCAGAGATTTTGGGGCGCTCCAATTCCCGTTGCCTACACTGAGGATGGGAGCGAAGTTCTGGTTGACGATGCAGACTTGCCGGTAGAGCTTCCCATGAACGTAGACTTCAAGCCAACGGGTACATCTCCCCTCGCCGAAGCCCACGAGTGGCAACGTTACACAGACCCAACTACCAAGCAGCAGCTCACCCGTGAGGTTGATACCCTGGACACCTTTGTCTGTTCAAGCTGGTACTACCTCAGGTTCCCGGACCCTTCGTACACTGATGGTCCTTTTAACAGAGAAGCGGTGCAGCGCTGGCTGCCGGTTGATACCTACGTTGGTGGCGCTGAGCACGCGGTTCTCCACCTCCTCTACGCCAGGTTCTTCACCAAGGTACTCTTTGACGAGGGCATGATTTGCTTTGATGAGCCTTTCACCCAGTTGCGTAACCAGGGTATGATCCTGGGTCCAGACCACCAGAAGATGTCCAAGTCTAAGGGTAACGTGATTAACCCAGACGATGTGATTACTGAGTTTGGCGCAGACACCCTAAGGCTCTACGAGCTCTTCATGGCACCTTTTGAGCTTGAAAAGCCATGGGACACCAAGGGTATCATTGGATCGCGCAGGTTCCTTGAAAAGGTGTGGCGTCTCCAAGAAAAGGCAACTGATCCAAACGCTTCAGCTGATGAGAACCGGGTTGTCCACGCTGCCATCAAGAAGGTGGGCGAAGATATCCAAGCGTGCTCTTTCAATACTGCGGTTTCTACCCTCATGGAGAGCGTTAACGCCCTGATGGAGTTGAGCTCAATGAGCATCACTGGGTACCAGAACATCCTCAAGCTCCTTTCGCCCCTTGCCCCACACATTACCGAAGAGCTCTGGCAGATCACCGGCGGCAGCGGCCTCATCTCACTACAGACGTGGCCTACCTACGTTGAGGACTACCTCCAGCAGGACGTGGCAACTTACGTGGTGCAGGTTAACGGCAAGGTACGTGCAAAGCTACAAGTTGATGCTCGCATCACAGACCAAGCCAAGATTGAAGCCATTGTGAAGGCTGATCCTGCAGTCCAGCAGCAGCTTACCGGCAAGCAGGTTACCCGTACCATTGTGGTAATAGGCAAGCTCGTCTCCTTTGTGGTTGCAGAGTAGCGCCAAATCTGGTAATCTACATAAGATTCACAAGTACACGCTATGGCAACTCCCAAAAAACGCACCAGTCCCCCTAGGTCAGGTAACCGTCGCCGCAATCTCGGCCTCGATCTTCCTGCTGTCACCGTTGATCCTGCTTCAGGAGATCTCATGATTCGCCACCGCGTGTCAAAGACTTCTGGTTTCTACCGTGGTCGCCTGCTCAAAGCAGTTGGCAAGGTAGCCAAGAAACTTACTAAGTAGCTCCTTCGTGGCACAAAATCGCCACCTATCACGCACGTTGTGCATGCAGTCACTCTACGAGTTAGATTTTCGTGGAGACGGAGTAGATTACAAAGAAGTCACTGAAAGGAATATTAACGAGTTTCGTAAAGATGTAGATGAAACCTACGTCTGGAAAGTTGTTAATGGAGCCATTGAGCACCTAGACGAAATCAACGCCCTCATCATTGAGGCTGCTCCAGAGTGGCCAATTGAACAGGTTGCAAAGGTTGATAAGGGAATCCTCAGAGTTGCCCTCTACGAAATGCTCTACGACGCTGAAGAGGATGTGCCACCACGCGTTTCAATAAATGAGGCCATTGAAATTGGTAAAACGTTTGGAAGCGAGAGTTCGCCAAAGTTCATCAATGGTGTCCTCGGTTCCGTCTACCGTAAGTTTGAGAGTAAACTCGCCCCACGCGACGCTCGCTAAAGTACTATGCACCCAAACCCAGAAGCCCTCAGCGAGTTCCAGAAAAGGCTACAGGTTGATTTCACCAGCCAGGATCTCCTCACCCAGGTTTTCGTCCACCGTTCCTACCTCAACGAGCACAAGTCATTCCCCCTCCCTCACAATGAGAGACTGGAGTTTCTTGGTGATGCAGTACTAGAGCTTGTGGTAACCGATCACCTCTACAGGACCTACCCAAACCCTGAAGGTGAGCTCACAGCCCTCAGAAGCAGCATCGTGAAGGGTGAAATGCTTGCAGAAGTGGCGCGAAACCTCGGTTTCTCAGATCTCCTCCTCCTCTCACGGGGCGAAGCTAAGAGTGGTGGCCGAGACAAAGGTTACCTGCTGGCCAATGCCTTTGAGGCCTTCCTTGGGGCACTCTACCTGGATAAGGGCTACTCAGCCTGTGAGACGCTCATCCACGCTCATGTCATCGTCCACCTGGCAAACATTATTGAGAACAAAACCTTCATCGATCCCAAGAGTAGATTGCAGGAGTACACCCAGGAGAAGTACAGCATTACCCCTACCTACACCGTAGTCTCCGAGACAGGCCCAGACCACGAAAAAACCTTCACCGTAGCAGTTACGGTTGGCGAAGAAGAGCTGGCGCAGGGAGTTGGCGGCAGCAAGCAAGCAGCTCAGGTGAACGCTGCCGAGATTGCCCTACAGAAAGCTGAAGGAAGCGAAGCCCCAGTCTAGGAGCTTTCGGTTTTCCTGAGCAGAAGCCTCTTTTGATTCTTGGTAGGTTGAGAGAACTACTGCAATGAGGGTAGTTCCATTTCTTGTTACTGAGGTAACCAGGCAGTGTCCTGCTCCTTCGGTGTACCCAGTTTTTCCTGAAATTACACCATCGTAGAAGTAGTCTGCTACGAGCCTGTTTGAGTTGCGTAGCTCGTGTTTATCCCGTGGTTGGTTACCGGTGACGGTAATTTGAGCTGTGGTGGTAATTTTCCTAAGGTCCGCACGCTGGTTCACCGCTGTGGTGAGCTTAGCGAGATCTAGTGCACTGCTCCTACCGTCATCATTGAGACCTGCAGGGTCTTTGTAAGCGGTTCTATTGAGGTTGAGGTTACTTGCGTAGCGATTCATTTCCTCTACAAAGCGAGTGATTGCCTGCTCAAAGCTGGAATTTTGGTTTCCCAAGAGCTGCTTGCCGTAGTGTTCAGCTAGGGCGTGGGCAGCATCGTTACCTGAGTTTAAGAGCATACCGTACATGAGAGCTTCAGTGGTGATAACCTCACCTGCACGCAGTCCCATGAGCGAACCAGTAAGGCTGGCGGCTTCCTTTGAAACGGTAACTTTCTCAGTAAGGTTGCCAATCTCATCAACAATGTACGAAGTCATCAGCTTGGTGGTACTGGCAATAGGCACTGCAACATCAGCGTCCTTTTCCAGGAGTACCTTACCGCTCTCAGCATGGTAGAGGACGTAGCGACGTGAGTTGATAACCGGCTTCTTTGCCTCAGGCAAGAGTACCGGGTATGGGATAGGAGTTGGGGTAGGTGCCGGCGTGGCTACAGGTGTTTCAGTAGATACTGGGAGACTTCCAAGGAGCACTTCGGATGCCACGGTAGTGCTTGCACCCAGTACTTCGCCCTGCTGATTTGCCGCAGCCTCAGCCTGTCCAGGCTGGGTTGCTACCCAGAGATTGCCAGCCCAGTAGCCATACCCAGCAAACCCTACGAGGTAGAGCGATGCAAGGATGGTAATGACTGCTTTTCTGGTCATGAGTTTGCTTGGGAGAGTTGTTGCACCTCTAGAGGTGCAAGCTTTCTGAACCCACCAATTTTAAGCCTTGTGTTAGTAAGGTTAGAAATCTCAGTTCTCACGAGTTTCTTTACCTGTAATCCTAGCACAGAACTAGCACGTCTGAGAACATGGTTGCGGCCCTCGTGGATGGTAACCCTCACCTTAAACTCCTTGTTTGGGAGGGGTTCAACTGAGACATTGGTAGTCTCTAGTTTGCCGTCTGAGAGCTTCACTCCCTTCTCAAACTTTGCCTGAATTTCGGCGGCAGTGTGGGGTTTGCTCCCCAGCTTCTGCCTGAGGGTGAGAAGGTAGGTTTTACTACTCTTGTACGAAGGATGGGTGAGCTTCTGGGTGAGCTCGCCGTCATTGGTGAGGAGGATCAGTCCTTCACTCTCTTTATCGAGCCTTCCTACTGGGTATACAGCCGGGTAGTTGGGAACGAGGCTGGTTACAATGGGCGAATTGTCCTGGGCGATTTTACTGCAGATGTAGCCCTTTGGCTTGTACACCAGGTACATCACCTTCTCGGGCTTTGGGAGGGGGCGATTGTTTACGAGGATGGTATCAACGGCACTATCTGCCTTCGCCCCAAGCTCCATGATGGTCTTTCCGTTCACCCTCACCTTACCTGAGGTAATCAACGTCTCGGCCGCTCGCCTTGAGCAGATGCCAGACTCGGCAATAATCTTTTGGAGTCTTTCCACGTTACTTCTTTTCAGGGGTTACCGTAATGCCAAGGTCTTTGAGTTGGGCATCAGAAATTGGCGAAGGAGCCTTCATCATTGGGTCTCTCCCCTCACCTGTCTTTGGGAAGGCGATAACCTCTCTGATGTTTGGCTCGTTCTCTAGAATCATCTGGAACCTATCAATACCAGGGGCGATGCCACCGTGGGGTGGAGCACCGTACTTGAATGCCTCGAGCATGTGGCCAAACTTAGCCTCAGCTTCTTCTTTTGGCATGCCGATGAGCTCAAAGATCTTACTCTGAATCTCTTGGTTGGTGATCCTGATGCTTCCAGAGGCGATCTCGTAGCCGTTACAGACGAAGTCGTAGAGCTGACCAATCACCTTGAGCGGCTCGCTATCCAGGAGTGGGAGGTCTTCTTCGCGTGGCATGGTGAACATGTGGTGCATTGGGCTGACACGCTTGTTGTCTTCGTCCCATTCAAAGAGTGGGAAGTCTACAATCCATGCAAAAGCTAGCTCATTTGGATCGTTCTTGTCTTTCCTGAGGTCTGGCTTGTCGTTTCCATAGGTATCCATGGTCTCTTTGTACGAGAGACGTGGCCACGGAGACTGGGTGATGTGCTTCTCGGGGTAGAGCTCGGTAACCAGCTTGGTGTACATGTCCTCGGTGAACTGGAGGATGTCCTCCTGTTTCATGAACGAGAGCTCCATATCCAGCTGGGTGAACTCTGGCTGACGGTCTCCCCGGCTGTCTTCGTCCCGCATGCACTTGGCAATCTGGTAGTACCTCTCAATACCTCCTACCATGAGGAGCTGCTTGTACTGCTGTGGGCTCTGTGGGAGGGCGTAGAAGTTGCCCTTGCTCCTGGTTGGCACCACGTAGTCGCGTGCGCCCTCTGGGGTGCTGGCGGTGAGGATTGGTGTTTCAACCTCAATGAAGCCGTTTGCCTCAAGGTGCTTCCTGAGGAAAGAAATAGTCTTGGATCGGTTGAGGATGTTTTTTGCCATCCGGGTAGACCTGAGGTCTAGGTAGCGGTGCTTGAGCCTGAGCTCTTCCTCAACCTCTTTGGTATCCTCGTTCACTGAGAATGGAGGTGTCTGGCTCTTGCCAAGGATGGCGACAGTCTTTGCCTGCAGCTCAACCTTGCCAGTGATCATCTCCGGGTTGATAAGCTTTTCAGGCCTTGCCACAACTTCTCCCTCAATGGTGATGACGTCTTCTAGGCTGAGGGTTTTCATGACCTCGTAAGACTCTGGCTCCCAGCCACCGGTGACAACCTGCAAGAGGCCTGTGCGGTCTCTGAGATCTACGAAGAGAACCTTACTGTGGTCGCGGATACGGTGCACCCAGCCTGAAACAACGACTCTCTCGCCTACTTTGTTCTGGGTCTCGCTGATGGGAATTCGCTGGTTCATGGCTTATGTGACGATGGTTGCTGGTAGGTTGGTGAGTCGCTTGGTGAGATTCTTGAGGTCGGTATCCACTTCTTGGTCGGTGAGGGTGCGCTCCTGTCCCTGGTAGGTAAGCCTTACCGTGACAGACTTGGTATCCGGAGGCAGTGGTTTCCCTCTGTACACTCCAAGGAAGGTGTAGGTCAGATGCATGCTGTTTGGAACCTGGGTGAGGTGGGTTTTGAGGGACTTCTCAATTGCCTCCCATTGGGTGGTCTCAGCTACCTGGAGCGAAATATCTCGCTGGATACTTGGGAAAACAGGAAGTGCTCTGTACGTGACAAAGTTTGCTGGAGCGGTAAAGAGCGAAGCGAGGTCTAGCTCTAGGAAGAGGAAGGTCTTTGAGCGCCTAATCTTGTACTTCTCTAGAGTAGCAAGTGGAACAATCTGGATCATGCCAACTACTGTGTCACCTAGGGTGATACTGCAGGTACTACCACTCCCCTGGTACGAGACTGGTGTGGTGATTCTGCAAGCTGTGGTGAGTGATGCTACCAGCTGCTTGAGCTCTTGGAGCGCTTCCTCTGCAGGTGAGGCTGTCCTTACGCAGGCGCTAAACTTTCTGGTTTCGGTGGTAGGGCGTGAAAAGATTGAGCCAATCTCAAAGAGACGGGTTTCTGGGTTAACCTGGTGCTCAGATGTGGTTCTCAGGAACGAGATGAGGTGTGATGGCAGGAGGTGGCTCTGCTCTAGTGAGAGAGGGTTTTGGAGTGGTACTGCATCAGCGATGGTGAGGCCTGAGGCTGTGATTTCTCTCTCGTTTGAGAATGAGAGGTGGATGGTTTCTCTGAAGCCAAGCGAAGCTGAAGCGTGGCGCATACTCATTAACCTCGAGAACTCGAGGTTTTCTTGTGGGGGCTTAACACTAGAGCTTGGGAGGGTGCTTGGGACCCTATCGTACCCCCAAATTCGCACCAGCTCCTCAAGGACGTCCTCTTCCCTGGTCACATCGGCGCGCCAGCTAGGTGGGATGCAGTCTAGAGAGGCTTTGGTGACGTGGAGGAGGGTGAAGCCGAGCTTCTGGAGGATTTGCTTTGCTTCGCCGAGGGAAATGTGGACACCAAGGATTCCCTGGATTTGCTCAGAGGTGACGTGGATGCGCGGTCTTTCGCTCCCCCGTTTATGGTGGGCGAAATCAACGAGGCGGCTGCTTGGCTTAGCAATGCCAAGCTGTTGGTAGAGGTAGGCGGCGCGTTTGATGGCGGTGATGGTGAGCTCTGGGTCTACTCCCTTCTCAAACCTGCTGCTTGCTTCTGTACGGAGGCCAAGCCTACGGGAAGTTCGCCTAATGGCTGGTCCGTGGAACGAAGCTGCTTCTAGGATAAATCCGGTACTCTCTGATGTGATGGCTGTTGCTTCGCCCCCAATGATGCCTGCAATACCAACTACCTCACCGTGGACGCTGATGACGATATCATCTGTGGTAACCTCGCGGGTGCTACCATCCAGAACCTTGAGCTTGAGGGGTTTTGCTGGAGTGCCAGCGGTAAAGTCTTGCTTTCCCTGGGCGGTGCCCGGGAGTTTTGAGGCGTCGTAGGTGTGGAGTGGTTGCCCTAGCTCCAGCATCACGTAGTTGGCTACGTCTACTACGGGGCTGATGGGGCGAATTCCAGAGAGTTCGAGGCGTGAGGACATCCAAGCTGGAGTTTCACCACTGCCAGTAACCTCAAATTGAATCACACTCAGCCTACTTGAGAGATGGGTATTACTTGAGGTGACTGTCTGGTTTGCTGGGAGGTGCTGGAGGTTTTCCAGAGGTAAAAGGTTTGGCTCTCTGAGAGTTCTCCTATCAAAGGTTGCCACTTCACGGGCGAGACCAACGTAGCTCAGGAGGTCAGGTCTGTTTGGGGTGATCTCCAGGTCAAGAACGGTGGTTTCTCTGTTCAAGAACTTTGCAGCAGGTATGCCTACCTTGGCGGTTTTTGGGAGGAGCAGGAGCCCATCGCCCTGAGCTGGCAATCCAAGTTCTTCAGCGGCGCAGAGCATCCCCTCTGAAACTTCGCCCCTCAGTGTTGTTGGAGCGATGGTAAAGCTTGTCTTGCCGTCACGAGAGGTAACGGTTGCTCCTGGAAGGGCTACCAGTACCTTGCATCCTGCGGCTACGTTAGGTGCTCCACAAACAATCTTGAGTTTCTTTCGCCCACCTACGCTTACGGTGGTGAGTTTAAGCTTGCTGGCATTTGGGTGTGGTTCACAGGTGAGCACTTCGCCAACAACAATCTGGGAGAGCTTCTCAGTCCACGCATCGACACCCTCAAGCTCAGATGAGGTCATGAGGAACTTCTCCCCAAGCTCAAGCGCTGGGGTGTGGGTGTCAACGTAGTCTAGGAGCCACTCGTAGCTAACTTTCATCTTAGGCTTTGAACTGATTGAGGAACTCTGGGTTGTTACTAAACAACAGCCTGAGATCTGGGATTTGGTACCTGAGCATTACTGGGCGTTCTACTGACATGCCAAAAGCCCACCCACGGTAGATCTTTGGGTTGAGGCCGGCCTGCTTGAGGACTTCGGGGTGGATCATGCCACAGCCGCCAAACTCCAGCCAGTTGGTGTGCTTACCTTCGCCTGTAGCGTGCTTGAGCTTGATGTCCATCTCGGCGCTTGGCTCAGTGAATGGGAAGTGGTGTGGTCTGAACCTGGTTTCAACGGTATCGCCAAAGAGACGCTTGGCGAAGTAGTCCAAGCAACCTTTGAGGTCTGCGAAAGTGGTCTGGGTGTCCACAACTACTGCGTCAAACTGGTGGAACATGGCAGAGTGGGTCTGGTCTGACTCTCTACGGTAGGTTTTCCCAGGTACTACTACCCTAATTGGCAGTTGTTGCAGCTTGTGGCGCTTCTGCATCTCAAGCACCTGTACCGCAGTGGTGTGGGTGCGCATGAGGAGCGAATCGGTGACGTAGAAAGAGTCGTGTCCATCTCTTGCTGGGTGGTCGGTGCCCATGTTGAGGTACTGGAAGTTCTCAATGTCAGAGACGAGCTCATGGCCTTCGGCAACCTCAAATGAGAGCTCTGAAAAGATTCCAACCATTTCCTCGATCATGGCAGAGACGGGGTGAATGCTCCCCTGCTCAACTGGTGAGAATGGGATGCTCCAATCTAGGTTTGTCTTGGTTTCGTGGTGTGTTTCAGTTGCTGTGGGGCGAAGCTTGTTTTCAAGCTCTTCCCTGAGTGCCTGGGCCGAAGCCCCTGCTGCTGCGCGCTCTTTGCCGTCTAGCTCTTTGAGGCTCTGGAGGAACTCTCTGAGCATTCCCTTGCGCCCAAGAACAGCCTCGTACACATCGCTAGCACTATCTCCCTTATCGAGAGATGTTGCTACGTACTGGCGAATTTCACTGAGGTTCTTGAGGGACATTTCTGAGGTGTGCGTGGGGACGTTTTTCGGCTTGGAAGAAGAATTCTATTAGTATTCCGGCAACTATGAGAGGAAAGATATCCCAAACCTGAAAAACGTTGATGCTGTTGAGGAAGAGGGTGAAAGTTGCAAGCCCCGTAAAGAGCATGGCCTGTCGTAAACACCTGAAGAAACTTGGGGTGGTTACCCGGCGCTTTGAGAGCACCCGCTGTATGGTGTACCAGATGAGGGTTGAGGCAGCTGATAAGAGGGCGTAGAGACTGAGGAAGAATACCCAGAGATCTGCCTGACTTGCTTCAGCTGGTGTGACGGCGGCAACCGTGGTGACAAGCTCAGCGCCTGCAACAATACCTACGGCGATAACCGTAAAGAGCATGAGAGGCGAAGCTGATGTTTCCAGCCGTTGCACCTCTCTACACTAGCAGATTAGCGTAGGAGTGACGAGAGCTCTTCCTCGGCTTCCACAGATGTGTCTTGCCGAAGCTCGATGTGAGGCACAGCTCTACGGGGGAGGCTCCTGATAAGCTCTCGCTGCAATGCTCCTTGGGCTTTCTTCAGTACCTGGAGCGCCTCGGTACTCTTCTCTACCGGGTAGGTTCTCACCCAAACATTGGCTCGCTGCTTGTCTTCTGAGAGGGTTACGCCAGTCACAGATACAATAAAACCGGGACACCGCTGCTGGATTGGACCAGCAAGGGAATCCCGGATTGCATCGGCAAGCTGAGCTGCCTTGATTCCGACGGCTCGATCTCTAGAAGCTCGGGCGTAGTCGGTACCTGCCATGGGTTGGCGCGTTAGCGCTTAGACCACTGAGGAGAGCGACGAGCGCTGCGGAGACCTGGCTTCTTTCGCTCCTTGGCACGTGGGTCTCGGGTGAGGAAACCAGCACCTTTGAGGGTGGTACGGTAAGCTTCGTCCATGGCAACGAGGGCACGGGCTACACCGTGGCGAATTGCCTCAATCTGACCCTTAGTTCCTCCACCAGATACGTGGGCAGAAATATCAAGGTCAGCCTGGCCTACGAGCTTCAAAGGCTCAAGGTACTCAGGGGAAGCCTTGGCGACAACCTTCTCGTTTACGGTTACCTTACCGTTACCCTTAGGGTAGAGACGAACTTGCGCAACTGCAGTCTTACGACGGCCAGTTCCGTAGTGGTAGGTTTTTGTTTCTGACATACTACTTAGATTCCTTGTTAACCAGGTTTGCCTGGTGAGGGTGGTTGGCGTCCGCGTAGACGTGGAGGCGCTTGAGCCACTCATTCTGGAGCTTGTTCTTTGGGAGCATTCCCTTCACGGCAAACTCAACAATCTTTGAAGGGTCGGTTTCCATGAGGTCTTTTGCTGCAACAGTCTTGAGCCCACCTGGGTGCCAAGAGTGGTGGTAGTAGTTCTTCTGGTCAAGCTTGTTGCCAGTAAGTACTACTTTGCCAGCATTGATGATGACGACGTGGTCGCCACAATCCATGTGGTTTACAAACTCTGGCTTCTGCTTACCACGGAGCATTCCTGCTGCCTTAGTAGAGAGACGCCCTAGTACTGCATTGTCTGCATCTAGGATGAACCACTGTGGTTCGTGTTTTCGGATGGCTGATGTCTTCATATGATTTACGCTTCCGCTACTACGGCAGGAGTTTCTTCGGGAGTTGATTTGGTAGCTGATGCCTTGCGAACCTTTGTTTTAGTTCCTGTCTCAGCAGCAACAACCTCTTCAAGAGGAGTGAAGGCGAGTTCCATGTACGCCATAGATGAACCATCACCTTTTCGTGGCATAGCCTTGGTGATTCTTACGAAGCCAGAGGTGCGGTTACCGAGACGAGTGGCTACGTCTTCGGTGAGCTTCCTTACAGCGTTCATATCGAAGAGAACTGCTTTCAGCTCGCGCATGCCAGCAATGGTGTTCTTACGGGCATGGGTGATCAGGCGCTCTACTTTTGGTGCAGCAGCCTTAGCCTTGGCCTCAGTGGTCAGGACACGCTCGTAGAGAACGAGGCTTGTGGCCAAGTTTCGGAGCATTCGGTTTCGTGGGCCAGTTTTTCGGCCAAGCTTAATGACAGACATGGGTCTTGGTTACGGTACGCGGGAAAGAATGGTCTTTACCTCTTCTACACCCTTAGCGCCGAGGCCTTTGATGCCCTGGAGCTTGATGTCTGAGAGGCGCTTGAGACCGGAAAGGGTCTTGTAGCCAGCTGAGGTGAGCGCGTGAGCGGTTCGCCCAGTGAAGCCTGCATCTTCAACCTTGGTTTTTGGATCGAGGTTCTGGAGGATCAGGATGGCATCATCGGTAACAGTGAGCTCTTCAGTAGCAACTGCAGCTTCAACAGGGGCAATATCCATGCCGCTGATGGCCTGGTACTGGTTGGTGAGGATGGCAGCAGCCTGCTTGAGAGCATCGCTTGGGAGGATGCTTCCGTCGGTCTGGATGTCCAGAACGAGCTTGTCGAAGTTGGTCATCTGACCAACGCGGGTGTTCTCAACCTTGTAGGAAACGGCAACAACTGGTGAGAATATGCTGTCTGTGGTGATAACACCAACAACCTTCTCGCGGTCTACCTTCTTCTCTACAGGCTCGTAACCCTGACCTCGCTTAACTCCAATGCGCATTGAGAGCTTGCCACCCTTTCCGAGGGTTGCAATAACGTGGTCTGTGTTAACAACAGAACAGTCACCATTTGCTGCGAAGTCCTTACCGGTAACGGTAGCAGGTCCTGAAACATTGAGTGAAAGCTCGGCGGTATCGGTGCTCAGTTTGAACCTGAGACCCTTGAGGTTGAGGAGAATCTGTACAACGTCTTCAGTAACGTTTGGGAGGTTGCTGAACTCGTGCTGTACACCTTCGATAACAACGTGATCAACGGCTGCACCTTCTAGAGATGAGAGAAGAACACGGCGCAGTGCGTTTCCGAGCGTTGATCCGTACCCTGGAAACATAGGCTCAATGGCAAAACTGCCCCGAGCATCGGTTTCTTGGATGGTGGATGTAGCTGGCTGGATAATCTGTTCCATTTGGGGAGATTCTCCTTCGTTATGCTGTGTTGGTACTACCGTGAGTAGTACTCAACAATTAGCTGCTCATTAATAAGGGGGGTAATGTCTTCACGAACCGGGAGCGAAGCTACCTCGGCGGCTTTTGAGCCAACGGTGATCCATGAAGGGATGACAGCGTCAGTACCACGCTGTGAAACAACAAGCTCAAGGAGGTCTTTATCGAGAGATACTTTCATTCCTGGAAGAACCTTGAATGAAGGAATGCTCACCTTCTTGCCGTCAACCTGAACGTGTCCGTGAGTAACGAACTGACGTGCCTGGTTTTGGGTAAGGGCGTAACCTGCGCGGTAGACAACGGTGTCTAGGCGAGTCTCAAGGAGCTGCATGAGGGCAAGTCCAACGTTCTGCTCTTTAGCAGCAGCTACGTAGTACTTGTGGAACTGACGCTCAAGGATGCCGTAGATGTACTTAGCCTTCTGCTTCTCTTGGAGCTGGGTGCCGTACTCTGTGACACGTGGGCGACGACCAGATGGGCCGTGCTGACCTGGTTTGTAGGGGCGACGTGTGAAAGCCTCTTCGTTTGTGCGAAGACCGAGCTTAACGCCGAAGCGTCGTGAAATCTTGATTTTTGGTCCGGTGTATCGTGCCATGGTAGAGGTTAGACGCGACGAGCCTTACGAGGCCTGCAGCCGTTGTGTGGTAGTGGGGTAATGTCTCTGACAGTGTGAACGGTGAGTCCGCTGGTTGCGAAGGCACGGAGTGCTGCATCACGACCGGCGCCAATACCTGACACCCTAATCTCGACGTGGGTAATGCCCATTGGCTTGATCTTCTCAAGTACGTTGGTAGCAACCTGGGTTGCAGCGTAAGGAGTAGACTTGCGAGCTCCTTTGAATCCGTTAGAACCTGCAGTTCCCCATGCGAGGACGTTACCGGTACTATCGGTCATTGAAACCTGGGTATTGTTGAAGCTGGAGAGTACGTAGACCACTCCAAGACCAACGTTCTTGCGAACGGCCTTACGCTTACGCGTCGCTGTACTCTTTGCTTTCGGTTCAGCCATAGGAATGCTTATGTCTTAGTTGCAGTAGGTTTGCGTCCGCTTCCAACGGTAACGCGCTTACCCCTACGGGTGCGGGCGTTTGTTTTGGTGCGTTGTCCGTGAACTGGGAGACGCTTGGCGTGACGGGTACCAACGTAGCTGTTGATATCACGGAGGCGCTTGATGTTACCCTGAATCTCACGACGGAGATCACCCTCAACGGTACCTGACTTCTCAATAGCGCCACGGATGGCGTCTAGCTGAGCTTCAGTGAGAGCGTGAGCCCTGGTGTTAGGGTCGATCTTGAGATCAGCAAGCATCTTGCGACTACGAGTTGGTCCAACACCATAAATGTAGGTGAGGCTTACCTCAATGCGCTTTTCAGAAGGAATAGTGACTCCAGCGATACGTGGCATAGTGGATGATTAACCTTGACGCTGCTTGTGACGTGGGTTCTCACAGAGAACACGCACGATACCTTTGCGTTTGATGATGCGGCACTTCAGGCAGCGTTTTTTGACGGAAGCTGATACTTTCATTGGATACTATCTTCGTTAGCGGCGGCTGCAGCTGCAAGGCGCTCTTCTTTAGCTTTACTTAAGGCACGTGACTCATCTGGTGACAAACGCGTAGCGATACGACCCTTCTCAAGGTCATAAGGTGTGAGCTCCACGGTAACCCAGTCTCCAGGGAGAACTTTGATGTAGTGAAGGCGCATCTTACCTGACAGATGAGCGAGAACCTGATGGCCGTTTTCTAGCTCCACACGAAATAGTGTGTTTGGCAAAGCTTCAGTAACTTCACCGTTTAGCCGTATGACGTCTTTTGCCATTGAAAACTTACGTAAATCAGAAGAAAAATGCCTTGCCAAGAAGGTTCCTAACAACAGTACCACATTACGTTATCTGGTGCAAGGGTCTGCTAGTCAGAATCTCTGCACCCCTACTCGTGACCACAATGGTGTGCTCAAATTGGGCCGAAAGTGACCCATCGCGGGTACGAATTGTCCACCCATCTACATCAGTTACCACATCAGGTCCACCCAGGGTAAACATAGGTTCAATTGCCAGTACCATACCTGGACGAAGGAGGATGCCGTCGGTTGGTTTTGCCAGGTTTGGGATGCTCGGCTCTTCATGTACCGCGTGCCCTACCCCGTGACCAGTGAGTACCCTGACAATACCCAGGTTCGCCGCCTCCCCTACTGCCTGAACCGCAGCGCCAATTGCACCAACCTTGCGGAAGGGTTTGATGGCCTTAATTCCAGCTACGAGAGCAGCCTGGGTAACATCGAGGAGCCTCTGGGTCTCTGGAGCGATATTTCCTACTGCAACGGTTATGGCAGAGTCTACGCAGAGGCCTTCGTACCAGAGTCCTACGTCAATTCCGAGGATATCCCCTTCTTTCAATGCGATGGGGCGAGGAAGACCGTGCACAAGCTCATCGTTAACCGAGAGGCATGAGGTCATTGGGTAGTCATCAAAGCCAAGGAAAGATGGCTTAGCCCCTTTTGCTTTGATGGACGCAGCAATGACAGCTTCGATCTCAAGCAGGGTTGCCCCAGGTTTCGCCACAGCAGCAGCTTCAGCGAGGACTTCGCCGAGAAGCTTGCCACCTTTTCGGAGGCTGGAGATTTCTTTGGGGGTTTTGATCAAACTCATTTGGCAGCAAACTCTGGGAAAAAGGTGTGAATGGCGTTGGTAATTTCTGACGTAACTTTGGCAACTTCTTGTGAAGCATCAATGGTGACGCAGCGGTTGTGTGACTGAAAGAGCTCAACTACTGGCATAGTTTTCTCGTGGAAGAGCTGGAGGCGCCTTTCGGTTGCTTTTGGGAGGTCATCGGTGCGTCCCTCCAGGCCGTGACGCTTGGCAATTCGCTCTCGTGCAGTTACCTCTGAGAGGCTGAGGAAAATGAGCATGGGCTCACCTAGCTTGTACTGAGGCCAGAGTGTTGCCAGCTTCTCCCACTGTTCTACGGTTCTCAGTACCCCATCGCCCAAAATACCTGTAGCGATTGGGGTGGTCTGGAGGTAGTTCTCAAGGATTTGAACGAGGTCTTCTGCGGTGAGAAGCTCTCCTTCTTCAAGGTGACGTTTGACGTACTCACCATAAGCGTCTTCAACCTTTGCTCTCTGGCGGAACAGTTCCCCTGTAGATATTGGGGTGAATCCGTACTGCTTTACCAACTCTGCAACCTGAGTCCCCTTACCACTTCCCTGAATACCGAGGATGTGTAGGTTTGGTAGCAGCATTACAGGTAGGTGTCGTAGGTTCTGGTGATGAGCTGAGCCTTGATCTGTCGCATGCTCTCAAGGACAACTGCAACTACGATCAGGAGGCTGGTTCCACCGAGGTTGAGGGTCTGGGTAGACACACCGGTGATAGCTTGGGTGAGGTTTGGGAGTACCGCAACAATACCGAGGAAGAGGGCTCCGGCAAAGGTAAGGCGTTGGATGATCTTGGTGAGGTAGAGCTCTGTGTCTTCCCCTGGCCTAATACCCGGAATGTAGCCGCCCTGCTTCTGAAGGTTCTCAGCAATTTGCTTAGGCTGGAAGATAATGAAGGTGTAGAAGTAGGTGAAGAAGAGTACGAGGACGAAGTAAATTGCCGAGTAGTACCACTGGTTTTTGAAGAAGTTCTCAACTGCTGTAGCAAAGTTCACCACCGAAGCGTTGTCAGCCTGCTTGAGGAACTGGGCGATAATTGATGGGAAGATCACCATACTGATGGCAAAGATGATAGGAACCACACCTGAGGCGTTTACCTTAATAGGAAGGTGGGTATCTACACCGCCATACACCTTACTCCCCCGTACCCTTCTGGCATAGGTAACCGGGAGGTTACGCTGTCCTTCGTTCATGAAGATGATGAAGGCGAGAGCGAGGGCGCCCACGAGAACAAATGCACCTACCTGGAGGAGTTCAGCAGTTGGAGCACCGTTGTACTTGTCGTAGAGGTTCTTTACGGTAGCTGGGAAGTGAGAAACGATACCTGCGGTAATAATCATGGAGAGACCGTTTCCGAGACCTTGCTCTGAGATGAGCTCACCAATCCAAACCATGAGCATGGTTCCAGCTACTGCAACAATGAGCATGAAGATGAAGAACCATGGGGTGAGCTGGTCAATGATGCCCTGGTTCTTGAGGAAGGTAATGGTTCCGTATCCCTGGATGAAACCCATTGGGATGGTGGCAAGCCTGGTATACTGGGTGATCTTTCTCCGGCCAAACTCGCCGTCTTTACTGAGCTGCTCAAGTGAAGGAACCACAATGGTGAGGAGCTGGAAGATAATTGAAGACGTAATGTAAGGTCCTACACCCATCATGGCGATGGAGAAGTTGGTTAATCCCCCACCTGTAAAGACATTGAGGAGTGAGAAAACCGAGTTTGTTGAGAGGAAACTAGCGAGCTGAGCCTTATCTACCCCAGGAATTGGGATGGTGGCGATAATTCTGGTAGCGCCAAGGAGGGCAAGTACAACAAAAAACTTCCGTCTAAGATCTGGAAGACGGAAGAACTTTGCGATTGAATTGAAAATGGAGGGCATTACGAGTCTTTACTGCTACTTCCCAACCATTGTAGCGGATTGCTACTTGGAGGCAAGCTGCTTGGAAACTGTAAGCTTTGGGTTGTTTTCCTCAAACGTGATGGTGTGAGGTGTAGCAGCGTGGCCGCCAACAACTTTTACTCCCTGAACCGCCTCACGAGGAGAGATAATCCCTTTCTCAATGAGAGCTAGGAGAGTTACCTGTTCGCCATCAGTGAAAGCTGCAGCAACGCGGCGCATGCTCACTGATACTGGCTTAACCGCAGCTGACTTAAAGCCCTTGAGCTTTGGGAGACGCTGAACGAGGGAGGTGCTTCCACCGATGAAGGTACGAGGAATGTTGCTGTTAGCACCAGTCCTAGCCTTCTGTCCCTTGTTACCTCGGCCTGAGGTATTCCCTTTTCCTGAACCATTACCTCTACCTACCCGTTTAGAGGTTGGGCGAGGGTTGGTACTTTTGAGTGTGTGGAGTTGCATGTGACCTACTTAACCTCTTTAAAGCTCTTGAGTGCTGCAAGTGTTGCGCGCACTACGTTCATCTTGTTGTTTGAACCAAGGCTCTTTGAAAGAACGTTTTCAATACCGGCAAGTGATACTACTGACCTAACAGCTCCACCTGCAATAACTGAGGTACCTTGGGCTGCTGGCATGAGGAGTACTTGGCTGGCACCGTAACGGAATGAAACCTCGTGAGGAATTGAACCATTCTCGGTAACTGGAACCTTGATAAGGTTCTTCTTGGCAGCGAGGGTAGCTTTCTGGACAGCGGTTTGCACCTCTTGTCCCTTAGCGACACCTGCACCAACGCGGCCTTTTTTATCGCCCACAACAACAAGTGCTCTGAAACGGAGACGACGACCACCCTTTACCACACGGGTAACGCGGTCAATCTGAACTACTACCTCCTCAAACTCAGGACGCTCCTTAGGTTGCTGAGGGGTATTGTCGCGGCGGCGACTGTTTGATCGTGGCTGTTGCATTGCTGTCATAGGTTAAAACTTCAGGCCACCTTTACGTGCAGCTTCAGCAAGCGCAGCAATTCGGCCGTGGTACTTTCTGGCACCTCGGTCAAAACGGACGGCAGTAATTTTCTTGGCGGTTGCAAGTTTTGCAATCTCGGTACCAACAGACTCAGCTCTAGAGGTTTTGGTTCCGGTGAGCTTGAGGGTCTTGTCTGAGGTGGCAACGAGGGTCTTTCCAGCTACGTCATCGATAATCTGAGCGTACATTCCGCGTAGGCTTCTGTGGACACTCAAACGAGGCGTTGAGGTATTCTCTGCAAGCTTAGCTCTGGTGCGAAGCTGACGACGGATCAGCTGTGTGGCTTCTTTTGATGTGCGTGGCATATGGACTACTTAGCTGCCTTACCAGTCTTACCAGCCTTGCGACGAACATGTTCGTCAGAGTAGCGAATACCTTTGCCCTTGTAAGGCTCAGGTTTACGCAGACTGCGGATCTTGGCAGCAGTCTCGCCTACGAGCTGCTTATCAATTCCGGAAATGGTGATGACGTTTTTCTGGATGGTAAAGGTAATGCCTTCAAGTGGTTCTACAACAACTGGGTGTGAGAAACCAAGGCTGAGGTTGAGGCTGCTTCCTGCCATTGCGGCACGCATACCTACTCCGTGAAGCTCGAGTACGCGGCTCCATCCTGTACTTACACCAGTAACGGCATTAGCGAGGAGGGTGCGAGCGAGGCCCTGGAAGTTTCTTGATTCATCAGAGGTAGCGGTGACCACGAGGGTATCCCCTTCTTGGGCAACGGCTACACCTTCAAATGCAGGAACAGTAAGGGTGCCCTTGCTACCGGTGATTTGGTAGAGAGCATCTGTTGCGACAAACTGGGTGCCGGCTGGGAGGGTGATTGGCTGTTTTCCGATTCTAGACATGTGCCTCCTAGTAAGCTTGGAACATGAGCTCTCCGCCCACGTTCTCTTTACGAGCTTGCTTACCAGTCATTACACCCTTAGGTGTTGAGATAACAACGATACCAAGTCCACGAAGTACTGTAGGAATCTTGTCTACTGGAGTGTAGAGCCTGCGTCCTGGGGTACTAATCCGCTTGTAGGTGTGGCGTGTTACTGGTTCTGGAAGAGTAATTGAGAGTCTGTCAAAGCCTTCTACCTTCTTGGTAGCGAAGTCTTTAATGTAGCCGTTCTCCTTGAGAACCTTGAGTACTGAAGCACTGAGGTTTGAGTAAGGAGCTGAAAGAGACGCGTGCCCTACGAGCTCGGCGTTTCTAATTGAGGTGATGAGGTTGCTGATGTGATCCATGGCTACCAAGATGCTTTCTTCATACCTGGAATCTCACCGCGGTGTACTGCTTCACGCAGACAGAGACGGCAGAGACCAGTGTGGCGGTACACGCTGTGGATGCGGCCACACCTCCAGCAACGACGCTGAATACGCGTAGAAAACTTTGGAGTGCGGGCAGCCTTAAGTTTGAGTGCTGTACGTGCCATGGTTAATTCTTACCTTGAAATACGAATCCAAGAGACTCGTAGAGTGACTGAGCTTCTGCAAGAGAGCTGGTTGATGCCACAAGAGTAACTTGAAGTGGGTGAGAGAGATTCTCTTGGGCGACTTCAGGGAAGATCATACTATCTTTGATCCCGATGTGCAAGCTGCCATTAGGGGTAATTGCGCCTGGATTGAGACCACGGAAGTCTCGTGATCGAGGGAGCGCAATAACTGAAAGCTTCTGGAGGAAGTCGTTCATTCTCTCGCCCCTAAGGGTGGTTTTGAGGCCAACAACCATACCTTGGCGAATCTTAAATCCTGCCACAGCCTTGCGAGCTTTGGTAGGTACTGGCTTCTGACCAGTGATTTTGGTGATGAGAGCGGCAACTTGATCTACGGTACCTGAGTTTGTCAGGACATCACCGAGGCCAACGTTTACCACTACCTTCTCGATTTTCGGGATGGTGTACACCGAAGCGTAGGAGAAATTCTCCTTGAGCTTTGGTACTGCCACGTCTTGGTAGAGTTTAACGAATGGGTGCATATAGTACTACTTGCTGTCCAGGTTTACACCTGCTTTTGATGTGCGGTTCTTAGCGCCATTTGCGCCAGTTTGGTGTGACACACGTGTTGGCTTGTCTGTTTGTGGGCAGATAACCATAACGTTTGAACGGTGGAGTGAACCTGGCTTATCGACAATTCCGCCCCTAGGATTGCTCCTGGTTGGCTTGAGGTGACGCTTAACCATGTTCAAACCAGCAACCACAACACGATTTGTTGCAGGGATTACCCTCTCAATGGTGCCGCGCTTGCCGCGCTCTTTACCTGAAATGATTTGGACGTTATCGCCCTTTTTGATGGTGGTACGTGGCATGTTAGACAACTTCGGGTGCGAGAGAAATAATCTTCATGTACCCGCGGTCACGAAGCTCACGAGGAATTGGTCCGAAGACACGGGTTCCGCGAGGAGTCTTATCAGCTGGGTTGATGATGATAGCGGCATTATCGTCAAATCTGACAGTTGAACCGTCGGCACGCTGGTAGATTTGGACGGTACGAGCAATCACTGCCTTAACCACTTCCTTCTTCTTAACCGTGCCATCTGGTGACGCACTCTTAACAGAAGCAGAGACGATGTCTCCAATTTGAGCACCATCGCGCTTAGCACCACCGAGAACGGTGATGACTTGGAGCTCTTTGGCTCCCGTATTGTCTGCCACTTTGAGGCGTGAGTATGGTTGGATCATATGACGAAAATGTACCTGGCTATAGTAGCTGAAGCTACCTGATTGGTCAATCTGTTAGGCGACCTTCCAGTGCTTGAGCTTACTGATTGGTCGGCAAGAAACAATGGTGATCTCCTGGCCTACTTCGGCGGTACCAGCCTCATCGTGCACGAGGTAGTGACGGGTGATGGTGTATCGCTTCTTGTAGATAGGGTGAACCTTTGCAATCTTTAGGGAAACGCGGATGGTCTGAGCGCTGCTCTTCTTCACCACGGTAACCTTCATGGTTGGGGTTTTTGGGGTATTCATACTAGAGACTCTTCTCCTTTACAACGAACTTGGTGGGAACTGAAAGCTTGTGTGATGCAAGGCGCATAGCCTCACGTGCGAGCTCTTCCGTGACCCCTGCCATCTCGAAGAGAACCTGTCCTGGCCTAATAACTGCAACGAAGAAGTCTACTGCACCCTTACCTGATCCCATTACTGCTTCACTTCCGTGATTGGTAACTGGTTTCTGTGGGAAGACGCGGATCCATACCTGACCACCACGCTTAATGTGACGGGTCATGGCACGACGAGCAGCTTCGATTTCGCGAGCAGATACCCATCCCCTACCCATTGATTTGAGACCGAATTCGCCAAATGCAACGGTAATACCGCGGGTAGCAGGACCACCCATGGTGCCACGTTGTGGCTTTCGATACTTGAGTTTCTTTGGTGAGAGCATGACTATCGCTTACTACTTGAACGCTGTTGCTCTGGGCTTCCAGCGATTGGCATCTGGTCTGAGTCACCGAGGTAGATCCAAACCTTCACTCCGATAACACCGTAGGTGGTGTTTGCCTGAGCAAGAGCGTAGCTAATATCGCTACGGAGTGTCTGGAGAGGGATTGAACCAGCGGCAGCTGCCTCGTTGCGGGCAATTTCTGCCCCGTTGAGACGACCTGAGATCTTGATCTTGATACCCTTAGCACGCTTCTCCATGGTTCTCTCGATAGCTTGCTTCATGGCGCGTTTCACTGAGATACGACGCTCAATCTGGTTGGCGATGGTTTCAGCTACGAGCTTTGCGTTGAGCTCTGGAGTTCTGGCCTCAACAATGTTAACACGCATGGTAACCTTGTCGGTTGACTTGCGGATAACCTGGATAGCCTTCTCAAGCTTGGCGCGAAGCTCCTGGGCACCTACTCCGCTGCGGCCGATGATGATACCAGGCTTGCTTGAGTAGATTGAAATAACGATGTCGCCGCGGTTGCGGTAGATCTCAACAGCTGACACACCAGAGTGGTGGTAGCGCTTCTCGATTACCTGACGGATGGCAGCATCTTCTTGGAGTGCGCTTGCAAAGTTTTTGCCAGCAAACCAATGGCTTACCCAACCCTTGTTGAAACCGATACGGACGCCTACAGGATTAACTTTCTGTCCCATACTACTCCTGTTCCTTTGCTGCTGATTCTGTCTGCTCTGGGGCTTCAGCTTTTACAGCTTTAGCTTTCTTAGAGACTTTTGCCTTTGGCTCACCCTTGAGGACGAGACCAATGTGGCTGTACTTCTTCATAATCATTGCTGAACGACCACGTGACTGTGGAATTGAACGCTTGAGTGCTTTAGCCTCATCAATCCAAGCCTGCTGAATAACAAGTGATGCAGGATCGAGGTTGAGGTCTTCAGCAGCGTGCATAGCAGCCTTAACGGCATTCTTGATATCTAGAGCACCACGCTTATTGACGAGAGGAAGCACCTGGAGGGCGTGTGAAGCCTTCATGTGACGAACCTTATCAATAACAAGCCTCAGCTTGCGAGGAGCGATTCTAATAGAGTATGTGTGGTGAGTAACTTCTGTAGTCATTAGGCTCCCATCTTTGCTTTCTTGCCGCCGTGACGGAGGAACTTGCGGGTTAGCGCAAACTCACCAAGCTTGTGTCCAACCATGTCTTCAATGACGTGTACTGGAACGTGGATACGTCCGTTGTGCACACCAATGGTCTTTCCAACCATATCTGGTGAGATGGTAGAAGAACGACTCCATGTCTTTACGACAGTTTTGTCACCAATTTTAACGTCTGCAAGCTTTTTTACGAGCTTGGCGTCAATAAACGGTCCTTTTTTGAGTGATCGTGACATGGCGGTTAACGTTTCTTACGACGTGCGAGGATAAAGACGTTGGTTGGGTTCTTTCGGTGACGTGTCTTCACACCTAGTGCAAGGGCACCCCAAGGAGTCTTAGGACCTTTCTTGAGACCGATAGGGCTGTGACCTTCACCACCACCGTGTGGGTGGGAGCGAGGACTCATGCCTTTACCCTTAACAGTTGGGCGAATACCGAGGTGGCGTTGGCGACCTGCTTTTCCGATAATCACGGAAGAGTGGAGGTTGTTACCAATCTGACCGATGGTTGCCCGGCAGGTTACGAGAACCTTGCGGAGCTCACCACTTGCGAGCTTGATGGTAGCATATTTCCCCTCTTTCGCCAAGAGCGTAACAGATACACCAGCAGAACGAGCAAGCTGTCCGCCTTTGCCTGGCTGAAGCTCGATGTTGTGAATCTGGATACCAATAGGAATGTCCTTGATTGGAAGTGAGTTTCCTGGACGAATTGGAGCCTCTGAACCATTCTCAATGGTGTCACCAACGGTAACTTCCATTGGAGAGAGGACGTAGCGCTTCTCACCGTCAGTGTAGGTAAGGAGGGCGATGTTTGAAGAGCGGTTTGGATCGTACTCAACGGAGGTAACGGTGGCCTTCATGCCATCTTTGTTACGCTTGAAGTCGATGAGACGGTACATACGAGCAGCACCTCCGCCTTGGTGACGAACGGTAATTCTACCAGCGTTGTTGCGTCCGCCGCGCTTCTTGAGAGGCACGAGGAGTGACTTCTGAGGCTCAACCTTGGTGAGGCCAGCAAAGTCCTGGGAGGTCATGTTCCGACGACCGTCGGAAGTTGGTTTGTAGCGTTTGAGTGCCATAGGACTTACTTAGTCTCCTCGTTGGATTTCAGATCAAAGGCAGCAATCTTCTCACCAACCTTCAGGCGAACAATTGCCTTCTTGGTTGCCTGAGTGTGGCCAGCCTTACCCTTGAAAACCCTAACTTTACCTGGGAGGTTGATAGTACGAATGTTGGTGATGTGCACCTTGAACTCACGTTCAATCATTGCCTTGATGTGCTCCTTACGGAGGGTCTTAGCAACCTTGAAGGTGTAGTGATTAGCGATACCCTTTTCCTCAGAAATGAGTGAGTATGCCTTCTCGGTGATGTGTGGGGCTAGTGGAGTCTTCATACGGCAGGGTTGAAGTGCTTGTCGAATGCCTCAAGTGAGTCCTTGGTGAACAAGAGAACATCAGCGTGGAGGATGTCGATAATGTTTGCGTGTGAAACAGTCTTTGAAACAACACCTGGGATGTTCTTGCTGGCAGCGAATGCTGCAGCTTCGTACTCAGAGTGGATCTCAAGAACCTTTTTGCCACTGATGTTGAGAGCTTTGAAGAGTGCAACACTCTCTTTGGTCTTAGCACCTGTGCGAGGTGTTTCAAGAACAATAACGCTGTTAGCTTTGCTAGCGAGAGCTGAGAAGAGCGCCTTACGACGTTCGCCACGTGGCATACGGGTTGCAAAGGTTTGGCTGGTACGTGGTCCAAAGATGGTACCACCGTGACGCCAGATTGGGTTTCGGGTTGATCCGCTTCGAGCGCGACCGGTTCCCTTTTGCTTCCAAGGCTTCTTTCCGCCTCCAGATACCTCACCACGGGTTTTGGTGTGGGCGAGGTTGTTACGCAGCATGGTGCGTACCCAGATGTAGTAACGGTGAATGAGGGATTCATTTACCGGAGTCTCAAAGAGAGAGGGTTTTGCAACCGTTCCGGCAGACTTTCCTTCGAGTGTGTAGAGTTTGAATGTAGACATATGGAGGCCCTTACATTGGGGAAATCTGGACGAGAGCACCACGGATGCCTGGTACAGGTCCCTTTACGAGGAGCAGCTGCTCCCCTGGTAGCACGTCAATGACTTCAACTTTACGGAGGGTTTGCTGATCGTAACCCATACGTCCTGGCATTCCCTTACCCTTCATAACGTGCTGAGGGAACATTGAACCAATAGAACCCGGAGCTCGGTGGTGGTCTGAACCGTGAGTTTCTGGACCACGACTAAAGTTGTGGCGCTTGATAACTCCGGCAAATCCCTTACCTTTACTCATCCCAACCAGCTTGAGGCGGTTTCCCGTTTCTACTGATGAGAGGTCAAGTTTCTGACCTACGGCAAAATCAGCAACATCGTCGAGTCTAAACTCTACAAGGAACTGAGGGGTTGCCTCTAGGTTCTTGGTGTGTCCAGCCAGTGGCTTGTTTGGGTGGCGTTTGGTGCCAGTACCAACCTGAATGGCTGTGTAACCATCCTTCTCTTGTGTTTTTACCTGGGTAACAAAGCAATCCTGTACCTGGATGGCGGTAACAGGCACTGCACGACCGTTCGCATCAAAGACGCGGGTCATTCCCAGTTTGTAGCCGAGGAGCGGTGTCATGGTGTCTCCGAACGTGGCACGGTGTACCAGAGGTTCTGCTTTCTAGGGGTGGATAGGGTTGACTACATCTTGATCTCGATGTCTACACCTGCAGGCAGGTCTAGGTTCATCAGAGAGTCAATTGTAGAGGATGTTGGGTCAAGAACGTCAATCAAGCGCTTGTGGATGCGCATCTCAAACTGTTCACGGGAGTCCTTATCAACGTGAGGACTTCTGAGAACGGTAGTAATCTTGCGGTCTGTAGGAAGTGGGATAGGTCCAACAACGCTTGCGCCAGTACGTACGGCGGTATCAATGATGTGCTTTGCAGACTTATCAATGATACGGTAATCGTAAGCTTTGAGTCTGATGCGAATTTTCTGCTTTGCTGCTTCGGCCATTCCGTGAAATTACTACTTGTTGAGTTGATGTTTGGTTCTCAACACACGAATCCCGCCCAAGGGCGGGACTACGTGTACTGAAAACTTATTTGAGGATCTTGGTTACTACACCAGAACCTACGGTACGTCCACCTTCGCGGATAGCGAAACGCATACCATCTTCCATAGCTACCGGTACGATAAGGGAAACCTTCATCTTAACGGTGTCTCCTGGCATAACCATTTCTACACCATCTGGGAGAACAACCTCACCAGTTACGTCTGTTGTACGAACGTAGAACTGTGGTTTGTAGCCCTTTGAGAATGGAGTGTGGCGTCCGCCTTCTTCCTTAGAGAGTACGTATACTTCTGAGTCAAAGTCTGTGTGAGGAGTAATTGAACCTGACTTAGCGATAACCTGACCACGCTCAATGTCTTCGCGCTCAATACCACGCATGAGGAGACCAACGTTGTCACCAGCTTCACCGCGCTCAAGCTGTTTGCGGAACATTTCTACTCCGGTAACAATAACCTTCTTGGTTGGCTTGATACCAACGATCTCTACCTCTTCACCTACCTTAACAGTACCGCGCTCGATACGACCGGTAGCAACTGTTCCGCGGCCTTTGATTGAGAATACATCCTCAACAGGCATAAGGAGTGGCTTGTCGGTTTCACGAACTGGATCTGGAACGTAGGTATCAAGGGCGCTTACGAGCTCCATGATAGCCTCTTCGTACTTAGCGTCACCCTCAAGAGCCTTGAGAGCTGATCCCTTGATAACTGGAACGTCATCTCCTGGGAAGCCGTACTTAGAAAGGAGGTCACGAACCTCAACCTCTACTAGCTCAAGGAGGTCTTCATCTGCCATATCTACCTTGTTCAGGAAGACGACAATGTTCTTAACACCTACCTGAGAAGCGAGCAGGATGTGCTCACGAGTCTGTGGCATTGGACCGTCAGCAGCAGATACTACAAGAATTGCAGCATCCATCTGAGCAGCACCCGTAATCATGTTCTTTACGTAGTCTGCGTGACCTGGACAGTCAACGTGTGCGTAGTGACGAACTGCTGACTCGTACTCCTGGTGAGAGGTGGCGATGGTAATACCACGTGCCTTCTCTTCTGGGGCATTGTCGATATCTGCATAGCTACGAGCCTGTGAAAGACCCTTCTTTGCAAGAATGGTACAAATAGCTGCCGTAAGGGTAGTCTTACCGTGGTCAACGTGACCAATGGTACCTACATTTACGTGAGGCTTTGTACGTTGGAACATCTCTGCCATGCAAACTCCTTTCAACTGTTACGTGAACGTAATTTTGTAATTTGATGCTACAACCACAGAAAAGCGGCAGTAACCGTATCAGAGGTGATTATAGACGAAACTACTCCTGCTTGTCAACAGATTTACTCTCCAAGACATCCAGGCAGCTTCTCATCCCATGTGAACTAACAATGACGTGGTCTAAAAAAGCTTTCTTCATCAGTACCGAAGCTTCTTTTACCCTGGCAGTGAAGTCTAGGTCAACCTGGCTTGGAGTTGGATCACCAGATGGGTGGTTGTGAACGAGGACAAAAGCAGGAGCACCACGTTGAATTACCGGTACGAGAACATCTGAAGGGTTGAGTGTAGCACCATCAATTCCACCCACACTGATGAGTTCCCTATGAATGATGAGCTGTGATGCGTCAACGAGGAGCACGACAACCTCCTCTCTTTCCTTGTATGGGAGGTCATCTACCGCAAGTACCACATCTCTGGCGGTACGGAGGAGGTACTGGGATCCCACCTTCTTTGGAGCAAGAATGTCTGCAAGGTTGAGAATGTGGCGAATCCCCTGCGCGGTGTGGTCATCAACGTGGAAAATTCGCTTAATATCTTCCTGGTTGTCATCTGCTCCCATAACCCACATGAAGGGTAGAAGACCTTTCTCCTTAATTACCGCAATTGCTGGACAACCTTCGCCAAAGAAGTAGGTAAGCTCTTCAATAACTTTTGATGCCAAAGCATCGCGCTTTACCTGCAGGTCTGAGGCATTGTAGTCAGAGGTTGCATCTCTGAGTGTGTAGTTTTGGAGGTTTGGAATGACGTACTGTCGCATGGGATGAGTGTACCTCAAATACTCGAGAAAAGAAAACAGCCACCCTTTCGAGTGGCTGCTTCTGGTGGCAAGTAGGCAACTACTTTACCTTGCCGTCAATAATTTGTTGCTGAACATTGTTTGGAACTTCAGCGTAGTGGGCAAACTCCATGGTGGAGGTACCACGTCCCTGACTCATCGAGCGCAGGGTGGTGGTGTAGCCAAACATGCTTGCAAGAGGAACCTCGGCGTCGATAACCTTGAGGCCAACGCGCTCGGTGGTACCGAGAATCTGACCACGACGGCTGTTGATATCGCCCATTACCTCACCGAAGTAATCTTCAGGTACGAGGACCTCCACCTTCATGATTGGCTCAAGGATGGCAGGGTTTGCAGCTTTAACCGCTACCTGGACTGCCATAGATCCGGCAATTTTGAATGCCATTTCTGAGGAGTCTACATCGTGGTACGAACCATCTTTGAGGGTAACCTTAACGTCGAGAACTGGGTAGCCAGCGAGTACACCTCGCTCGAGGGCTTCACGCATTCCTTCTTCTGCAGGCTTGATAAACTCCTTAGGAATAGCACCACCCACAATCTTGTTCTCGAAGACAAATCCGGAGCCGCGCTCTGCTGGTTCCATGTCGATCACAACGTGGCCAAACTGTCCGCGTCCACCAGACTGACGAACGAACTTACCATCAATGTCCTTAACAGCCATACGAATAGCCTCTTTGAAAGCTACCTGTGGCTGACCAACGTTTGCCTCAACCTTGAACTCGCGCTTCATACGATCAACGATGATCTCGAGGTGGAGCTCACCCATTCCAGCGATAAGGGTCTGACCCGTCTCGTGGTTGGTGGTGATTCTGAAGGTTGGGTCTTCTTCTGAGAGACGTGAGAGGGCAATACCCATCTTCTCTTGGTCAGCCTTAGTCTTAGGCTCGATAGACTGTTGGATAACAGGATCGGCAAAGTTGATGGTTTCGAGGAGAATCTGCTTACTCTGGTCGGTGAGGGTGTCCCCTGTTGTGGTGTTCTTGAGGCCGATAGCGGCTGCGATTTCACCCGAGTACACTTCGTTCACATCTTCACGGCTGTTTGCGTGGAGACGAACAATACGACCAATTCGTTCCTGTTCACCCTTACTTGAGTTGTAGACGTACGAACCAGCTTTCAGCATGCCTGAGTAAACACGGAAGAAGGTAAGCTTCCCCACGAATGGGTCTGAAGCAATCTTGAAGGCGAGGGCTGAGAAAGGCTCTGAGTCATCGGCGTGTCGCTCAAGTTGCTCATCAGGGTTTTTTGGGTTGGTACCTTTAATTGCTGGGATATCCAGTGGACTTGGGAGGTACTCAACTACGGCGTCAAGCATTGACTGAACGCCCTTGTTCTTGAGGGCTGAACCACAGAGAACTGGGATGAGGGTGCGAGCGAGGGTTCCCTTACGGATACCAGCGCGCATCTCGGCGATGGTCATCTCTTCACCAGCAAAGAACTTCTCCATGAGTACATCATCTTGCTCGGCAATCTTCTCGAGGAGCTTGGTGCGCCACTCGGTGTACATTTCCTGGTATTCCGCAGGTACTGAAACGTCCTCAAATACCTTGCCCATGTCATCTTTGTAGATGCGGGCTGTGCCGGTGAGGAGGTCAATGATTCCCTTGAATTCAGCTTCTGAACCAATCGGGAGCTGAACTGGGATAGCGTTTGGGTTGAGGCGATCGAGGATAGACTTGTACGCCTTGAAGAAGTCAGCACCCATGCGATCGAGCTTGTTGATGAAACAGACGCGAGGTACTCCGTACTCATCAGCTTGGCGCCAAACAGTCTCAGACTGTGGCTCTACACCAGCTACACCATCAAATACGACAACTCCTCCGTCTAGTACGCGAAGTGAACGCTGTACTTCAACGGTGAAGTCTACGTGTCCTGGGGTATCAATGATATTGAGACGGTGGGTGTCCTTACCTTCACGGGTGGTAGGGGTCCAGAAAGCGGTAGTAGCAGCTGAGGTAATGGTGATACCTCGCTCCTGCTCCTGCTCCATCCAGTCCATGGTTGCAGCACCATCGTGCACCTCACCAATCTTGTGGGTCTTTCCGGTGTAGTAGAGCACGCGCTCTGTGGTGGTAGTTTTACCCGCATCAATGTGGGCGATGATACCAATGTTCCTAACTTTTTCTAGAGGATATTCACGAGGCATGATTCTCCTTTTTACGCTTTTGGATAGTGATAGAAATAGATGAGATTATCATTCCCAGAACTGAAGCAATGAGAATGAGCTGAGTGTACAGCACGGAATCAGGCTGCATTGAGGCAGGAAGATCAAAGTAATGGTCAACGCCGATGCCACTGATAGGAGCGTACGCGAAATAGAACTGATAACCCAGGGTAACCAAGAAGGCAGCAAACGAAATGTAGAGTACCTTCTTCATAACTTAACGACGGGCGAAGTGGGCGAAAGCTCTGTTAGCCTCAGCCATACGGTGGGTCTCATCCTTTTTTCGGATAGCAGAACCTTCGTTGTTGTAGGCTGCAATGAGCTCGTTTGCTAGCTTATCTGCCATTGGCTTACCTTTAGCGTTTCGAGCAGCATCGAGGATCCAACGGAGTGCAAGCATCAGACGACGTGAGCGAGGAACCTCAACTGGTACCTGCAGGTTTGCGCCACCAACTCTTCGTCCACGTACCTCAACTACTGGGGTAACGTTCTTGATTGCTGTCTCAAGCATATCGAGAGCCTCTACCTCAAGCTTAGCAGCAGCCTTCTCAATGGCGCCGTAGGCAATCTTAGTAGCAACGGTCTTCTTTCCGTTCTTCATGATGTAGTTAATCATCTTGCTCACGGTAACTGAACCATACACTGGATCAGGCGCAAGCTCCTTGCGATCAATTTTACGGGTACCTCGGGACATAGTGTCTCCTTACAATTAGGTTTGGTGTGCTTACTTCCCAGGGAGTCTGGTACTGCGCACCGATTGATAAATCCTGTGTATACTACCAGGTTCCCTACTCTTTTGCTAGTATGTGCCGCAAAGGAAGGTGTCACATTAACAATCCACCGTTACGCAAACAGTATCTTTTCACTAACCTCCAGCTGGCGAGGCAACTTAAGGTAGTGGCTGACGTCCAAGTACTCTGCTGCTACTTGATCATCTTTTCACTTGCAGCTTTCGTTGTCGGGATGCCAATCCAGTACATCCTATCTACGACGTCTTACTCCAGGGTATGGATGCATGACTTCTACGTGCCAACGGCAGTCCTGTTCGTATTGGTATCTGGTCTCATGCTCTACATCATTGGGATGGGAATCCACAGCTACTTCCTGGAGAAGGTTTTCCGGAGGAAGCTTGGACTAGAGCCAACACAATTGAACCCGGTAGGAATGCTGGCTTTCTTCAGTATTCTTACTCCACTGTTCATTACAGCGGTATGGAGCCTCAAACATCCAAACCAGTGGGTGGTTCTCATACCCCTTCTGGTAGCAACCACCGGTTTCGTAGCTTACATGTCACAGTCACCCTACTCAGCAATTTCGGTCTTCAGATCCACGTCGCGAGAATGGTCAGCGTGGGTTGCTAAGATTGAGAAGGAGCGTGGCGAATACGGATAGTAACTAGTTTCTACCACCCCCCTCGGGTGGTTTTTTGTAACTTAGGTGTGAGCAAGGTGTCAAGAATTTTCCGGGTTTTGTTCTCTTGCGCTCACGTGTCCCCCGTTGTAGGGTTGGGTTATGCAGGACAAACCACTCACCCTTCAGGAGTTAATGACGGCTCTTGAGCCGCTCACTCAGGCAATTGCTACCCTTACTAAGCGAATAGACACGCTAGAGCTCAAGGTAGATAGCCTGGAAATTGTCGTGATGTCCCTTGAAACGAGGATGGACAGAGTAGAGGCTAGATTGGATAGGGTGGAAGCTAGATTGGACGCTATTGAGTCCAGACTAGATACCTTGGAAACCACCGTGCAAAGCATGCAGGTTCAACTTAACCAAGTTGCTCTGTCAGGCAGCATGAACCTCGCCCAGCACGCAAAGACCACTACAGCTCTCCACAAAGCAGCTCACCACTTGGCTCAGGTGTAACAAAAAAGCCCCGGATCTCTCCGAGGCTTTTTTTGAGCACTCTACTTTGCGTCTTTCTTGACGCCGTAGAGGCTGCGGCTCTTCTTTCGGCCCTTTACCCCTTGTGCGTCTAGTTTGCCACGCACAATGTGGTACTTAACACCTGGAAGGTCCTTTACCCGGCCGCCACGCACCAGAACCACTGAGTGTTCCTGGAGGTTGTGACCTTCACCTGGAATGTAGGCCCAGGTTTCCATACCATTGGTGAGCCTCACGCGCGCTACTTTACGTTGAGCCGAGTTAGGCTTCTTTGGTGTGGTGGTAGTAACCTTGATGCAAACTCCACGTTTCTGAGGTGCGTTAAGAGGAACGTGACGCTTCTTGAAGGTGTTGAAGGTTGACTTCAAAACCGGAGCGTTAGGCTTCTTCTTAGCGGTAACCCGCGGGCGGCGGAGGAGCTGGTTGATTGTTGGCATAGTTTCTTAGTTAGAACTGGCTTCTTCTTGCTGGTAGCCAGTTCCAGCAGGAATGAGCTTACCAATAATCACGTTCTCTTTCAAGCCCCTTAGCTCATCACGCTTTCCTTGGACGGCAGCGTCAATGAGAACGCTGGTAGTTTCCTGGAATGAAGCGGCTGAGAGGAAGCTCTTGGTGCGAAGTGAGATACGGGTAATACCGAGGAGCTGCTGGTCAGCTTCAACCGTGTGGCCTGCTTTGTCAGCAGCACGGAAGTCTGTTTGCTCGATGGTCTGACCGCTAATGTACTCACTGTTACCTGCAGCCACAACCTGCACCTTTGACAGCATCTGGCGGATGATAATCTCGATGTGCTTGTTGTGAATGGTTTGACCCTGTGAAGAGTAGATGCTCTGTACCTCGTTGACGATGTAACGCTCAACACCCTTTCTTCCGGTGAGTGACAGGAGCTGCTGGAGGTCAAGGTGACCTTCGGTGAGCGCCTGTCCCTTAGTAACAACGTCCCCGTTCTCAACCTTGAGTGAGGTGCTATTGCTAATGGTGTACTCACGGGTGGCTGTCTCGTGGGCGGTAACAATTACCTTGCCTTCTTCAATTGAGACAACACCAGCGAGGGTAGCGCGGAGACTTCGTCCCTCTTTTGACTCAGCAAGGATGTCCTTAGGAGCAACCTTGTCCTTAGCCTGTACCACAACGGTGTAGCCCTTTGGCACATGCACCAGCTGTGAATCAGACTTGTCTGAAAGGATGGTAACGAGCATATCCTCTGGACGTTCCTCAATCCTTACCTTTCCATCAATCTCAGCCATGATTGCAGGTGTCTTTGGCGAACGAGCCTCAAAGAGCTCTTCAACACGTGGGAGACCTGCAGTAATGTCACCACCAGTCTGAGCAACTCCACCCATGTGGAAGGTCTTCATGGTCAGCTGGGTTCCTGGCTCACCAATTGCTTGCGCGGCGATGATACCAACTGCTTCACCGTGCTCTACGAGGAGACCACTCGCGAGGTTCTTTCCGTAGCAGTGCTGACAGATTCCCCATGAACTGTGACAGTAGAGAGGAGACCTTACGATAACCTCATCCTGAACAGCGAGCTTCCTAGCAACCTCTTCATCAATAAAGGTGTTTGCCTTAACTCCTGCCTGCTCACCTACGGTGAAGCGGCCGAGGAGAGAATCCTCAAACTTGTCGACAAACTGGAGTTCATCAGACTTGTAGAGGGTTACGCCTTCGTTGCTTCCACAGTCGGTTTCGGCAACCACTACATCTTGAGCAACATCTACGAGACGACGGGTAAGGTACCCTGCATCAGATGTACGAAGTGCAGTGTCTGCTCGTCCCTTACGTGAACCGTGAGTTGAAATGAAGTACTCAAACACTGAGAGACCTTCTTTGAAGTTGTTCTTGAGAGGAATCTCAATAATCGCTCCAGATGGGTTTGCTACGAGACCCTTCATACCAGCAATCTGGTTGAGGTTGGTCATCGTACCACGAGCACCTGATTTGAAGATGGTCATGATAGGGTTCTTCTCGGTGAAGCCCTTGATAACATCTGTCTCTAGTACCTTTGAGGCATCAAGCCAGATTTCAACCGTCTTCACGTACTGCTCTTCCTTGGTGATGAGACCTCGGCGGTACTGCTTGTCAATTTCGTCAACAGCAGCGTCTGCCTTGTCGAGCACCGCATCCTTTGAGTCTGGGATAACGATATCTGAAAGGGCAAAGGTAATACCTGAACGCTCAGCGTAGGTGAACCCAATGTTCTTGAGGTCGTCTACAAACTGGGCAGTTACCTCGGTACCAAGCTCTTCAAAGCTTCGGGCGATAACCTTAGCAACACCCTTCTTATCCATAACGGTGTTCTGGTAGCCAAGTGCTTCAGGGACAATCTGGTTGAACATAATTCGACCAACTGTTGTCTCGAGCATCTCACCGTTGATGAGCACCTTGATTGGAGCCAGGAACTCAACAACTTCAGCGTCGTAGGCCATGATAGCCTCGTCCTGACTTGAGAAACTCCTTCCGGCGCCTTTCTGATCAGCGTTGAGCTGGGTCATGTAGTAGCAGCCGAGAATCATGTCCTTGGTAGGTGAAACGATAACCTCACCAGAAGCAGGCTTCAGGAGGTTGTGGCTTGCAAGCATAATGCTTCCAGCTTCCTTCTGAGCAGCCTTAGAGAGAGGAACGTGAACCGCCATCTGGTCTCCATCGAAGTCTGCGTTGTAGGCAGTACATACGAGTGGGTGAATCTGGATGGACTTACCTTCAATTAGTACCGGCTGGAAAGCCTGGATACCGAGACGGTGAAGGGTAGGAGCACGGTTGAGGAGTACGAAGTGGTCTTTGGTGATGTCCTCAAGGATGTCCCAGATGAAGCTCTCACCCTGCTCAATGAGACGGGTAGCGTTCTTCACGTTGTGGACGTAGCCACCATTGATGAGACGACCAATGAGGAATGGCTTGAATAGCTCAAGTGCCATCATCTTAGGAAGTCCACACTGGTGAAGCTTGAGGTTAGGACCAACCACAATTACTGAACGACCGGAGTAGTCTACGCGCTTTCCGAGGAGGTTCTGACGGAAACGTCCTTGCTTACCGCGGAGCATGTCAGAAAGGCTCTTGAGCTTTCGCTTGAGGCCAGTAGCAGCTGCAGCAGCTTTTCCACGACGAGCGTTGTTGTCCACGAGGGCATCAACCGCTTCTTGAAGCATGCGCTTCTCGTTGCGGGTGATTACCTCAGGAGCACCACTGTTGAGGAGCTTCTTGAGGCGGTTGTTTCGGTTGAGAACGCGACGGTAGAGGTCGTTGAGGTCTGAAGCGGCAAACCTACCACCATCAAGCTGTACCATCGGACGAAGGTCTGGTGGGATAACAGGGAGACGGTAGAGTACCAGCCACTCTGGACTAATCTGTGCCTTGTGAAGGTCGTTGTAGAGCTTCAGGCGACGGATTGCCTTGCGGCGCTGCAGTGGGCTTGCGTTGTCTGCTTCAACCTTGAGCCTAACAATCCCCTCTTCAAGCTTTACAGACTTCAGGAGGTCGCGGATTGCTTCAGCACCAATTCCAACCTTGATAATCGCTCCGTAACGGAGTGAGAGATCGTGGTAGGTAGCCTCAGAGATAACCGTGCAAGCTGCGAGGCTTGTAAGCTCTCCCTTGGCTTCTTTGTAGTCTGCCTCAACCTGCTGGAGACGGATGAGCGCATCGCCAGTAACCTCAGATGCTGACTTGTTGTCCAGGAGGGCAGCGCGGAGCTCTTTGAACTCACCTTCAAGCTGCTCGAGGGCTTCCTTGCGGATGTCCTCGTTTACATCAAGGATGACGTAAGCGGCGAAGTAGATGATCTTCTCAAGCTCTGAAACTGACATGTCGAGGAGCATACCGAGCACTGAAGGCACACCCTGGACGTACCAGATGTGAGCAACTGGAACGGCTAGGTCAATGTGACCCATTCTGACGCGACGAACAAATGACTTTGTTACCTCAACGCCACACTTGTCACAGATAACTCCCTTGTAACGGATGGACTTGTATTTGCCACAGTAACACTTGTAGTCCTGGGTAGGACCAAAGATTCGCTCACAGAAGAGGCCATCACGCTCTGGCTTCTGGGTGCGGTAGTTGATAGTCTCTGGCTTCAGCGTTTCACCGTGGGACCAGCTCAGAATGGTATCTGGGCTTGCTACCCGCAGCTGCACGGCATTGAAGTCGTTAGACTGCTCGCTGTACTCTTGTGTTTTCATGAGTAGGGTTTGCGCTTACTTAGAGGTTGGTTGGAGCTTCTTCATCAGCTGAAGGCTCATCTGCATCCAGGCTGCCGCCAATTTCGGTGAGTGCCTCATCTTCAATGTCATCTTCAGCTGGAGCGAACTCGTCGGTCTCGCCGTCCATGTCATCTTCGAGGTCATCATCGCCATCCTCAAGGTCATCGAGGTGGGCAGTTGATGTGGTAGGTACTACAGGAACTTTTGGCTTGTCTACAGGTTCAACCTCTCCTTCGTCGGTGATGAGCTTTACCTCAAGACCGAGACCCTGAAGCTCACGTACGAGTACGTTGAATGACTCTGGGATAGAAGGCTTCTGGATTTCTTCGTTCCTAATGATCGCTTCGTAGGCCTTAGCGCGCCCAACGGTATCATCAGACTTGATGGTCAGCATTTCTTGGAGGGTGTGAGCTGCGCCGTACGCCTCAAGTGCCCATACCTCCATTTCTCCAAACCTCTGGCCACCCATCTGAGCCTTACCACCGAGTGGCTGCTGGGTAATCATACTGTAAGGACCAACTGAGCGAGCGTGCATCTTGTCGTCAACCAGGTGGCTAAGCTTCAGGATGTAGTTAACTCCAACTGTAATGCGGTTGTCGTAGGCTTTTCCAGTACGTCCATCGAAGAGCTGAACCTTACCGTCCTCAGGAAGGCCGGCTTTCTTGAGCTCTGCTGCAATCATCTCGTCGGTCAGGTGGCCGAAGACTGGAGTTGCGAAGGTCTCACCCTGTTTCTGGGCTGCCCAGCCAAGGGTAGTTTCCATGATTTGACCAAGGTTCATACGTCCTACTACACCCAGTGGGTTGAGGATCATATCGATAGGGGTTCCGTCCTCAAGGTACGGCATGTCTTCTACTGGTACGATGATTGAGATAACTCCCTTGTTTCCGTGACGTCCAGCAAGCTTGTCTCCAACTGAGATCTTGCGAAGCTGTGCAACGGTGATTTCAACAGACTGGAATACACCTGTCTGGAGTTCGTCATCGTTCTCCTTAGAGAACATCTTGATACCGATAACCTTACCACGCTCTCCGTGTGGGAGCCTCAGTGAGCTATCTCTAACATCCTTTGCCTTCTCACCGAATACGGCACGAAGGAGACGCTCTTCAGCGGTAAGCTCAGTTTCACCCTTTGGAGAAATCTTTCCAACGAGGATGTCGCCAGACTCTACCTCAGCACCTACGAGCACAACACCCTCTGCATCAAGGTTCCTCAGCGCTTCTTCACCAACGTTTGGAATGTCTCGGGTAATCTGCTCAGGCCCAAGCTTGGTGTCACGAACATCAAGGGTGTACTTCTCAATGTGAATTGAGGTGTAGTTGTCCTGCTGTACAAGACGCTCAGAGATGATGATGGCGTCCTCAAAGTTGTAGCCACCCCACGACATGTACGCCACGAGGACGTTCTGTCCGAGAGCGAGCTCTCCTTTATCGGTAGCGCTTGAGTCAGCGAGGAATCCACCCTTCTTGATCTTGTCGCCAACCGCAACGGCTGGACGCTGACTCATCAGGGTTCCCTGGTTGGATCTAACAAACTTTGCCAACTTGTAGAGGTGGTCGGTACCCTTGGTGTCTTTAACGATCACCTGGTCTGAAGCTACTGAAGCAACCTCACCATCAACGTCTGAAAGGATAACGTGACCAGACTGCGCTGCAGCCTGTTCCTCAAGGCCGGTACCAACTACTGGAGCTGATGGGCGGATGGTAGGAACAGCCTGACGTTGCATGTTTGATCCCATGGAGGCACGGGCTGCATCGTCGTTAGCAAGACCTGGAATGAGGTTGGTGGTGATTGAGAACGCCTGCTGCGAAGCAACGTCAACGTAGTCAATCTTCTCGATACCCTCAATGCTTGGCTTACCAAACTTGCGTACCACAGTCTTCTTGTCGGTAATCATCCCCTTCTCATCAACCTTGATTGATGCAGGAGCGATAACGTACTTCTCTTCTTCGGCAGCGTCTAGGTAGACAACGTCGTTGGTTACGAAACGCTTACCATCTTTGTCCAGTACCTTGCGGTATGGGGTTTCAATGAAGCCGTAGTCGTTAACCTGTGCGTATGAAGCGAGGTACTGTACGAGACCGATGTTTGGACCTTCTGGAGTCTCAATAGGACACATGCGTCCGTAGTGTGAGGTGTGAACGTCACGTACCTCAAATCCGGCGCGCTCACGTGAGAGTCCACCCTGACCAGTAGCCGTCAGACAGCGCTTGTGCTCAAGCTCGGCAATTGGGTTGGTCTGGTTCATGAACTGTGAGAGCTGGGACGAAGCGAAGAATTCCTGGAGAGCCGCAACGATTGGTCGGCTGTTCACCAGCTGTGCTGGGGTAACGGTGTCGAGGTCACAAACTGACATACGGTCACGAATGTTTCGCTCTAGGCGAACCATACCAACGCGCATGCGGTTCTGAACGAGCTCACCAACGGAACGAACACGACGGTTGAAGAGGCTGTCCATGTCATCAGCTGCAGCACCCTTGGTGGTGTTGAGCCTAATGATTTCCTTAACAATCTCAACGATGTCCTGAGGACGGAGGACGCGGTTGTCCTTGTCATTTGGAACATCGAGACCGAGACGCTTGTTGATCTTGTAACGTCCAACGTGACCGAGGTCGTAGCGCTTTGGGCTGTAGAAGAGGGCTTCTAGGAATGCCTGAGCGTTCTCTGGGGTAGCGAGGTCACCTGGGCGAATACGCTTGTACACTTCAACGTAACCCTCTTCCTGGCTCTCAGCTGGGTCTTTGTCTAGGGTTGCGTCAATGTATGAGTTCTCGCCTTCACCATCTACATCGGTGAAGAGCTTCCTGATTTCCTCAGTCTCGCCGTACCCAAGGGCACGAAGTAGGGTGGTAACCGGAATACGACGCTTACGGTCTACCTTAACTGAGATAACGTTGCGTGAGCTGGTTTCAAACTCAAGCCATGCACCACGTGATGGGATGAGCTTAGCACCAAAGAGCTGCTTGTCAGCAGTTTGCTCTGCGGTGAAGAGTACACCGTACGAACGAACGATCTGTGAAACAACCGCACGCTCAACACCATTGATGATGAAGGTACCGTTACGGGTCATCATTGGGAATTCACCCAAAAAGACGTCGTTCTCTTTCACTTCACCGGTTTGACGGTTGGTGAGAACGGCGCGAACCTTGAGCTGTGACCTAAAGCTCATGTTCTTATCAAGTGCCTCATCAGCGCTCAACTTTGGCGCTTCAAAGGTGAAGTCTTTAAATTCCAGGACTAGGTTCTTCCCGGTAAAGTCCTCAATAGGAGAGATCTCATCCAGAAGTTCACGAACACCATCATTCAAAAGCCACTGATACGACTTCGTCTGAACCTCGATGAGGTTAGGAAGCGGGTAGGTAAAACTTACCGTCCCAATAGTACGCCGACGCTGCGCTGCAGGTGCTGCCATAGCTGCTTCTCCAACGTTAAAAAGGGCTGCTTAGATAGTGCAGTCCATTCTCTCCTTCACCGGGGGACCTGGCGTTCGTGGGTGGCTGTGAAAGAGAACTTCTATGCGAGATTAACCTTACCAGATATAGGGCTCTGGGTCAACAAATAGCTATTGAGCGACGTTCTTAGTTGCCTCTACAACCGTGGCGAGAAGCTCTTGGAGGCCTTGCTGGGTAACCGCCGAAATACTCAGTACCGGTTTTTTGGTGTGCTTGGCGAGAAGTTTACGCTTTTCTTCTAGTTCATCAGGATGTACTAGTTCAGACTTGGTGAGCACAGTTATCTCATCTTTGGCAGCAAGGACTTCGCTCCAACCTGCAAGTTCTTTCCTGATGGTGTCGTATGTTGAACTGAGGTCCTCGGTTGGAGTAGTGACATCAATACAGTGGACGAGTAGTTTTGTTCGCTCCACGTGCTTGAGGAACTTCGTTCCAAGTCCTTTTCCTTCTGAAGCACCTTCAATGAGTCCTGGCACGTCTGCCACAACTACTTGATCAGTTTCAGTACCACGTTTGAGGTTAGCAACACCAAGCTGCGGCTCAAGGGTGGTGAAGGGATAGTTTGCAATCTTTGGCTTTGCTGCCGAAATAACTGAAAGAAGTGTAGACTTCCCTGCGTTTGGAAGACCAATCAGCCCTACATCTGCAATGAGTTTGAGGGTAAGCTTGAGCACCTTCTTTTCTCCAGGCAGGCCATCATTGTGCCTATCTGGAGTTTGCTGGATTGAAGATTTGAAGTGCCAGTTTCCCCAACCGCCGTTTCCACCTTTAGCGATGAGAAACTCTTCCCCCTCTTCCTTAAACTCAACAACATCTGTGTAGGAACCATCTTCTTGCTGCACTGAAACTACTGTACCAAGTGGGAGGAGCACCTTAGTGTGTTCACCTGATTTGCCTGATGATTTCTGGTGTCCACCAATCAGCCCAGCTTCTGCCTCAATTTTATCGGTGTAGGCAAGGTGGTTGAGGGCGTGGAGGTTCGCGGTACCTACAAGGTAGATGCTTCCCCCTCTGCCACCATCCCCACCATCGGGTCCACCAAAGGCAACATACTTTTCACGTCGAAAGAGGGTGGCACCATCGCCACCCTTTCCAGCCGTTACCGTCAGTTGCTTTTCGTCTACAAACATTACTTGAAGTACCTAAGCGGGTTAACCGCAGTTCCGTTAATTCTAATCTCAAAGTGGAGGTGAGCGCCGGTTGTCTTTCCTGTAAGACCTACCCTACCAATCATATCCCCTTTGCTCACACACTCACCAGTTTTCACGTACTGATCAGACTGGTGGGCATAGAGGGCACTTATCCCAGAGCCAATTTGTTGGATACTGACATTTCCGTAGCCTCCATTCCAACCTCCGCGCGCTACGTGAATGAAGCAACCATCAGCTGTAGCATAAATTGGGGTACCAACTGGAGCGACGTAGTCTGCACCGGTGTGGTGGCCACCAAAGTACTGGGAAATGTACTTGTAGGTAATAGGCACCCTAAAGTTTGACTGGCTGGTCTCACCGGTTCCCTTTGCAAGGAGGGCGCTACCTAGAGCCTTCTTCTCAGCTGCAGTTGTCTTGCTCTTTGTGGCAGCTGCTGTCTTTGCCTTGGCAGCCTTCTCTTTCTCAACCTTAGCAATAACCTTATCTACTTCTGCATCAGTTGCCTCAGTGACAGGAATGATCAGCACCTGACCTGGTTTAATCATGTGCTTGTTGCTTGCAAGAACAGGGTTAGCTACCAGGAGGGTATCACTTGAAAGATCGTAGAGAGAGGCAATCCCACTGAGGGTTTCCCCAGATTGAACCGTGTGCTCTTTAGGCTCAGTTCTTGGAGCATTCTCAGTGTTACTTCCACCAGTGGCCTGCCCTTCAAAAGCGACCTCTTGGAGACCAAAGTCTAGGTTTGAGGTGAGGGTATCTGGGTAGAGGTAGGTGCCAATAACGAAACTGATTCTCTCAGCATCACCACTAGCAAGTACAGCTGGGCGATGAAATGCCCAAACTCCGAGGCTTGCAACGAGTGCAGTAGCTACGGTAATAGTTGAGAAAAAACGTACTTTATTACGAGCTACACGGCTGTACGTAGCCGCTGCAGCAAGACTGATTGTGGTGTAACCAGAACACAAGACGCGTCTGGAGTAACGGGTAACTCTCTGTCCAAATGGACTGGGAGGTTCCGTCTTAGTGGTGAGAATAAACTCCTCCGTGCTGTGCTCTAATGCCCTTAGAACACCTTACAAGTCAGATTTGCACCTCCAAATTGTACCACGAGGGACGAGCTTTTGCAAGTAGCTATAATCCCCAACCAGAGCCAAGAATACTTACAAACCAAGCGATGCTCGGACCTGTTCGGTGCGGTAGAGCTGTACAACATCACCAACGGCAACATCAGCAGCACCTTCGCCAAGAGAGAGCTCGAGGCCACACTCAGAACCGGTACTAATGCTCTTTACCTCATCTTTTCCACGGCGGAGGGTGAGAATCTTACCTTCTGACACAACCTTATCACCCCTGAGGACTCTAGCTAGTTTCTTAGGCTCCATCACTCCTTCTTCAACACGCCCACCGAGAACGATATTCTTTCGGTTATCCCTGAAACGGGCGAGAATCTTGAGCTGGCCAATTTGGTGCTCAACGTCAACCATCGGCATCAATTCTGCCAATGCTTCACGGATAGCGTCAAAAAGCTCGTAGACGACACTGTAGAGTGCAACATCTACCTTCTCACGATCTGAAATGGTCTTAACGGCTGCGGGAATACGAACATGGAAACCTAGAACGAGTGCACTGGCAGTACGTGCCATGGTGACGTCACCTTCGCTGATGTCACCTACTCCATCTGCAACAATTCGTACCTCAACGGCATCGTTTCTCATCTGATCAAGACCAGCCCTAATTGCCTCAAGTGAACCAATGGCATCTGCCTTCACTACCACGTTCATGATGCTCTTCTCACCCTCTTTCTGAGCCTTTACGTTTAGCCCTGCTTTTCCAGCACTTGCTGCACGCTTTGCGCCCTGCCCACGCAAGAACTGGCGTGCTGACTCACGTGCTTCACGCTCTGAGGTGAAGATGGCAAACTGCTCACCAAAGTGTGGCACTCCTGAGAGTCCACTAATGAGCACTGGCATGGACGGAGTTCCCTCAAGGATTTTCTTTCCCTTGTGATCGGTCATGGTTCTGATTCTTCCCGAGACACTGCCAATAGCGACAAAGTCACCCACTTTAGCAACACCGTTCTGGATGAGAACGGTTGCCGTAGGTCCGATACCTGGCCTAATCTGTGACTCTACAACTACTCCAACAGCTGGAACATCGTAGTTAGCTTTGAGCTCACGGATATCTGTGGAGAGAAGGATCATCTCTAAGAGATCTTCAACACCTGTTCCCTGGAGGGCTGATACTGGGACGAGGGTAGTCTTTCCTCCCCAATCTTCAGGGGTGAGGTCGTACTCGGCAAGCTGGGCTTTGAGCCGATCTAGGTCTGCATCAGGCTTATCCATCTTGTTGGCGGCAACAAGGATTGGCACCTGCATCTGCTTGGCGTGGTTGATTGCCTCAACGGTCTGAGGCTTGATGCCGTCATCAGCAGCAACTACGAGTACTACAAGGTCTGTAATCTGGGCACCGTGACGACGCATTGCCTCAAAAGCTGAGTGTCCAGGTGTATCAAGGAACGTAATGGTACGTTTATCACCACCAGCTTTTGGCTGAATTTGAATCTGGTACGAACTAATGTGTTGGGTAATACCACCAGACTCACCCGCAGCAACGTTAGTCTTCCTAATGGTATCCAGGAGGCTGGTTTTACCGTGGTCTACGTGTCCCATGATGGTCACGATGGCTGGGCGTTGCCTGATGTCTTTGGTAACCGTCTCAAGGACGCGCTTGTTTGAAACAACTGACTTTACCTTTTCTGCGCGAGTAACCTGGACGCCAAAGTCATCGGCGATAATGGCCGCCGTATCAAAATCCACATCCTCGTTAATGGTGGCGAGTACGCCAAAGCCCATCAACTTTGCGATGACACTGGTAACCGGCTGGCCGAGGATGTCGGCAAGCTGCTTTACGGTGAGGACTGACGGAATTTGGATGGGAGTTTTTTCGGCCATAGCTGTTTACTTCTTTGGGAGTATACCACAAATCTGGAAAGCTTGCCACTGGAGGGCAAACCAAAACTAGCCGACACGAACGGCTAGTTTTAGAAAGTTTCTAGTTTGCCTCAACCTCTTCTTCAGTACCTTCAGGAAGGATGGTGGCGCTTGCAACCTTTTCAGTGCCATTGAGACGCATGAGGGTTACCCCCTGGGTTACCCTTCCAAGTTTCTTTACACTCTTCATTGGAGTCTTAATCACCGTTCCCTTACTCGAGATGAGAACTAGATCACCTTCAGCTCCACGCACTACTGAAGCGTGGACGACAGAACCAACTTTTGCCGTAACTGCAGCTGCCTTTATTCCCATACCAGCGCGGTGCTGGAGGTCAAACTCGGTAAGTGAGGTGCGCTTACCAAATCCGTTCTCAAAGACCACAAGCATTTCATCTTCTTTTAATGCTGTGTCTGATAGAACATCCATAGAGACCACTAGGTCATCTGGTCGTAGCTTCATACCTCTAACCCCTGAAGCAGATCTTCCTGTAGGTCTAATTTCCTCTTCCTTGAAGAGGATTGCCTGGGCTTTGGCAGTAACCATGAGCACACTATCCTTACCATCTGAAGGCTCAACCCATTGGAGCTGGTTGCCCTTAGCAAGGTTGATGGCGATAATACCGTTCTTCCTCACGTTGGCGTAAGCCTTAATCTCTGTCTTCTTCACGGTTCCATCGGTGGTACCCATGATGAAGTAGCCGCCAGCTGCTTCCCTGGCTTTTGGTAGACAGAGCATTGCAGTAACTTTCTCGTTCTGGCCAATCTGGATGACGTTAACAATGCTTGAGCCTTTAGCCTGTCTGCTTGCCTGTGGGATCTCGTACACCTGGGTGCGGTAGAGCTTACCACTGTCGGTGAAGAAGTAGACCACATCGTGGGTCTTAGCAGCCAAGAGGAAGGCAACCTCGTCTTCATCCTTTGTGTTCATGCCAGTCACCCCTTTTCCGCCTCGGCCCTGGCTACGGTAGGTGTCCTTGGCTACACGCTTGATGTAGTTGGTCTTGGTGAGCGAAATGATCACATCCTCGTTTGGAATGAGATCTTCAGCGGTGAAGCCCTTAACATCAGCATTGATGATGCGAGTTCTTCGCTCCACCCCGTACTGATCCCTAATCTCCTCGGTCTCCTTGCGGATAACAGCGAGAATCTTTTCTTCGTGGGCGAGGAGGTCTTCTAGGAAGGCAATGAGCTTCATCTTCTCATCGTACTCATCCTGGAGGCGCTGACGCTCAAGGCCAACGAGGCTTGAGAGACGCATGTCGAGGATAGCATTGCTCTGGAGGTCAGAGAGCTTGAACTTGAGCATCAACTGGTCACGAGCAACTTCACGGTTCTTTGAAGCACGGATTACCTTCACTACCTCATCAATGTTGTCGAGGGCAATGAGCAAGCCTTCAAGAATGTGGGCGCGCTCCTTAGCCTTGAGGAGGTCGTACTCAGCCCTTCGCCTTACCACTACTTGGCGGTGTGAAATGAACTCCTGCAAGACTTCCTGCAGGTTGAGCACCCGTGGCTCTACCTCGTTCACGAGGGCAAGCATATTGATGTGGTAGGTGGTCTGGAGAGGAGTCATCTCGTAGAGCTTGTTCAGCACCTTCTTTGGGTAGCTGTTGGCACGAAGCTCAATCACCACTCGGATACCCTCACGGTTTGATTCGTCCCTAATATCGGTGATGCCATCAATCTTCTTGTCCTTCACCAGGTCGGCAATCTTTGCCACCATCTCTGCTTTGTTCACCTGGTATGGAATCTTGGAGACGATGATCCTGAAGCCGTTCTTCTTCTCCTCAATCTCAGCAATAGACCTGATGGTAAACTTGCCTCTTCCGGTGGTGTATGCATCTTTGAGGCCAGTACCGGCGTAGATCTCAGCACCGGTTGGGAAATCAGGCCCCGTAACGTACGCCATCAGCTCTTCAGCTGTGGAGTCTGGCTTATCAATGAGAGCAATTACCCCGTTACAAACCTCAGTGAGGTTGTGAGGAGGAATGTTGGTTGCCATTCCTACTGCAATTCCCAAGCCACCGTTGAGGAGGAGGTTTGGTACCTTTGAAGGCAGGACGTTTGGCTCTTTGCGTGAACCGTCGTAGGTGTCTACAAAGGGAACGGTGTCTTTATCGATGTCAGCCAAGAGCTCTGAGGCAATCTTTGCCATACGAGACTCGGTGTAACGCATGGCAGCGGCAGAGTCACCGTCGATTGAGCCAAAGTTACCCTGTCCATCAATGAGGGTGTGACTCATTGAGAATGGCTGTGCCATACGAACCAGTGAGTCGTAGATGGCAGCATCTCCGTGTGGGTGGTAGTAACCCATTACCTGTCCAACCGTCTGAGCTGACTTCTGGTACTTCACGTTGTGCCTGAGACCCATCTCATTCATGGCGAAGAGGATACGGCGGTGAATGGGCTTTAAGCCATCTCTCGCATCTGGGAGGGCACGTGAAACGATAACCGACATGGCGTAGTCCAGGTAGGACTTCTGCATTTCCCTCACGATATCGCGTCCCTGCACCAAACCTACCCCATCAATGTGGGTTGGCTCTGTGGTACTGAGAGCTGTCTGGACAAGCTCTAGGCTTGGCTCTTCGTTCACCTCAAGATCAGCTGCTGCAGGAGCATCTTCAGACCCTTCAGGGATGATGTTTGAAACGTCGTCTAGTTCTGGGTTGGGGGTTTCAGTTGCCATAGCAAGAATTAGACATCTAGCGTTGCGTTTTTAGCGTGGGTTTGGATGAAGCGCTTGCGCGGTGGTACCTCTTCGCCCATGAGCATTGAGAAGGTTTCATCTGCCTTTTCAGCATTTTCCATAGCTACCTGGAGGAGTACCCGATTTTCAGGATTCATAGTTGTCTCCCAGAGCTGTTCGGCGTTCATTTCTCCAAGTCCCTTGAACCGCTGTGGAATCACACCGGCGCGCTTGGCCAGGCTACTCTCAGCAGTAATCACCTCTTCTTCTACGGCCGGAACCTCTTCACCGTCCTCAAGTAGCTCTGCCTCAACAGGCTCACCCTTCTTCTTGAGCTTCGCCTTAGCTTCACGCTCTTCGGCAAGCTTCGTGAGGATGACATCGCGCTCTTCCTCGGTGTATGCCCAGTACTTATCCTTACCCTTGGTAATACCAAAGAGCGGTGGCTGCGCAATGTAGAGGTGACCTCGCTTAATAATCTCTGGGAAGTGGCGGTAGAAGAGGGTTAGCAAGAGTGTGCGAATGTGAGCACCGTCTACATCTGCATCTGTCATGATGATGATTCTGTGGTAACGGAGTTTAGCGTAGTCAATTTGATCACCAATGCCCACTCCACTTGCCACAATCAGGTTTTTGATACCCTCTGAAGAGAGCATCCTGTCTAGGCGAGCTCGCTCTACGTTGAGGATCTTGCCTCGAAGCGGCAGAATAGCCTGTGTCTTTCGGTCACGCCCGTCTTTGGCAGAACCACCAGCTGAGTCTCCCTCTACAATGTAGAGCTCGCACTTTGCCGGGTCTTTCTCTGAGCAGTCTGCCAGCTTTCCTGGGAGTGACATTCCTTCAAGGGCACCTTTCCTGATAACCGTCTCACGGGCTGCACGGGCAGCTAAACGAGCACGGAGCGAAAGAATGCTCTTCTCAATGATCTTTCTTCCACACTGGGGGTTCTCATTGAAGTAGTAGTCAAGTGCTTCTGTTACCACCTGGTCAACCACTGAGCGCATTTCTGGGGTTCCAAGCTTTCCTTTAGTCTGACCTTCAAACTGTGGATCTGGAAGCTTCACCGAGATAACCGCGGTGAGGCCTTCACGAACATCGTCCCCGGTTAACGTGCCGTCTGCCTCTTTGACGAGGTTGTTTGCTTTGGCGTAGGCGTTGATCTGCTTAGTGAGCGCCATCCTAAACCCGGTAAGGTGAGTTCCTCCCTCTGGGGTGTAGACGTGGTTGGCAAAGGAGTAGACGCGCTCGGCGTAGTCATCGGCGTAAGCAAGCGCAACCTCTACCTGGAAGTCCCCAACCACCTTATCCACGTAGAATGCAGGATCGGTGATGGTTTGGTGAGACTTATTGAGGTGCCTGACGTACGAAGAAATACCCCCCTCAAAGTAGAAGGTGAAGGTTTTATCATCAGGGAGGAGTGGGTCTGGAATGCCCTGTCGGTAGTCTGAAATGGTGAAGGTAACACCCTTGGTGAGGTAGGCACTGTTCCTAACCCTCTCAGTAATACGAGAAATGTCCCACTCTGTTGAAGGGAAAATCTTATTGTCTGCCAGGAATGTAATGCGGGTACCCGTACCATCTTTTGATAGCCACGCGTCGGTACCTGGGTTTGCCTGTTCCTTAATCTCAGAGGTTGGCTTACCGTGGTCAAAGTCTAGGGTGTAGTACTTTTTATTAACCTTTACCTCAGCCTTTACCCAGATTGAAAGGGCATTCACTACAGAAGCGCCTACTCCGTGCAGTCCCCCTGAAACCTTGTAGCCGCCATCGCCAAACTTACCACCTGCGTGGAGGACGGTAAGAACTGTCTCAAGGGCAGATTTCCCCGTTTTTGGGTGCTTATCAACCGGAATACCTCTTCCATTATCCTCTACGGCAATAGAGTTATCTGGGTTGAGAATCACCCTAATCTGGTCACAGTAGCCAGCCATGGATTCATCAATGGCGTTGTCTACAATTTCCCAAACGAGGTGGTGGAGGCCTTCAATGCCGGTTCCACCAATGTACATTCCCGGGCGCTTCCTTACTGGATCTAGCCCTTCAAGAACGGTAATCTGCTGAGCACCGTAGTCACCTGTCTGCTTGGAAATATTTGTTTCGTCTGCCATAGAGTGATGTGGGGTTTTACACGAGAAAAAGAGCTAAGGGCCCCTTACCAAAGTAGTCTACCACAGATTAGAACTGCTTGGCTATAACCTTTGGGCGAGTGAGTTTTCAATAACCGCTGAGACCTTTTCCTTGAAGCTAGCCTTACTGAATTTATCCGCTTGGGAGATGATTTCGCGTTCGTCCCACCTACGTGATTCAAACCTTTCAATGGCACTCACGAGTGAATCAACCGTCTGCTCCGGAAAGAATGTTCCGGTCTTCCCTTCAACCACGGATTCAAGTGCTCCACCTTTCCCGTAGGCGATAACTGGCCTGCCACACGCCATACACTCAAGCGGCGTCATACCAGCATCCTCGAGGGGCGGGAAAATCATTGCCTTGCACGAAGCGTACGCCTTCCTAAGCTCTTCATCTGAAACCTTTCCCCTAAACTCAACAGTTTCTCCGGAGATTTCCCGGAGGGCCTCTTCTTCTGGGCCAGCTCCAATGACCACCAGTTTCTTGCTTAGTTTGTTGCAAGCGGTAATGGCGAGATCGAAACGTTTGTAGGGAGCGAGTCTCCCAGCAACCAGGTAGAAATCCTCCACCTTGTCTGAATGCTTTCGGTAGAAAGCCTCGGTATCAACTGGTGGGAAAATGACAGCATCAACCTTCCTACCGTAGTAAGTCTCTACCCTTTTTGAGGTTTCTTCTGAGTTGGCAATGTAGACATCTGGTAGCTGGGCATCTTTCCTATCAATCCTTGCTAACCACTTGAGGAAAGGTGGCACCGCCCACTGGACAACCTTTGGAACACTCTCTTTGAAATACTGTTTGTCTACAGTGAGGTAGCGGGTTGCCGTATGGATGTAGCAGACGTGGAGTGCACCCTTAGGCGCCCGAAGACCCTTAATGAACCCTGAGCTATCTGAGAGAATGAGCTGGTAGCCACTGAAATCAAGCTTGTGCACCGCTAGCGGCATCAGTACCAAGAACCACTTGTGGAACTTCACCGCAAGCGGCATCTTTTGGAGGAACGATGTTTTGACTGGAAAATCAACGTGCCCAGACACCTTTTCAGGGTCGTGGGTGATGGCAAAGACGTCACTCTTTGGGTAGAGCTCCCTAAAGATGGCGAGAACTCTTTCGCCTCCACCCCATGAGTTGAGGTAGTCGTGAGCAAGGGCAACCTTGAGACGCTCCTTGGACACTAGTAGGCTCCTTTTCCGCGCTTAGGAATGAATACGCTTACTGTTTTGATCATGATGAGGAGGTCCCAGAATAGGTTCCAGTTCTCGATGTACCTAATATCAAGCTGAATTCTCTCGGCGAAGGTGGTATCGTTCCTGCCTGAAACTTGCCACAAACCGGTAACACCAGGCTTCACGGTAAAGAGCATCCGAGCAGCCTCACCGTACTTCTCAACCTCATCGTGGAAATCATTCCTCACAATGGGGCGAGGACCCACGAGGCTGAGGGTGCCCCCGAACACGTTGAAGAACTGGGGAAGCTCGTCGAGGCTGGTTTTGCGCAGGAAGTTTCCTACCGATGATACCCGCGGGTCATTACGGAGCTTGCTGGTTGCCTCCCACTCCTTTGCAGCCTCTGGGTTGTCAGCTAGGTACTTCTTGAAGGCAGCAGCACCGCTGTACCCAGGTCCATCACAGTACTCAACCTTCATGCTCCTGAACTTCCAAACAAAGATAGGCTGCATATCCTTGCCGAGACGCTTGTTCTTGTAGATGAGTGGGCCAGGAGAGCTGATGAGCATCCAAACGGCAATCACCAGGTAGATTGGTGAGAAGAGAACGATCAGGATGAGCGAGGCGATGATATCGAAGATGCGCTTGACCACCCTTCCCCAACCATCGAGTGGAGTAGGCTTAATCTCAATAGCGGGCATGCCAAATTCGCTCCGTACCGCGTAGTTACTCTGGAGCTTAGTGAAGAGTGACGGGACGAAAGAAAAGCCAACTTGGTGCTCCAGACAGTGGTTCCTGATCTTAATGAGAGCCTCAGTGTCATAGTGTTCATTTACCACGATGAGTTCATCTAGCTTGTCAGCATTGAGCCTCCTAATCAGCTTATCCACCTGGAGCGATTCAAAACGGCTATCAAGCCGGTAGAGCGAGTGTGGGTTATGAAGCAGCCCAAGCAGGATGGTAGTAGCTGCCTCCTCAGAGCCCACAATACCAAGGCGAATCACCCCAATGTTGAAGGTTCTCAGGATAGATTGCACCGCGCGGACGGTCATTCGCCCCAACAGAACAAACAAGGTACAGAAGACCCACGCGTAGAGAACGGTTGAACGTGGGAGGAAGAAGTCGTTACGGAGGAGGAAGAGCAGGAGAACGAAGAAGAGGCCCACCGAAACCCCCAGGAACACCCTAATTGCCTTCTTGGAGAGCGGGAGCGAGCCACGCATGGCGTAGAGGCCTGTGAGACCAAAGATACCTATCATCACTGGGATGATGTAGAGCACGTACCTAAGGTACTCATGAAAGGGAAGGATGTCTGCCAGTAAGCCATACTTCACCACGCTACCTAGATCCCCTGGAACCTGTGGGGTAAGAACAAATCCAGAATCACGCAACCAGTAGGCTGCAGCGAATCCAGCAAGGAGGAGGAGGAAATCCAACGGTACCTGGAGAACGGAGAAGAAGATCTCTGAGCGTTTCATGTTAGTTCAGATTAGCAAAACTGAAGCAAACCAAAAAGCCCCCGGGTGGGAGCTTTTTGCTAGCCTTAGCTACTAGAGGAAGGTGGTTATGCCTTCTTCTTGAGGAGCAAGAGACCAGTTCGAGCGTTCTCAGAAACCATCATGTTGGCAGGAACTGCGTCCAGGCCTGATGTAGGGTCCGTCTTACGAGCGAAGTAGTAGATGGTCTGCATGCGACCACCCTTAAGGGTAACCATCTTTGAGTGCAGGAAGTATTCCTGGCCCTTAGAGTTCTTCTGTGAGTATGCCATAGTGCATCTCCTCTCTCCGCCTTGCGACGGGGTGAAGTGGTTAGTGGGTAAACTTGCCCCTAGTATCAGAAATATCACCTAACCTGTCAACAGATTAGACCATTCTTTTCAGGTTAGACTATGAAAATAACGGCTACTGGAGCCGCTATTCTCAAAATTCTCTATTTCAGATTATTTCCTGGTTACGTCTCGAGGAAACCTCAAAAAGCTAGTCAGCCGGAAGCTTCACCGGGCAAGGAGGAGTCTTCCCGTCCATCACTGCGATGATGTTATCGGCAACGTTTTCGGACATTTGGAAGCGGGTTGGCTCGGTGGCTGAAGCAATGTGTGGGGTAACAATAACGTTATCTAGCTCAGCCAATCCCCCTGCGAGGTACGGCTCGTACTTAAACACGTCCAGGCCAGCTCCCCAAATCTGCTTTTCGCGAAGTGCCTGCACCAGTGCCTCTTCGTCAACAACAGGACCCCTTGAGGTGTTAATGAGCACAGCGGTACTCTTCATCCTCTGGAACTGCTCGCCGCTCATCATGCCTTGGGTGCTTGGGAGAAGTGGGACGTGGATGGAAACCACATCGGCTTTCTCCAGGAGCTCGTTGAGCTCAACCTTCTTGGCGCCGAGGGTCATTTCAAGAGGGAGTGACGGGACAACATCGGTGTAGAGGACATCCATGTTGAGGCCAGTGGCACACATGGTGGCGAAAATACTCCCAATCTGCCCTGTTCCAACGATACCTACCGTTTTCCCCCTGAGCTGCTGGCCGGTGAAAATGCTCGGGTTCCAGTACTGGTACTGACCAGACCTCATGTAGTTGTCTGCAGGTCTTAGGTTCCTAGCCAGGGCAAACATCAGGGTAAAAGCGTGCTCGGCAACTGCCACACTTGAGATGTAGCCAGCTGTTGAGGTAACCATGAGTCCTCGCTTCTTGGCAGCGTGGAGGTCAATGTTATCAAAACCAACGTTGTAGGTAGCGATGAGCTTCAAGTTCTCGCCCGCTGCCTCCATAACAGCATCGGTGATCGGGTCAGTAAGGAGACAGAGGATGACGTCAGCGCCTACCACAAACTCTTTGAGCTGGTCTTCGTTCATCAACCAATCGTCATGAACAACTACTTCGTACCCCTTCTCTCTCAGCTTACTGAGTCCGTTGTCAGCTATTGGTCTGGTGACGACTACTTTTGTCATGGCTCCTTTGTTACGTGTGTAGGACTAGTGTATCAGAGTGTGGGGTCGAGAGGCACTGCCAACAGGTTTGGGTGGCTCTGGAGCTGAGCATCAAGCTCTGCTTTGGTGAGCAGCCCTGCCTGGGCTCCAACCTGCTGAATCACCCCAGCTGCTTGGAGTTGCCCCCAGCGTAGTGCATCTTTGAGCGAGAGGCCCGAAATAATACCGGCAGTTGTAGCTGAGGCAAAAGCATCACCAGCACCAGTGGCCTCGCGCTTCACAACCTCGGGCAAGACAGGCATGTAGACCTGCTCAGAGCCGTCAGCAGCGGCTGTACCATTGCTACCGTCTGTTACCACCACTTGGGTGGGCCCGAGGGCTTGTAGACGCTTCAGGAGCTCTGAGAAGGGTGGATTTCCATTCACGCCTAGGTAGCTTTCGGCTTCCTCGCGGTTGAGGAAGAGGATGGTAGTTTTCTTGAGGAGCTCGGTAACAGGAGTGGTACCCAATTTGAGCTGGTAGCTACCTGGCTGGTAGACAATCTTAGTCCCGTGGGTTGCTGCAAGGTTGAGAATATCTGGGAGCATCACGTCAAAACCATCTTTCATGGAGGTGAGATATAGCCACTTTGCTGGACCTACCTGGGGAAGGTGGTAGTGTCGTGCCTTGTGGTAGGCGAAGATAGTTCTTTCGCCCTCGTAGCTGATCACCGTGTTGTAGTTGGTCTCACTATTCTGGTCTACCACCACAAAATCTTCTGAGACCCCGTGCTTCAGAAGCTCCTCCCGAATACGCTTTCCAGGTCTGTCATCAGCAATGTGGGTGTAAATGGCAGTTGAGAAGCCTAACTTAGCGAAAGACACAGCTGCATTGGCGGCATTCCCACCTACTGCATCGTGCTTCTCTGAAATTGGAACTTTATCGGCGTAGTGGAAGCTAATCTCACAGTCATCAGGTTTCACCGTACAGTGAAGCTGAGCCTGATCTTTGGTTAAGATGAGGAAGATGTCTTGGCAGCTATCGCCCAGCGAAACTACCTCGAACATAGCTGGTGAAAGATTCTGACGAGACCCTCTTCTACGGCAAGCTGACCTTTGGGAAGGTAGTAGCGTGCAAGGTTGTGGCTGCGGTTTCTGAGAGCTGTCCTCAAGCCTGCGGTGAAGGTTTCATCCAAAACCTCGGTGAGTGTTACTCCGCCAACGCTAAGCTCAACGAAGCGTCTGAGGTGTGATGGCTTGTAGTCTGCAGCGGCGGCGATAACTGGGAGCTTGAGGGAGTGCATTACCTGGGTAACCTCAGTTGCCTGAAGTTTGTGGTCCTTCCCGAGGAGTTGGGTTCTCACTGCACAAACCTGGTGCTTTGAAGCCAGGAGGTGGGCGAGCGAGTTCCAATCACCCTTGTGGTAGTAGGAGAGATCTACCATGAGCTCTGCTCCTTGAGCCTTTGCCTGGTTGGCACTCCATCCAAAGAGGGAAACTGCTTGGCTCTCGGAAATATCGGTTACCTGGGGCGATACCACCTGGGCACCTGCCATGAGGGCCTGCTCAACGGCGAGGTGGTTTGCTCCGGTGATCACCTCAACGGTGACATCCGCGCGACTCATTCGTCCCAACTGGAGAGTGGCAGCTACCTGGTGGTCAAGGCTGTAGAGGAGCGGGTGAGAGGCATCAATGGTCAGCACCACCGAGCGCTTTTCGTGCTCAGCCGCCCTCACTACCGCAACGGCAATTTCTAATGTGGTTACCTGCGCAAAAACAAGCGGCTTTCGCGCTCGCTTTGCCCTGGCAAGCTGTGTGGAGAGAGATACCAACATCTTACTTAGCAGTATACACTAGGCTTTTCGCGCGAGACAGCGTTCCACAGCCTGGACGATGCCGTGAGAGGTGAGACCGTAGTGCTGGTAGAGCTCTTCAGGTTTCCCTGATTGGCCAAACTGGTCCCTCACACCAACCCGCTCAACAGGAACCGGGCAGGTCTCTGTGAGGAGTTCTGAGATTGCACCCCCAAGTCCACCGGCAACCTGAGCATCCTCGGCAGTTACCACAGCACCGCACGATTCAGCAAGGGCTGTAATCACCGTTGCGTCCAGTGGCTTGATGGTGTGAACCGCAACAACTCCCACTGAAAGTCGGTTGGCGAGCATGTCAGCAGCTTGGAGCGAGGGGTAGACCATGGCTCCACAGGCAAAGATCACAACATCGGTTCCAGTACGGAGCTGGTTCACCTTCCCAATGGTAAAGGGAGTTTCTGGTGTGGTGATTGAGGCAACATCGCCCCTACCAAACCTGATGTAGACTGGCCCATCGTAAGCAGCGGCGGCAACTACGGCCTTCTCGGTTTCAAGGGCATCAGTTGGAGCGAGAACAACCAGGTTTGGAAGCGCCCGGGTAATGGCAATGTCTTCAAGCGCCTGGTGGGTGGCACCATCCGGTCCGGTTGAGAGCCCCGCGTGTCCCCCAACCACCTTCACATTTGCGTTAGCGTAGCAGACCGAGACTCGAAGCTGGTCCCAGCTTCGCCCCGGGTTGAAGACGGCAAAGCTTGCCGCAAATGGGATTCCCCCAGCGAGAGCCACTCCTGCCGCAACTCCTACGAGGTTTTGCTCGGCAACTCCAACCTGGACAAACCGGTCTGAAAACTTCTTGGCGAAATCTTGCATCCTGAGCGATTCGGTGAGGTCTGCGCAGAGTCCCCACACCTTAGGGTTGGCGGTAGCAGCGGCTACCAGCCCTCTCCCATACCCTTCGCGAGGTGCCTCAAAGGCAACCCCTTCAAGCGAATTGAGTGGCACCACGCTCATACCCACTCCTCCAGCTCTTTAAGGGCGGCATCAGCCTCAGCCTTTGATGGCGTCTTTCCGTGCCAGTGGTAGTCATTTTCCATGAAGCTCACCCCTTTTCCAGGGATGGTTTGGGCGATGATCACCGTGGGCTTGGTTTGCATTTCTTTTGCCTCAGCAAACGCGGTAAGGATGGCGTCCTCGTTGTTGTTGCCGTCGATGGTGATGACGTGCCAGCCGTTTGCCACGTACTTGTAGCTGAAGGGCTCAAGAGAAAGGACTTCCTCGGTGGTGCCATCAATCTGAATGTTATTCCTATCCACAATCGCGCAGAGGTTTGAGAGTCCTCTCGCTCCAGCTAGCATGATTGCTTCCCAGGTCTGGCCTTCCTGGTGCTCACCATCTGAGAGGACACAGTAGGTTCTCCAGTGCTGTCCAGTTTGCTTGGCGAAGAGTGCCATCCCAACTGCCTGCGAGAGACCTTGGCCAAGTGGCCCTGAACTGGTTTCAAGCGATGGCATATCCACCCTACTTGGATGTCCCTGCAGTTTGGTTTCAAACTTCCGCAAGGTGAGGAGGTCTCCTGGGTGGAAGTAGCCAGCCTCAGCCATGGCAGCGTACCTCACCGGACAGGTGTGACCGCAGGAGAGGATCAACCTATCTCGTCCTTCCCACATAGGCTCATCGGGGCGATGGTTAAGGACGCTAAAGTAGAGAGCAGCGTAGATATCTGCCATCCCAAGTGGTCCACCAGCGTGCCCAGACCCAGAGGCGAGGAGCATCTGGATGATGTGCTTGCGGATGTTGGTAGCGCGTTGCCGAAGTGTAAGCCCCTCTTGCATATGGAAGTATTGTACCACGCCTCTCTTTCTCAAGAGAAAGATTTTTGCTATGGTTTCGCCATGGTGAACCTTGGGATTTCATCTGTGGATGCCGACACTCCACAGTGGCTGTTCGTCCACATGAAGAACAGGATGTTTTGCTGGTTGGATTTTGACTACCACATCAAGAACCGCCCCGAAGCAGCGAACGCAATCAGGAAACTTTGCAGCGAGTTTGCCACTGAAACTACCGGTCTCGTGACCATCTGTGGTTTCGAGGACACCCGGCGACTGCATCGGAAGGACAGGGTGAGCAAAGATGAACCATGGCTACCCCTCACAGAGGCAGCCACACCGATGCTGAGAGTACTGGCAAACCAACTTGAAATTCCCGGATTTGAAGTTGGCCTGCACTACCTCTGGGCAGATGATTGCCCTTCCCGGACATTCCTCGCCGCCATCCCAATAGACGAGGATGACGACAGAGAGCATGAACCGAATTTCCCACCACTCCCGGAGGGTCCACTCATCCTCAACCCACCAGACGATGGTGGGGGCATGAAGATCAGCGACCTGATCAAGGTTGGAGAACGAAAACTTGTTCACACGTAATCCCAACTACAGGCATCCTGTAGTTTTTTTGTTGTATTCTGGTCAATCAATCCCGGCTTTACAGGTGTAAACAGCTTGACAAAATGGCATTTTAGGATACACTTCAGCCTGCACGAAATGTGCAGGCTACGTTACATGTCCGAACAAGAAAACCTTGAAAGCTCCGTACCAGATCGCAGCAAGATACTCTACTTGGGAGTCTATGCCCGTGTCCTCTTTGAGCCTCATGAACTGGATCAGCTCCACGTACACACGACAGAGCCATACTGGAATGGAACCGGTGAAGCTGCCTTGCCCCGCATGCGGATCACTGATTTTGTGGAGAAGTACTGCGAACCAAACTGTCTCAACCACCTCATAGAAGAATTTGGGGACGGAAATGACCGTAAGTATCTTCACGCTAGAGATCCAAAGATGTGGCAGGCACTATCAACTGTCCTCGGGGTACCGCTCCTTGTGCACTCCATGAAAAATGACCCGTACGATGGCTACAGGATCTACCCCTTTGGCATCTTCCTACCCGCAGGTTACGAGCCAAACCCCTCACATAACTAACACTCCGAGTGTTAGTTTTTTAATACCTAAAACCCGGCGGAGTACGCCGGGTTTAATCACCCATAACTGATATCTATCTAGGCGATGATGCTCTGACCAACCTTGATTGCCTGCTCTACCAAACGGTTGGAGTAGCCCCACTCGTTGTCGTACCAGGCAACTACCTTAACAAAGTTGCCGCCAACTACGCGGGTGAGCGGCATATCAATCACGCATGAGTGAGGGTTGCCCTTGTAGTCGCTTGAAACGAGAGGCTCGGTGGTGACACCAAGGATTCCCTGGAGCTCTGGACGCTTTGAGGCCTCGATGAAGGCATTGTTGAGCTCTTCAACGGTCACGTCTTTCTTCAACAGAACGGTGATGTCTGAACATGAAACCACAATGGTTGGCACCCTGAACGAGAGACCATCAAACTTCCCCTTGAGGTTTGGCAGCGAAAGCGTGGTGGCGATAGCAGCACCTGTTGAGGTAGGCACGATGTTCTGTGAAGCAGCCCTGGCCTCGCGGAGATCCTTTGAAGGAGCATCCTGGATAACCTGGCTAGCCGTAAACGAGTGAACCGTAGACATGAGCGCCTTATCGATCCCAAAGACTTCGTCCAGAATCATCATCACCGGAGCGATGTTGTTGGTGGTACACGAAGCGTTGTTGATAATCTCCTCGGTTCCGTCTGATGGGTTTACGCCCATGACGTGGGTAGGAGCTGGATCATCACCCTTAGAAGGAGCTGAGATAATAACGCGCTTAGCGCCTCCCTTGATGTGGGCACCGGCAGTAGCCTTATCGAGGAACCTTCCAGTGGACTCAATGACGATGTCGGTATCAAGCTGTCCCCATGGGAGAGCGGCAGGGTCCTTCTCTGCAAACACGGTGATTTGAACGCCATCTACGGTAATAGACTTCTCATCAAAAGAGATTTCTTTATCGTAGGTGCCGTAAGCGGTGTCGTGGCGAAGGAGGTGAGCGAGTGTCTTGGTATCGGTGAGATCGTTGATACCTACCACTTCACAGTGCTCTCTGTGGGCGAATGCTACCTTGAGTGCGTTTCGGCCAATACGTCCGAAGCCGTTGATACCAATTCGTACTTTTCTCATGCTGCCCCTCCTGTTACTAACTGACTAAAGTAGGTAAAATTTTGACTCACGGCGTTATTCACAAATAGGTGAGTTGCGATAACAAACCGTTTTGCCCCCGCTTCTTTGAGTGGTGCAATGGTATCTTCGCTTACCCCGCAGTCTACTGCAAGGGTTACACCTGGTAGGCGCTGTGAGGAAAGCTCACGCAGACGGTCAAAGGTACTATCTAAGAGCATCTGACCCGAGTGTCCTGGCTCTGCTCCCATCACCTGAATTGAGTTGAGCTCAAGCCCCTCGTATGGCTCAAGTGCGGTACCTGGGTTGAGGACGAGACCAACCTCACCAAAGTAGTCTTTTGCCTGTTTGAGCGCCTTAGCGCAGGCCGCTAGGTCTGAGTAAGCTTCCCTATGCAGGAGTACCCGTGCACAGCCGGCTACCGTGAGGTCTGAGAAGTACCTTTCAGGAGCTTGTGTCATGAGGTGGGCTTCAAGCTTCAGCCTTGTGCCGATGCTCATAATCTCGTGGGGCATCACGGTAATGTTTGGAACAAACTGCCCATCCATAATATCCACGTGTACCCATGTTGCGTTACTAGCTTCCACCAAGCTCAACCGCGTGGTGTACTCTTCAAAACTATGGGCAAGAATTGCAGGAATAATTTCAGGTGACATCTTTCAGACGTTGATTGGTTGTGGTTGGTGAGGCGCATCCATGGCGAGGATTCGGCGCTGGTGTCGCTCCTCCCTTGAGAAAGGCGTTGCTACAAACTTCTCCAGGCATGCTTTTGCTGTCTCAGCATCAAGGTAGTCAGCTGGGAGTACCAGAATATTGGCGTTGTTGTGCTGCCTTGAGGTAGTAGCAACCTCGGGACGCCAGACAACGGCTGCTCTAATGCCTATGAAGCGGTTTGCCTCCATAGCCATTCCTTCACCGCTCCCGCAGATGAGTACCCCAAGATCTGCTTCGCCCCGCTTCACCGCAAGTACCACGGCGTCAGCGTAGGGAGTGTAGTCATCACCTGGGATGAGCTCCTTCGCTCCCTGATCTACCGCGACGTGTCCAAGCCTCCCCACCTCTGAAGTGAGAAGATTTTTTAGTTCAAAACCACGGTGGTCAGCACCAAGGGTGATTCGCATGTTTTCATTGTAGGGTCGAAAAAACGCCCTGTCCAGGTGGAGGGGGCGTTTTTGTATGGTCTGGGATTGACCGGGCGTCGCTAGAAGAAGGGATCGTACCCGATAAGCTCAGGGTCCATCAGCTCAAGTTCGGTACTGTCTTCTGTGGCAACTGCTGTGGTCTCTTCTTCGAAGAGGGCATCAGCCGTGTTGTCACGCTCTGAGAACTGAAGGTCCAGGCTATCGATGGCGCGAGCATTCATACGCAGGAGAGGTTACGACTTGTTACGAGGATGAGGATAGTAGAGTTACTAACCTGGTGCAATAGCTTTGAAAAAGAAGTTTTTGTTTATTAGCTTCTAGAGGCAATTTCTTACACTTTTCCCCTCGATGCACGCAGTATGTCTGCGTACACTCGGCGTAAGGTAAGGGCAAAATACCAGAAAGCAGGGGTTTTCTCAAGCCTCTAACCCCCTACCTGTCCTACTCAGCTGTGGGAAGCTTTACCTTCTTCAGTTCGCTCTCGGCTGTTTCAAGGTAGGTGAGGATTTCGGTACCCAGCTTCACTGCCTCCCGGTGCTTCTCAAGCGCCTCATCAAGGTTGAGGTCTGGTTGCTGAAAAAAGGTTTCAAGTTCGGCAAGGCGTGAAAGTTTTGCTGAGAGGCTACTTCCTTCACCAGCTTGTGGTTTTGTTGGCATGGCTACTCCTTAGTTACTAGTGAGGTTATAGTTCCATCTGAAACGTGGGTGGTGAGGTTGCTCCCTGCTGGTGCATCGCCTACCTTTCGCACCACCTTCCCAGCCACTGTAGTGACACTGTAGCCACGAGAGAGCACATTGGTTGGTGCCAGTGCCTCCACCGTCACGAGACGTGAGTGCACCTGGCTCCTGAGAGTCTGGAGGTGGTAGGTAATGGTCTGCTTACCTAAGGCTAGCTGCTGGGTAACCTGAGCTCTCACGCCATAGGTGAACCTCAAGATACTCTCGCTCTCACGCGAGAGCTGCTGGGTGATCAGGTTGCGCAAACGCTGGAGGTGCGACAGGGTTGATCGCTCCATGCTACTCACCACGTACACCACCTTTGTCTGGATACTTTCCCTAGTTGGCACCACCCTCTCGGCAGCGTTGCTTGGAGTTGATGCCCTCACGTCAGCCACAAAATCTGCGATGCTCACGTCTCGCTCATGACCAACTCCAACTATCACCGGAGCTTTGGATCTTATAATCGCCCGGGCGAGGTGCTCACTATTGAAAGCTTGGAGATCCTCTAGGCTACCCCCTCCCCTGATAATCACGATAACCTCAGGCTCAACGTAGCTGTTAAGGTAGTCTAGGCCAGCCACTAGCTCTGCCTCAGCATTCACCCCCTGGACCGCTACATTCGCCAAGGTGTACGTCACCCCTGGGAGCCTATCCTTAGCTATCCTCATGAAGTCCCCAAAACCAGCAGCTCCCTCTGATGAGAGGATGCCAACGTGCTGGGGAATGGCAGGAATTTGGCGCTTGCGATAAACATCAAACAACCCCTCTGCTTCAAGCTTCTTCTTGAGGAGCTCAAAGGCGCGCTTGAGGCTTCCCTCTCCCCGCGGCTCAATGTAGGAAGGGATGAAACTAAAGTTCCCTGTTTTGGCGTGGATGTTTGGCCTAGCCTTCATGAGTACCCGCATCCCGTCCTCAAGCTGCACCGAGAGCTGGTGGACGGTGGTAAAGCACCTCACCTTAGCCTCAACCGTGGTGTCCTTGAGGTCAAAGAAAACCCACTTCCCCTGGCTCACCCCGTAGCCGCTCACCTCTCCCTCAACGAGAAGCTCGAGGCCTTCAAAGCACCGATTACAGACCGCGAGGGCCTGCGAAACGGTGAGTTCCGGAAGTGATTCTCCTGAAAGGTACTCCACTACTACTGTTTTGCAGCCTGGAGTAGCGAAATGAATTCATCAGCACTCTTTGGGAGTGTCTCAAGCTTCTTGCCATTGATTGAAATGGTTGGGGTTCCGGTTACCGGCACTTTGTTTCCCTCGGTAATATCCTTGTTGACCTGATCATCAATGGTCTTATCATCAAGGTCTGCCACAAACTGCTCAGCGTTGAGTCCGAGGTTCTTAGCGTAATCCTTTACGGTATCCCTAAAGACTGCAAGTGAAAGGTTCTCCCAGCTAGACTGGTTTGCAAACAGTACCCCGTGCATGTCCCAGTACTTTCCCTGTCTCCCTGCAGCCTCAGCGGCACGCGCTGCAAGGCGAGCCTTGTTGTGCTGGGTGAGTGGGTAGTTACGGTACTCAAGCTTCACGAAGTCAGTCTTTGAGAGCACCTCAGTGATGATAGGTGCCATCCCAGCACACCCTGGACACTGGTAGTCAGCGTACTCGGTGATGGTGACTGTAGCGTTGGCTGCACCCTTCACCCATGAACCTTCCTCAACCCGCTTGGTGTACTGTTCGCTCATAGGGATGGTTCTCACCTGAGGAGCTTCAGGACGAGTTGCAAAAAAGACAGCACCGCCAATGAGCAACACACAAAATGCAATCATTCCTGCGATAGCAAATTTCATCTGACCTCCTGCGTTACTTACGAATGTTTGGGCGCCCCACCCTTTGTTCGAGAGGCTCGCTTTGAACGCTCTCCATCAATTCGCTCCAAGATAGTTTGAATGAAAAGTTCCCGGTCTTTCGGACTCACCGAAATGCTCTTCCATGGACCTTTCGCAAGTTTGATAATGACATTTTTCCGTGAAAGCGCAAAACGCTTCTTAGGCCCGATTGAGAGGAGACCGTGCAAGCCCCCTGGCTTCAAGGAAACCATGGTGCGGTACGGGAAGAAGAGCTGCCTGATGTGACTGGTTACCACAAGCTGCTCCCTATCCAGGACGTAGTAGCTGTAGAAAGCAATATCGATGTAGTAGATGCTCCCCAAGACCATCGCAAGCACAGTGGCAGCACTTGCCACTGGACCAACCGAAGCTGTCCAGAGGATGAGCGGGATGCCCGCAATCAAAACGGTAATCACGAGGATGAACACACCAACCACCCACCAGTCCATTACGGGTCTGAAGGCGATGTACTCGGCGTCGGTGTAGGGGGTAGTGCCAGGCTGTTCCATATTCCTAGTGTAGCATGCTGGCGTGGATGGTATCGAGGAACCGAGATGTTGATCTCTCAGCCACCATTCTAATGGTATCCTCGGCTGTTGGGTGGTACTGCCTGATGAAGGTGAGCCTCTCAGGGCGGTGAGGCGCCTCCTTTACCTGGAGAACGAAGCTCTCGTGAACGTGGAGTGGGAGCACCTCAAAGAGGTGGCGCATAACCTCAAAGTGAATAGTTTCATCTAGGAGCCTCAAAAGCTCATCTCTCTCACCACTGGTGAGGTCAAATTCAGAGAGCTTTGCGTTCACCACTGGCCAGGCAACGAGGTGGTCGTAGAACATGCTCATGGTGTTCCTCCTACAGGTCCTAGGGGTATGGTGTCGTTTGGATCGTCAACGAAGAGTGCATACACGGCTCCCTTGCGCTTGAGGCCGAGGCCTACGTGCATCATTACCTCGTTGGAGCCTCCAAAGCTTCGCTTGAGGAAAGGACTTGGGCCGGCATCACCTATCACTACTACACAGGCTTGCCCAGTTTCAGGGTTCACCACAATCATTTTTCGGTACTTGAACCACTGGTAGTACTTCTGGACGTTCTGGTTCCAACCGGGAGCCAAAAAGGTCTGGGCGGCAATGTAGTATCGCTCCCTTTCAATATCTTTCTGCGTCACCGAGGCTTTATCCTTAGCGAAGTAGCCCCACGATGGCAGCCCTGGCACCATCCCCGTGAGGTGCTTGGTAGGGTCTGAACCGTGGTTCTCGAGGGTGTCGCCTGGGTAGAGCGGCAGGTGCTGTTCGCCCGCCATCACACCGTACGTGGTGTTGAGCCTAATCCCCTCAAGCTCAGCCTTTGCTGGGATACCGTAGTTGTCCAGGATGAGCTGTTCAACCTGCTGCTCCTGTTCTCCGGTGAGCATGCTGTTTGGGGTAGGAGAGATCCTGGTGATTTGCTTGGTGAAGAGACCTGCCTTATTGGCGAGGCTTGCATCAGGGCCGGCTGGGGTATCGGTGGTGGTTTCAATTACCGCACCGATGCTCGCCGCCTGGTCTGCAATTACCTCTTGCTGGATGGCCTTGGTATCTTTGAGCTGTTCAGGTTGGTTGGTAAAAGCAAAAGCAGGGCCTGAGAAAACTCCAGAAACTATGGCAGCTGCAGCCACAGTTTTAACTGAGTGTTGCCTCAGTTCTTCCAGAGGCAACCTGTGCTTCTTGAGCAACCGCTTAGCGTGCCTGTGGGTGGTGTGAAAGGCGTGGCGAGCCTTCTTATGGTGGTGTCTAACCTGCGCGTGGAGCTTGGCAAAATCAATCATGCAGCCTACTTACTGTTTGCCGACTGCTGCTTAATGTACGTATCCAGCGCCTGCTGTACTGCTTGGCTCTGCTGAGAAGCACTGCTTTGGTACGCCTCTGGATCAAGCTGCTTCCTAATTGACTCTGGAATGATCAGGTTCTGAAACTTCTCGGCGTATGGTCCAAAGTCAACGCTCCTCAAGATGTAGAAGAGGAGGAGGAAGACGAGACCAGCACCAACCGTAGCTCCAAGAGCCGTCATCATGCCGTGAAGAAAGCTCCTCATTGCCATCCGGAAGGGGCGATGGTAGGCACGATCTATAGCAGCAACCAGCTTATCGAAGCTGGCGTCATCTGGGTGTTTGAAATCTTTGAATGATTCTTCAGGTGTGGAAGCCATGTGACACGCTAGAAGGATTAGTAAGATTAGTGTAGCATGCGCTTGCCTCGTATGCAGCACTCTCAGTTCACCCCACCTTCAGCACCTAAGGGTTTTTGGGATCACCTCCAAACCCCTATTATTGGGCTTGCTCCAATGGACGGGGTTACCGACGCAGCCTGTAGAGCAATCACCGCAAGGATTGGCCACCCCGCAATTACCTTCACCGAGTTCACCGCGGTAGAAGGCTTACGCGCTGGTGCCGATAGGCTCCTGGATGACTTCGCCTACAGTCCACTTGAGCGTCCCGTAGTGGCTCAGCTCTTTGGCTCAGACCCTAATGCCTTCATTCAAGGAGCCGCCATTGCGGCAGCCCTTGGCTTTGATGGGGTAGATATCAACATGGGTTGCCCAGCCAAGAATGTCACCGAAAGAGGAGCGGGTGCAGCCCTCATTAGAGACCCGGAGCGCGCCAAACAGATTGTCCTGGCTGCGCGTGAGGGAATAGATAGGTGGGTTGGGGGCGAGAGCCTAGAACTCCTCGGTATCCACGAGCGACTCATCCCCCTCATTGAGGAGCGAATTGCCTCAATTGAAAGTGAAGCTGGGGCGAAGCTAGAACGTCGACAAATCCCCGTCAGTGTCAAAACCCGTATTGGCTACGATAGTATCACCGTTGAAGACTGGGTAAGAGAACTGATCACGGTTAACCCAGTTGCCATTACCCTCCACGGGAGAACCCTCAAGCAGCTCTACAGCGGCTTTGCAGACTGGGAAGCCATCGCTCGTGGCGCCAAAATCATTAAGGATGCAGGCATCCTTGTCCTGGGGAATGGTGACGTGCAGTCACTTGAAGACGGTATCACCAAAATGGAAGCTGCCGGCACCGACGGCTTCCTCATTGGAAGGAAGGCTATTGGCAACCCGTGGGTCTTCTTGGGGCGAGAGAGCACCCTTGAAGAACGTCACACCGCGGCCCTCGAGCACGCAGACTACCTTGCAGGCCTCTTTGGTGAGCGCGGGTTTGTTAGAATTAGGAAGCACCTCCTGGAGTACACCAGAGATTTCCCTGGTGCCAAGCACGTCAGACAGCAGCTCTCGAGCATCAGAAACCTCGAGGATGTGAAGCGTGTGCTGGCACACCCGGAACTGCTAGACTAGTTGCATGACTACCATCTCACTCCTCCAAGCAACGTTTCTAGGAGCCATTCAAGGCTTCACCGAGTTCCTCCCCATCTCATCCACCGGACACCTGGTTATCGCCCAACACTTCCTAGGACTAGACCCCAAGAACTTTGGTCTCTCGTTTGACATGTTCACGAACATTGGGACAACCACTGCCCTCATTGCCTTCTACTGGAAAGATTTACTCAGCATCTTTGGGAAGCTTCGCCTCCCCTCAAGGAAAGCCTTTACGGCCGAAGAAAAGCTCCCTTGGCAGATCTTGCTCATCACTGCAGTTGTGGGAGTTGCAGGACTCTTGCTTGAAGACAAGATAGCCTCAGATTTCAGGAGCCTCACCGTTATAGGGAGCATGTTGATTGTTTTCGGCGCTGTGATGCTCAGGGCAGAGAAGGTGGGAGCTAAAAACAGTAATGGCGAACTATCGTCTCGCCAAGCCTACTTGGTAGGTTTCTCCCAGATTCTCGCCTTCGTTCCTGGAGTTTCACGTTCTGGTGCAACCATCTCAACCGGACTTTTCAGTGGGCTTTCGCGAGCAACTGCAGCCCGCTACAGCTTCTTACTCTCCGTGCCTATCATTGCCGCTGCCACCCTCAAGCGTCTCGCTACGGCGGCTTCAGAACTTACGATCACCGCTGATCTTGCAGCCTTCTACGTGGTTGGAGCACTTGCAGCAGGTATTGTTGGCTACTTCTCCCTCAGGTTCTTGATTGGCTACCTCCAGAAGTCTTCCCTCGCTATTTTCGCCTACTACAGGTTTGCACTTGGGGCAGCACTCCTGCTCTACGTCTGGTTGAGCTAACCGAAGTAAGAAACTCGCAATAAAAAAGCCCTCTCAACTAAGAGAGGACTCATACGTGTGTCTACCTATTCTCGCCAGGCGTAGAGCTGGCCGTCAATGGATGTAAGACCAAAGAGCCTGCCAGTATCACTCACACCTGCAACCCGGTACGTTCCTGGGACGTTAGGCTTCCGGAACGTCCTTGCGGTGCTGTTGTACAACCCTCCGAGGCTGCTTGTTGTAAGTGCTATACGCCCCTTGTTATCGACCCCCATCACATTCCAGTCAGTAATCCCGGGCTCTCCAACCTGATTTGCTGTTATGAAGAAAACAATCTTGTTTTGCAGCGTATCCCAGAGCACCGGACCCCTACTCACTAACCCTGGGAACTGCGTGAAGTCTCCGGCTGCCCAGCGGCCATCACCTGAGATTGCGTATGCTTCAGTTCTGAAACCAACGCCACCAGCAACCGATGGAAGCTCGTGCCGCTCACCTGACTCTTTGCCAAACCAATTTGTGGTACTGCCGTAGGGAGGATAGTAGACTCTCCCAACGTTGTACCCCGCCTCAGAAGTCCCTGCGGGAACTTCATACCCTGCAATATTGCTGAGCTGCTGGAATGGAGTGAAGCCATTGGGATCAAGAAGCCCCGCCGAACTCTGGCCCGGAAAGTTGCCGTCATCTCTGCCAATGAGCACAGACCCACCACTACTCCCAAAGTAACAAGAGTAGGTGTAGTAGTTTGAGCCCGCTGAAGGCAGCCATGTCACGAAACCAGTTAGGTCGCGTATTGCGCAATCAGCACTATTGGCGAGGAGCACATCTCCCGCTTCCGTCACATCCCTCGGGCTGAGAGGAGCGTTTCCTGGCGTTTGGGCTAACGGAGCTGGAACCAGCTGGAGCGTAGACCCTTGAATGATAAAGATCATTGCCACACCATTGTCATACACCGATCCTGCCATTTTCTTGGCAGTTGGCGAGGCAAACATACTAGTGCCTCCTAGGTTTGCATTGGGTAGCTTCCATAGTTGAACAGTCTGGGCCTGTGCTGTCACTCCCGTGAGCAGCAAGGCAAGCTGTAAAAGTCCTGTCATGTTTCTTTGCATTTTTTTGTACCAGCTGTTCTATTTGCTGGCGGGGGAAATGTAGCATTAAACCTGAAAAATGTCAATATCCACCACAGAACACGAGAAATAAAAAACCACCCGGTTGGGTGGCTAGTAATTGAGGTTAAGCTGGAGACCCCTCCCGCCCTTATTGTCGGTACCCTCAACGAGAAGCCTCTGGCAGAATTGAACCGCCGTTTGGTTTCCAGTAAGAGCGAGAACATCCCCAAGGATGCCGTTACACCTTTCAGTTACTGAAGCTCCTTTCCAGAGGTTCACCCCAAGGAGTGCACCGGCTCTTTCGCCAAGTTCAGAAACGGTGATCACATCACCGTGACTGGTTACCATCAGCGATTCACCACTAGAGTAGATGACATGGGCAATCCAGTAGACAGCCTCTACCCCGTAGGTAGGGTGTCTAGGGTGGTTGGTAAAGCGCAGGAGCGCGGTACGCTGCCAGGCAGAGGATGAACTCTCCTGGTAGTAAACCACTACCTCAGGAAGGTTATGGTACTTACCCGTAGGACACCCTTCACGCTTCCTAAAGATCTTTTTGAGATCCCTAGAGAAACGAGTTGAAGGACCAAGGTGTGCGTTGAAGGTGCCAAAGCATAACCCAACAGCCCAAGACAGCTGCTGGTAGGACCAGTGGTGGGTATCGGCGTGGTGAGGACGCGTTTGTAGGTAGCGAACTGACCGAAGTCCCAACGGTAGCTGACGCAAGCTAAACACTCCTCCAACTTGGAGTAGAAGGAGCGCCCAGAAGATAGCAAAGACAACAAAAGTGACCGTGATCATGAGCATTCACCCCTTCTACGCCAAGTAAAAGAGTCACCTGATTTTTATCGAATCTTCACCAAAAAAGCAATTACCTGAGGCTCTAGCGGTGGGTGAATTTACCGTTCTCGTAGATTACTACTTCGCTCCCATCAGCTAGGTAAGCGGTAACTTTCCGTTGTGAAGTACTGATAATATCTGTGTGAATCACCGAAGCGTTGAATCCGCGTGAAGCCCACTCATCCTCAGTAAGTTTTGAAATATTCCCGGTAAAGGAATCTTTGTAGGCGTTGCCCAAGGCAACGTGGGTATTCCCCTGCTCGCCTCCCCGGTTTTCATCGTAGAGCGTTTCGCCCATGAGCTTGGTAATGTGCGAGAGTCTGCCATCGGTGAGAGAGAATTCGCCAACCTTATCAGCGTTGGGCGCTGCAATCATCTCTTTCAGGAGAGCTTCGTTCCTGGTTGCCGATGACTCAACTACCACCCCTTTTTCAAACTTGAGCTTCACTCCCTCAATCAGCTTACCCATGTAGTAGAGAGGCTGGTTGAAGCTAATAGTTCCCTCAGTGCCACGCCAGTCTGGCGAGATGAAGAGCTCAAAGCTTGGAATGTTCCTACCACTTCCCCCAAGCCAGTGCCTATCGCTGCCAAGCTGCACCCAGAGGTCAATGTCCTCAGCTTCTACGTGCACCTTCTGGATCTCCAGTGAGTTGAGCCAGCCTCGGGTATCCTCTAGGCTCTCGCTCACCTCGCGCCACTTTGCCACGGGATCTGGATCGTCCAGGTAGCAGGCTGAGATAATCTGGGCCCAGTACTCTTCTTCAGTCATCCCAACCTCTGCTGCCATGGCTGGAGTACCGTAGAGGGCGAGCGTCCAGGTGAACATCCCATCGTTCTCCTTGGCTTCGCGCCAGTCTCGGTAGGGCTTCATCGCCACGGAGCGTGAGATGAGCTTCTGAGGCTCAACCGTCTCAAGCTCGTGCTTGTTTGCCTCGGCTAAGATGTTGATGCTGTGGTCTACTTGGTCAACAATGCCACGGTAGTACTTCTCCATGAAGAACGTCAGCTGGTCCTCGGTTGCTTGGTTAAAGTAACCTGCCATGTCCACGTCATCAGGGAGGTACTGCATGAGTGGAATGGCTCCTGCCTCAAGCAAGCTGGTGCGTAGCGGGACGTACATGGGCTTAGCACACTCAGGCACCATTACCTGAACTACTTCACCCTGCTTCACCCCTTCGCCGCTATTGAGGGCGTACTTTACCAGGAGATCTGCATACTTCTTGAGGATTTCTGGAGATGGTTGGTAGGTCATGCGTGGGTTCCTGTGCTGCCAAGCCCGCCCCGGGTTTGGTGATTGTTAGTAGGTAAGCTTCCTTCAACTACGGTTGGTTGCTGAACTGGGAGGAAGACAACCTGCATGATTCGCTCCCCTTTCTCCAAATTAACCAGGTAATTGGTTGCGTTGTAGAGGAGCGCCTGGTACTCGTCGCTTTCACCACAGTAGTCTGGGTCGATGATACCAACCCCGTTTGCAGGTATGAGCCCTTTCTTGTGGAGCGAGCTACGTGGCACGAGCATTGTCCAATACCCAGCCGGCGGCTCGATGAGCACCCCAAGGGGTACCCTGGCAATTTCATGGGCAGGAATGCTCATGCTAGCTCGAACCGCTAAATCTAACCCCACGGATTTCTCTGTGTGGTAGCGCGGTAACGGAAGGTCTGGGTCTAGGCGGGTAATCGTTACCGTAGGCTGCATGTAGCCATACTAGCAGGAGGAAGGCTGCTGGTGTACCCTAACATCTGAGTCACTAACTTCGCCCCGATGCTTGCAGTAGGTTCTCCAACCCCCCACTTTTCTGCGATAAACCAGGATGGTGAAACCACTACCGAAGCCAACTTCCTCGGTACTTGGACAGTTTTGTACTTCTATCCTCGCGATGAAACTCCAGGCTGCACCATCCAGGCGTGCTCATTCAGAGATTCAGCCGAGGAATTGAAAGCACTTGGCGCTCAGGTGTTTGGGGTGAGTAAAGATAGCACAAAGTCACACCAGAAGTTCATCGCCAACCACTCCCTCGGGTTCCCCCTCCTCTCAGACCCTAACCACCAGGTTGCCGAGGCATTCCAGGTGTGGGTAGAGAAGTCGATGTTTGGGAAGAAGTACTTTGGGATGGACAGGAGCACCTACATCATAAGCCCTGAAGGCAAGGTGGCGATGGCATTCTCAAACGTAAACCCCCTCAACCATGGCGCGGTAGTTGTGGCTGAAATCAAGCGATTAACAGCTTAGGCTATTGCAATTTTCCTGGTTTACGCTACTATCAAAGCAACCAGTCGGTGTCCTCAGTTTATCTGAAGACGGTCGTTCGTACTCGGATATATTATTTTTAGAAAGTATCGTTACATGGGAAACAAACTCTACGTTGGAAACCTCTCTTGGGGAACAACAGAAGCTTCACTTCAAGAAGCATTTAGCAAGGCTGGTACAGTTACTTCGTCACAGATCCCGATGAATGACATGGGCAAGTCCCGTGGTTTTGGTTTTATTGAAATGAGCACTGATGAAGAGGCTCAGGCCGCTATTCAGATGTTCAACAACGCTGAAGTTGATGGCCGCGTTCTCCGCGTAAATGAAGCCGGTCAGGCTCCAGCCGCAGGCGCAGTCAACAACAAGAAGCTCTTCGTTGGTAGCCTCGCATGGTCAACAACTGAAGATGGTCTCCGTGAGGCTTTCAGCCAGGCCGGAACCGTTATGTCTGTCAAAATCCCTCTCAATGACATGGGCAAGTCCCGTGGTATTGGTTTTGTAGAGATGGGCACAGATGAAGAAGCTCAGGCAGCTATCGAGATGTTCCACGAGAAGGAAATCGATGGACGCACAATCACCGTTAACGTAGCTCGCCCACAGCAGCCACGTTCACGCGATGATCGCGGCGGAAGTCGTGACGACCGTGGCGGCGACCGTTTCGGCGGTGGCAATAGCTACAACAGCAGGTACTAACCTACCTCACTGCAAAAGAGACCGCTCCGGCGGTCTTTTTTGGTATACTCATTTGAGCACCACTAACGCCTGCATGCACCATGGATTACGCCGCTGCCTCACTAGAAGAACACCGCAAACTCAAGGGAAAGATTGAGATGAAGGCAAAGGCCTCTGTTACCACCAAAGACGATCTTGCCACCTTCTACTCTCCAGGTGTGGGAGCCGTCTCCAGTGCCATTGCCGAAAACCCCCACCTCTCCTGGGATCTCACTTGGCGTTCCAACACTGTTGCCATCGTTTCAGATGGTTCTGCCGTCTTGGGACTTGGAAACATTGGTGCTTTAGCTGCTCAACCTGTTATGGCCGGAAAGGCGCTGCTCTTCAAGGAGTTTGCTGGTATTGACGCCATCCCGCTTGTACTAGACACCCAGGACACCCAAGAAATTATTGATACCGTTACCCGTCTCGCTCCTAGCTTTGGCGGCATCAACCTTGAGGATATTAGCGCCCCTCGCTGTTTCGCTGTTGAAGCTGCTCTCCAAGACCTTGGCATCCCGGTCATGCACGACGACCAACACGGTACCGCCGTGGTGGTAGTTGCAGGCCTCCTTAACGCCATGCGCGCGCTCAACCTCAACCTTGCTGAAACCAAAATTGTGGTGAACGGGGCTGGCGCCGGCGGCACCGCTGTTACCGACATGATCCTTGCTACTGCTCCTGGTGTAGACATCACCGTAGTAGACAGCAAGGGAATCATCGGGCCAGACCGGAGCGATCTCAACCCAGAAAAGCAGCAGCTGTTGGGACGAACCAACCCGCGCCACCTCACTGGCTCACTTGAAGCAGCCCTTGAAGGTGCACAGATATTCATTGGCCTCTCAAAGGCCGGCGCCCTCCCAGCAAGCCTTATGGGAAAGATGGCTGCAAACCCGGTCATCTTCGCGCTCGCTAACCCAGTGCCTGAAATCATGCCAGACGAGGCGAAAGCCGCGGGAGCTGCTATTGTGGCTACAGGCAGATCAGATTTCCCTAACCAGGTGAATAACGTTCTCGCCTTCCCTGGTATCTTTAGAGGAGCTCTCGACGCTGGCGCAACCAAGATCACCCAGGGAATGCTCAATGCTGCCGTTACGGCACTTGCGCAGGCTGTCCCAACTCCTACACCTGATCTCATCCTTCCAAACCCACTCGATAAACAAGTTGTCCCACGCATTGCCGCAGCCGTTGCTGCAGCAGCACAGGCCGAGGGCTGCATTCGCACTAAGTAACCACCTCCATGATTGAAAACTGGCTCCTCACCCTCGGTCTCACCCTCGCCTACGTGGCGTTCTTTGCCATCATCTTTGCTGAGAGCGGCCTCCTCATTGGCTTCTTCCTCCCTGGTGACTCACTCCTCTTCACCCTCGGACTGTTTGCCTCCCAAGGTAAGCTCAGCCTACCCATCTTGATTGTTGTGGGTATTATCGCCGCAGTTAGTGGAGATGCTGTTGGCTACAGAATTGGCTACAAGCTGGGGCCAAAACTATTCACGCCTGATCCCAAACGAAAGTTCTTCAACCTTGAGCAGCTCAAAAAGGCTGAGGCATTCTATGAGGAGCACGGGGTCAAAACCATTATTCTCGCAAGGTTTACGCCCGTCGTGCGTAGCTTCGCCCCAATGCTAGCAGGCGTCTCAAAGATGAATTACAAAACCTTTGCACTCTACAACACCATGGGAGGCATTGGCTGGATTGCCGGTATGCTGTCCCTTGGGTTCTTCCTGGGTAGGACCATCCCAAACATCGATAAGTTCATTCTCCCCGTCATCGCTTTCATCATTTTGGTGAGCCTAAGCCCAGCAGCACTCGGCTATGCGGGTGCGAAAAAGAAAGCAAAGAAAAGAGCTCTCAAAGCTGCCAAGGAAGCAAATCCAGAAGCCTAAGTTCACACCATGGCTGATCCCATCATCGTCTACGGGGCGCGATGGTGCCCAGACTGCACGAGGGTTACCGACTACCTCTCGTCTCAGCACCTTGATTACAAGTTTGTTAACGTTGATGCTAGCGAGAAGCACCTCTCAGAAGCCTCAGTAAGCGCAGGCGGGAGCGATGAGATTCCTGTAGTCATTCTAGCTAACGGTGAAGTACTCATCTGTCCAAGCACCGAGGTTCTCACCGCCGCCCTTGGAGACCAGGATGCTCCTACTGATGCCAAAACCTGCGATGTTGCCATCATTGGAGCTGGTCCAGCGGGACTCACTGCCGCCATCTACTGCTCACGAGAGCAGCTCAAAACGGTTGTCTTTGACAAGGTTGGAGTTGGCGGACAAGCGATTATTACCTCGGCCATTGAGAACTACCCTGGCTTTGAGGAACCCATCTCTGGGTTTGAGCTCATGCAGCACATGGGAAACCAAGCGATGAAGTTTGGTACCGATATTAAGGCTGGTGAAGAGGTAACCACCATCCACCAGGAAACTCCAGGCTACATTGGCATCACCACGAGCAGTGGCGAAGTTAGGGCAAAGTCTGTAATCCTCGCCCTTGGGACCAAGTACCGTCAGCTCAACGTTCCTGGGGAAGCTGAGTTTAGCGGGAGAGGTGTTCACAACTGTGCCACCTGCGACGGACCTTTCTACCGTGGCAAGGAAGTTATCGTGATTGGAGGAGGAAACTCGGCACTCCAAGAATCTCTCTTCCTCACCCAGTTTGCCTCACACGTCCACATTGTGAGCTTTGAGCCAATCTTCAGCGCTAGCCAAACCCTCCAGGCAAAACTCAAGAAGATTGGCAATAAGGTTACCAGCTACTTCAACCAGAAAACCCTAGAAATCACCTCTGAGGATGACCGCGTTACCGGCATCCGGATGGAGCACCGCGATACTGGTGAAATTACAACCGTAAGTGGCGAAGGTGTTTTTGTTTTTGTTGGCCTCACCCCCCAAACCAGCTGGCTTCCTGAAACCATCACCAGAAACAAGGCTGGTTTCATTGAGACAGACAAGACCCTCCAAACCACCATTCCTGGTGTGTTTGCCGCCGGAGACTGCCGTGCCGGCGCCACCATGCAGGTTGCAGCAGCTGTAGGCGAAGGAGCTACCGCCGCCATGATGGTCAGGCACTACCTAGAGGGTAGGGCGTAAGCTTACAACAGGGTTAATCTCATTGCCTTTTTGGCTGTTTTTTGGTACTCTGCCGGCAACGTGCGTAGTACGCACGGTATCGGAAACGTATTTGACAGAACAGAATACTAGTCAGGAAACAAAGGTGGATCCTAGGGTCTACATTCCAAGTGTGGAGTTCCGAGAGGACCCAGTGGGGCGGATGGTAGTGTGCACACACCAAATCTTCATGGTTAGCACAGCCATACTCATCTTTGCCGTCTTCATGACGATCTCAGCAGAGGTCTGGAAATATTTTGGGATGAGCTATCTTATGGCCACCATCATCCTTATACTATTTTTCCTGACACTACTCGCAGAAATAATTGTATTGCCCGAAGTATTCCAACCCCAGAAAGCATGGCTACATAAAGCTGAACTAGTTTCACGCCTACTAGCCACGCGTAACGGCAAGGAGCAGACTATCTACGTCCTAGCTACCTCTAGAGATGGTGAAAAAGTCTACATTCCTCTCGAGTGCTTCCTTGAGAGCGGGACTCCTTTCAACGAAGAGATCCTCCTCATTGGAAAGGACTCCTCAAAGCAACTCCAGTGCCTCGCTACCATCTACAGACCCGGAGAACGATCTCTCTAACCACCCCACCCGGGTGGTTTTTTTATTTTCTTCGACCCTCTCGCAACACGTTTGCCATCCAGAGTAGCTCATCCATGAACCTCGCGAAGCTCTCCACTGAGATTGGCTGGAGTGCTACACCATCCTCGGTGAGGGCTTCCTGGGCTTTGGGAAAGTAGTGATCAGGCTTAATTGAGACCAGACCTAGGGTACGGAAAACCGGCAAGAGTGACTCTGCCATCCTTCCCCCGCCAAACATCCCGTTAGACACCCCAACCACCCCCACCGCCTTATGAAGGCAGTCTGAAATGTTGAGCATGTCTAGGGCTCGCTTGAGGGTTCCCGGGAAACTGTGGTTGTACTCTGGCGAAACTACGAGGAGGGCATCCATACCTTGCACCGCTTGCTTGTACTCCGGGTTTGCATCGCCGATATCTGGTCCATCATCATCCATTGGCATGGAGAGGTTTCTGACGTCAAACACCTGCAGCGAGACCTGGGGGTACTTTTCGCCCATTTCACGTTGCACAAACTTGAGAGCTCGCTCACTGAGTCTCTCTGCTCTCACGGTACCGAGCAGCACTACCAGCTTGATTTGATCTTCCATGGGGTACTTACTTTTTGTTACTTAACGTCTTCTGCTAGTATAGCACTACCTACTACTCACACCTACCTATGCGATACTGGCTCATGAAAAGTGAACCTTCGGAGTTCTCCCTAGCAGACCTCAAACAGAAAGGTGTGGAGCCTTGGACAGGGGTGCGAAACTACCAAGCTCGCAACTACATGCGAGACCATATGCAGGTCGGCGATACTATTCTCTTCTACCACTCAAGTATCACCCCGGCAGGAGTTGTGGGTACCGCAACCGTTGGGAGTACTCCTTACGCAGACCCAACCCAGTTTGATGAAAAGGGCGAGTACTTTGAGCCACGTGCTACACCAGAAAAGCCAGTCTGGTTCTTAGTTGATATTCACTACGCCTCTACATTCAAGCGCATGGTTACGCTGCAAGAGCTACGCGAAAACCCCTCTACCTCAAGCATGCTGGTGGTAAAACGGGGTATGAGGCTCTCGGTGCAACCTGTCACCAAAGAGGAGTACGAGGCTGTCATCAGCCTTGCAGGTGCTACTGAAAAGTAGGACTGGGAGAAGGGCTGTACTGGATTACCGAAGCCGCTCGCTTTTCGCTCCCATCCTCAGGTGAAGTTGCGGCATACACCGCAACTCCCCCAAGCACAACCAGTATAAAAGCAAGAAAGACGTACTTCACGCTAGCGCCTTACCGCACGCCGAGCCTGAATTCCCTTTACCACCCTGAGCTTACCTCCCACAAACCAGCTGTAGAGAATTGGCGTGGTGAAGAGCGAAAGGAAGCCACTTACAAGGACGCCTGCCGTAACCACGGTTGCCAAGCTCTGCCAGAATGGGCTGAGCAGGATGAGCGGCAGTAGTCCTCCAAGTGTCGTCAGCTTTGTGAGGATGATTGGTCTGAACCTAATTCCACTTGCCTCAGCAATGGCTTGTTTGTAATCCATACCTTCGGCACGTTTCTGGTTGGCGAGGTCAATCAGGAAGATACCTACGTTTACCACAATCCCCGAGAGGGTAATAATTCCAAGGATCTCAAGGAAGCCAAATTGTCCTCCCACCAAGGTGAGTGCAGGGAAGACTCCTAGGAAGGTGAGCGGAACTGCAAAGAGGATGATGAAAGGCTGACTGAAGCTCTTCAGGAAGATAACGAGGGTAACGTAGAGAAGGAGAATGGCAACCCCAAGGGCGATGAAGAGATCTTGGAAGCTCTTAATGAACTCATCCCCGCTTCCCCGGCTCTCGAGGGCATCTTCTCTCAGGTTGAATTCCGCAAGTTTATCCTTCGTCCAGAAATCCTTTACTGCCTGCTGGGGAGCTGCTGCATCTTTGAGCTCGTCTACCACCTTTGCCTGTACGGTAACAAACCTGCTGCCGTTGAGACGCTGAATGCCCGCAAAGCCATTCACTTCCTGAACCGTTGCAACATCTGAAACCTTCACCACTCCTTGAGGGGTGGCCAAGAGTACCGTTCCAGCCACCGCTGCCTTATCGGTAGGCTTTGAGGCATTGGTGAGGAGTACCTCAACGGTTCTGACGTCTCCGTCAACTTCCCTTTCAAACTTGCTCACCTCAGACTCGCCAATCACCCCGGCTAGGGTTTGAGCAACAGCAATAGCTGGAAGGCCAAGAGAGTTGAGCTTCTCACGGTTGAGTACCACCTCAAGCTGGCTGTTGTTTCGTCCCGTAAAGCCATCTTCAACCCGGGTTACGTTTGGCTGCTCGCGCAGAATCTCACCTGTCTTGATTGCAGCTGCCTTAAGGTCTTCAAGTGAGTCGTCAAAGATGTTCACCGCAACCGGGTACTGATTTTGTGGGGTACCAACGCTGTCGGCACCAGCAGTCACGAAGATACGTTTGTCTGGGTTCTCAATCTTCTTGAACTTCTCGTTGACCCTTTCCACAATGGCTGGACTGTCGGTATCTCGGAGCGAACGAGGTAGGAACCACGCTGAGATAGTCATCACTCCATCTTGGCTGAATGGGAAGTAGCGCTGGATGGTCTTTTCTCCCAGGAGCACCTCTTCCACCTTGGCGATAACCTCTTGCTTCTGTCCTTCTGTGAAGTTTCCAGGGTAGTCTAGCCTTACGGTCATTGAGTCTGCATCAACCGGAGCTGAGAACTGCACCGGAACTACTCCCTTGGTAGCGAAGAGGTAGCCTGTCACCCCAAGTGGGAGCACTACTGCCGCAACGATAATCACCACCTGGAGCACTGGGCGCTTAAGGATGGAGGTGTTAGTTTTGATGAACCACTGTGCCAGCTTCCAAAGGTTACCAATGGCTTCATCGTCTCTGGCAAGGCGTGAAGGCCTCAGCCAGCGCTGAGCTGCCCAGGTGAGAAAGAACACCGGAATGAAGTACGAGGCTAGGAGGGCTGGGATAATGGTGAGTGGAATGTACTTGATGATTTCGCCGAAGATCCCTGATACGACACCAAATGGCACGAAGACAATGATGCTGGTGAGTACTGCCACAAAGACGCCGGTACCAATGGTGTTCATTGCCGCCGTAACCGCATCTCTCCCACGCTTCCCAAGGTCAAGTTCACGTTGAATAGCCTCAAGCACCACAATGGCGGGGTCTACGATGAGACCGAGAACCAGAACCATCGAAAAGAGCGTCAGGGTGTTGAGGGTAACCCCAAGGATCTGAAGCGAAAGGAAAGTGAAGAGGAGCGAAAGCGGAATGGCAAGGGTAGAAATGAGGGCTGCCCTCCAGCTCACCAGCAGGAGCATCGCTAGCATGATCAACCAGATACCACCAAGGATGTAGCCGAGGTTCTTGAAAGGACCATCACCTATGGCGCCACCAATCGCACCCTCTTCAATCTCCGTGATCTGGTCACGGGTGGCTTCTGCAACATCGCTCAGGGTAACGAGGTGGTTTCCTGCGGCAAGCTTTTCACGGTTTGAGGAGAGAACTTCCTCAACCTTAGCGTTGGTTCTCAAGACATCAACATCGTCCTCGTACTCAAGTGCGTAGATGAGAGCAGATTTCTTGACGAGGCTCCCGCTAGCATCATCAACCCCTTTAAAACCAACGCTGTTCATGAGCGAATCGTAGTCGTAGCCTGGGGTTACCGTAGCAACATCGCTCACCTTGATAGCCTTGCCATTCACCAGCTTTACCGTCATCTCGCTAACCTGGTTGGCGCTGGTAAGGTTTGCTGAGGTTACAACACTGGTATCTACACCTTGAATTGGGAGGGTGCCAGCTGGAATGGTGAGGTTGTTTGCCTGGAGGGAATTCTGGATGTCTTGTGGGGTTAGCCCAAACTTGGCAAGCTCTGAACCTTTCCACGCAATGGTAAGGGTGTCCTTAACCCCCGAGAGGAGCTTGAAGCTCTTCACCCCGGAAACTGCCTCGAGGTCTTTCCTAATCTCATCACCAATTGATCTCAAGGCCGCAGGCTCGCCTTCGCCAGCTACAGCGTAGTAGGAAATGTTACCACCAAAACTTGGGACGATGATTTCAGGTTGGTCAGCATCACTTGGTAAAACTAAGCTCTGCACCTCAGTCCTCAACTCGGAGAGGCCCGAGGCGAAGTCTGTGCCAGCTTTGAAGCTAACACTTACCGTGCCAAAACTGTTGGCAGCCTGCGAGGTAACCTCGGAGACTCCTGCCACACCCGAGATTGCCGCCTCAATAGGCTTCACAATCTGCTGCTCAACCGCTGTTGGACTGGCACCTCGGTAGACAGTGGTAATTACCGCAACGTTAATGTCCGGTGAAGGAAAGCCTTCTCGCCTAAGTGAAAGAAGTGCTCCGGTACCTGCAAGGATGAGACCGATGAAGAGGAGGAGGGCTACGTAGGTATTCTTGGTGAACCAATTCACCATTTTGGCATTCCAATCAGTAGCAACAACGTGTGTGGCGTCTTTTTCAGGCATGGGGAGCAAAGATTTAGGCCGGTGGTTGATTTGGGGCGGTGTGAGGAACCTTCTTCTGTAGCATACCAAAAACCAGATCATGCAGGCTATCTGCAGTGCAGTTGCTCTTGATGACGTACTTGGTTGCTCCAGTGAGCATCGCAATCTCAGCTTGCTGGTCGTCGGCGAGGTTGCTGAGCATCGCTACGGGAATATCGTTGAGCTCAGGTAGTGCCTTCATTTGCTTCAGGGTCTCAATGCCGTTGAGCACCGGCATCATCATGTCTAAGAGGATGGCATCTGGCTTTGAAGCTTTTGCCTGGACAATGGCATCCTGTCCGTTGTGAGATACCAGCACCGTGTGCCCCTTCATCTGGAGCATCAGCTGGTACATGTCAGCGAGGGTTGCATCATCTTCTACGAGGAGAATGGTAGCCATAGGTAGGTGTTACTTCGTTCTAGGCAGCGAGAGGGCGAAAGTACTCCCCTCACCCACCACTGATTCTTTCAGGTAAATGCTCCCATGCAAACCCTCCATGATCAGCTTGGAGATGTAGAGGCCAAGGCCGGTACCCCTAGAAGCATCGCGGGTGAGGATGCTGTCCCCTGCCTGCTGGAACTTCCTGAAGAGGAGGTGCTGGTTTTCTGGGCTAATGCCTTTGCCTGTATCGGTGATGGTGATTTCAATGTCCGATGGCAGCAAACGAATACCAATGGAAACTGCTCCCTCATCACTGAACTTGATGGCATTGCCCAGGAGGTTAATGAGTACCTGCTTGAGGCGGTTGGCATCTGCGGTAACCTCGTAGGGCGAATCAACGTAGTCCCGGGTTAAGGTAATTCCACGCTGCGAGGCAACCGAAGCTACGTCATCGCTCACCTCGTTGAGAAGGTTGGTGAGCACGAGCGGCTGGTTATCAAAGGAAATCTTCCCCTGCTCGAGGCTGGACATGTTGAGGAAGTCATTCACAATCTCAATCAGCCGTTTGCTACTGTCGTGGATGGCAAGGACAAACTTGGTGAACTGGGGGTCGTTCACCGTTGGCACGTACATCTGCTCTAGGAGCTCTGAGTACCCCCTAATAGCGGTAAGTGGAGTCCTCAGCTCGTGTGAGGCAATGGAGAAGAACTCCTCACGTGATCTCTCGGCATTACGGGCATCTGTCAGCCGTTTCTCAAGCTCTTCCCTACTGAGGAAGGTGAGCCTCTCATCTTCTAGCACCGTGGCAGGGAGAAGAGCAAGCATGCGGTTTACCACATCAAAGTCGTAGGAGTGCTTGATTGGAAGGTAGAGCTTGCCTACCAGGTCATCAGCGGTGTGCTCACCAAAGTGGGTAACCAGCTCATCGTGGAGTTTCGTGATAGTTTCTGAAAGTGCCTCCACCACCTGCTCTTCAGGTAGCTCGTCCAAAAACTTCCCCGCCACCGTCCAGTCTAGCTGGCCACTATCAGACACTTTGAGGCTTCGCATCGGGTGGTTGAGGGGATGGGCGTCAATCATCAACCTCAGCTTTGCCACCCCAAAGGCGTGGGTGAGGTAGTTACTGTAGGTGGTTACCGCAAGCTCTCCCAAGTAGCGGTACTGCCCTTTTGGAGTGAGAAAAATGACGGCGAAAGTTGGGGGTAGCTGCTCTGGCGAAAATCTTGTGATAATCTCGTGTCTAATCTCTTCCCGAGTGTAGTTTCGCTCCACCACTGGTGGCTGCTGGCTGACGAGCACCCGTTCAACTGTGGTGTAGAGGTTGAGGTACTCCAGGAGCCTATCTGCGGTGTTTGCTCCTGCTTGCAGCTCGAGGAACCTATGGAGCGGCTCTCTCACCGGTTCCTGGTTGACGAAACACGAGAAAAGGAACCCAATTACCCGCTCAACAGCAAGGGCTGAAGGACTGGCCTCGGGTTGTGGCTTGCGAAAGATGGTGAAGAGACCCATAGTATATACAGTCTACTTGAAAGTACCCTCCTCATACCATGCACCGCGTCGCTCACACCCTGAGAATACTCATGTCAGTCCTCACTGGACTGCTCCTTCTCTGGCAGTTAACGCTGTACGCAAGTGGAACAAAGCATGAGGTAGTTAACTCGTGGTTTAACGCCGGGTATGCATCAGTATTTGTGGCAAGTGCCCTCCTTGGGTTTATCGCCCACAAGAGACGCTACATCAGCGGAGCTCAAGGAAAGGCACTCTGGCTCTTCTCGCTGGGGTCACTCTCGTTTGCTATTGCTCTCTACATCTGGGCGTACTCTGGCATCGTGAAGGGTATCTCCACTCCCTTCCCCTCAAGTGCTGATGTATTCTTCACCCTCTACACTATCTCGGTTGGTGTAGCGTGCGTTGCCATCCTAGAGCTCCTAGGTCCTACCCTCACCAGGAGAATTGTCTTTCAGTCTGTGGGTGTTGCGACGCTTGGTTTCATCCTCGTATTTGTCTTCTTCATTATTCCATCTCTCAGGTTTACCTCAGATCCTATTGTCAGGTTCTTCACCATTGTCTACCCGGTGATTGCCTGTGCCCTGATGTCACTGGTAATGATTGCCTCACGCTCAAGTGGAGGTACCTCAGCAAAATCACTAAAGCTCTACTTCCTCTCCCTCGGGTTCCTAGCGGTGGCACTTGTTCTCTTCCTCTACCGACACAACATTGGGAGCTACTGGAACGGTGACATAACCGACTTCTTCTGCCTCATCTCCGGCTACACATCATCACTCGCCGCCATTGAGCTGGGCTGGGGCGAAGCCTAAGCCTGGCATTTTCATACGTTTTCTGGTAGCTTACGCGCGTGAAAGCTACTTTGAGTATTCGCCAATTCTGGAGCTTCGGAGCCATTCTCCTGTGCCTCTGTCTATCACTTCTGGCGAGCGTGAGCTTCGCCCAAGAAACCCCAGCACCACCTACCTCGTTCCAGGCTGAGTTTGACAAACTTGCCAGCGAGAAAGACCTGAGTGCTGCTGCTCGACACCTCGTCTACACGGCCGCCTACAATAGTTTCCTGATGGTTAAGCCTGTTGTCCTCCCCGCTGAGGCAACCGACGACTACGCCACCACGCGGAACTTCCTCTACGGCGTTGCGTCATTTGCTAGGGCAAGCAGAGATGGTTTTAAGCCACTCTTTGAGCCAGGTGGAACCGCCAAGGCGGCTACCATCAGCCTCTCAGAGGCAAAGAAGCTCTACGAAGACGCCTTGGAGAGAATTGACACTAACCAGAAGCTTGACCGGAAGTTCATGGATGGTTTTCCTCTCGAGAAAACCCAGATAATCCAGTTCACCATCAACAAACCACCGGATAAGCCATTCGTTGGTGACGTCCAGCTCCTCCTGTTCTTCACCAAGGTAACGGTGGAGAAACGAGACGTCTGGAGGCTCAGCTACGGCATCGGCCTGGTGAGCAGCTAAATTCTCAACCTCCTACAAGGAGGTTTTTTGTTAGTAGACACCTCCAGACGTACTGCTAGAATGACCACATGCGCTACCTCAAACCTGCGGCAATCACCACAGCAATCCTCGTCACGCTCTTCCTCAGCCATGTAGCAGGAGTGGTCTACATCATGCGTGAAACCGAGGCGGCCTTCACCTACACCACAGAAACCATCCCCGACCACAGGGTAGCGATCATTTTTGGAGCTGCAGTAAGACGCGATGGCAGCCTGAGCCCAATCTTGCTCGACAGGGTGCTCACCGGTGTATCGCTCCTCCAGTCTGGGAAGGTTGAGAAGCTCCTGATGACAGGTGATAACGGCAGTGTTGACTACGACGAAGTCTCAGCCATGAAAAAGAATGCCATCGCCGCTGGTGCTACCCCTGATCAGATAGTGCTGGACTACGCCGGGTTTAGTACCTACGATAGCTGCTACCGAGCCAAGGAGATTTTTGGGGTTACCGATGCCATCCTGGTTACCCAGAAGTTCCATCTCCCGCGTGCGCTCTACCTCTGCAGGAGTTTTGGTATCGCCGCAGATGGCCTAGGTATTGAAGACTTTGAGAAGTACCCTAACCTCAAAACCTCATACACGATGCGTGAAATAGCTGCTTCCTACAAAGCGTGGTTAGATATTGCCGTTCTCAAGCCAGCTCCACGATTCCTAGGTAAATTTGAGGGGCCCATTTAGATGGATCCCAGAGGTGTAGTACTGTTCTTTCTCGGCGATCAGGTGAAGGCCCTCCCCTTTCTTGAAGAGGGTGAGGAAAGGCATGAGAGGCACAACCAGGAAACCAAGGTAACCACAGAGCTTTTTGGTAAGTTTTACCATCGCCACTAGGATGCTCTTGTGTTCACCAAATGGCAGGTCTTTGCAAGCGTAGGCATCAGCAATGGGTGTGAAGATAAAGCCGAGCAACCTCCAAAGTGAGGTTCCAAGCTCTGAGGCCAGCTCACTGGCCGTGCCGTTGTTGGTGCTCACGCTGACAAAATCGTAGTCAACTTCTTCCACGAGGTGTCTGAGTGTCTTTGCGGTAAAGAAGAAGGTGTGGCTTGGTGGGATGAGCTTATTCCACTGTGCACCGGTTACGCGCGAAATGAAGCTATCGAGGTTGGGGAGGTTGATGATAATCTTGCCGTCATACTCCATGATTTCCTTTATGGCAACGAGGTCACTGCGTGGATCTTCGGTGTGCTCAAGCACGTCGTACATCGTTACCACATCAATGGGTGGAAGCTCACCTTTAGCAAGTTCGCTCACTTGAGCTTTCTTGACGTTGAGTTTGAGCTTCTTGGTAGCAATAGCATGACAGCGCTCCGAAACCTCGAGACCAAATGTTTCGTAGCCGTGCTCCCTCAGGAAGTCTAGGAAGAACCCAGCATCACACCCAATGTCCAGGATCTTCTTCGCTTTTGGGAAAATACGCCTAATCTCGGCGAGGCGGTTGTAGTAGCCAAGTTTGTACCAGTAGTCCTCACGGTTGCGCAGGTAGTCCTCTACCCACTCGTCTTCACTCTTGCCGTTACTAGCCACTGGCTGGCTATCGTAGTAGCTTGCAAGCTCTTTTCCCGTAAGTGGGTGCGAAGTTGCTACGGTGCGGCAGTCAGCACAGCGGTGGATTGCAAACTTTCGGTCAATCCTAAACCCCAGGACTTCTGGGTAGACATCAGTCCAGCTCCACGAACCACAGACCTTACACTTCTCGATTTTCCTTTTCATGTGGATCCAGCATACCACTAGTCATTAGGGAAGGTAACTTTGTCGGTAACCTCGATGAATTTGTAGGGTCGCTCCTCTCGCTCAAAGACGAAAGATTTGTTTGGGAGAATCTCAAAGCTTGTCCCAAAGTAGTGGTTAAAAACGTACCTGAAAGTATTCACTGGGGTTGTCCCCTCAGGGAGATGAAACCCATCCGGCGCGAAGGTTGCGTTTAAGATTCGCAGCTTCTCACGGTACGATCTGTCTGGCAGGTCAAGCCAGCTTGAGGTGGTTCTTGGCGAAAGGATGGGGTGAGGACCCTCGTCTGACTGGAGGACAATCAAAGGTGGGGTAGCCGAAGCAGCTTTTATGTCCCTCATGAGATCGAGGATCTTGGTATTGGCACACTGCAGCTGATCGAGGTAGTTTTGCTGGTAGGTACTCTCGCCCACCTTTTCAGGAGACCGAGGGGTGCAATCTGCGTTGAAGACGTACGGGTCGTGTGGCATCAGGAAGTGGGCGAAGGTGTAGGTAGCCTCTGGCTTTGCAGCAACTTCCCTCACCGCACTGAGCTGGTACTCAAACCTATCGGCGTGCCCAGTGTAGGTTTCAGGAAAGAACCTAGCTGCCATTTTCCCAAGGAGCGTATCCTTCAAGAACAGGTTGGTAGAAAATTCATTCAGCCCAAGGCTCCTTTGCTCGGCCACATAGCTCTTCTTGGCAAAATCATTGGTACGCGTCCCCTCCCACCACGAGCCAACGTTGTAGAAATCGTAGCCCCGCCCCCTGAGAAACTCACTGACGGCGTTGTCTTTAATACTCTGCCTCATTGGGGTAATGGAGCTACTCTCTACTCCCACCCGTCCAGCTAGCTCATCCAGGTACTTCATGTTCAGGGACGATGCCAGTGACTCGGTAGTGTTGGGGTAGTTACCAGGTGAGTGATGAACCACCTCAAAGCCTTCTCCAGTAAGTGAGCTGAGGAATGGGGTGTTGTCAAAGCCATACTCGGTGAGTGAAGCCTCGTTGGCGTAGCGATCAAAGATGAAGTAGTAGATATCCGGACTCTTTTCTGTGGTAGTCCCCTTCACATCCCCCACCTCTTCTCTACTAAACCTCCCTGATTCGTTTCCACTTGCGCGGTTAGTCACCACCGTCACGAGGCTGAGTACCACCAAGATGCAGGCCGTTGTATTAGCAACCCGTGTGAGTGAAGGGAGCGAAACCCTGCTCCGCATTACCCAGGCGGTAGCAAAGATCGTCACAAGAACCGCTATAGCATTTGTAACCTTACTGGTGGTAAGTGTAGCCCCGAGGAGCTCAATTTTTCCGTACCCAAAAACATCGTAGAGGTGGGGGTAGGTGAAGAAGATGACGATGAACGCGCTTGCGAGGAGACTGGCACGAAGCCAACTCCGCGTCAGGAGCGATAGCACGCTCACCAAGGTAAATCCTGCCAACCAAATGAGTAGGATTGGGAGTACGACAACCCCAAACTCAAGCTCACGCTGGTTTCTACCAAAGAGGAAAAGGACGGGGTACATTCCAAAGAAGAGGACGTGAAGGGGCCAACGCCAAATGGTAGCGACAACCTTCATCACGAGATCTTCTTGAACAGGTAGAGGTAGCGCTTGCTATCGGGAACCTTCTCACACGAGATTACCTCCCAGAAAGGCTTGAAGGCAGCTTCAAACCCATCACGGGTGTAGTTGGGGAAGATATCTGGGCGGGTGGTGAGCAACCGCTTCACCTGTGAGTCCTCTTTTGGCACAAACTCAATGAGGAGGTTGTTCCCAAGCTCTGAAAAGCTCTGGGCGAGATCAGCCAGCGGCACATTAGCCCCAATTGCCAGGTGGTGCACCAAAGCAAGTGCCATGAGGAGGTCAGCTGGACCGCGTTCCCTGAGTCCCTTACGTTCTAGCTGCGCCCATCCTTGGTTGCTACTTGGGTTCAGGAGATCCATGACGAGCGGAATAATTCCTTCAGCGTTCTTGTCTTGGGCTAGGCTATCCACAGCTTGAGGATCGATATCAAAGGCGATAACGTGAGTTGCCCCAGCCTCAACCGCCGTCTTACTGAACTCACCGGTGTTTGCACCGAGATCCCAGACCATCACGGGCTTCACCTCGCGAACGAGTCGTCTCACCTGCTCGTGCTTGGCTTTAAACGATGCCGAGGTGTAGTTGGTGTCGTCGTAGTAGCCAGCCCACTCAGTTTCCTGTTTAGGTAGCTTGAGTTTCTCAATGGTTGACCTGAGTGAATCGAGGAGTGCTTTTCGCCCATGGAGCGAAAGCTTGAGCGAACTTGTTCTCTCGTCCCTACTTCCCGCAAACCTCACCTGCTGCCGTGAGTGGAAGATGAGGTGAGTGGCAACCCCAAGGCTCCAGCGGGCACTCTGTGGGAGGAGCTTTGCGGCAAGATCGAGAGGAATACCATCGAGGTAGTGACGTTGGAGGTAGCTGAGCCTGATGTCGGTGGTGGAAATGAGGACGAGGGGTGCAAGGAAGTGCTGGCAGAACTGACGGTAGGCAGCCCAAGGAGCTCCCTCCTCGTAGTTGGTAAAGGAGAGGGTATCAATGAAAACTGGTTTCTGTCCCAAGAACTGGACGTTATACGCGGATGCGTCTTTGAGCGTCATGCCGTGTGTGAGAGACCTTTCCTCAACCTCAAGGGTGAGGAGGGCGGCTCGCTTCAGTTGAGTGAAGCTAAGCTCGTAGGGGTAGCTGATGAAAGGTAGGTTTTCAGGCTGGAGAACGGCGTAGGCGCTACCAGGATTGAGTGCGGCGCTGAGAGGTGCTTCGGTATGCGAAATGAGGAGTCGAGCATCAACTAACTCTTGGTAGAGACCAGAGTCCATAAACTTGCGGTAGTCTTTGGCTCCTACCTTGTTTACCTGGCGGTACAACTTACCAGCACGCGTAAACACACTGCCAGCTGGATCCTTAAATGACGCTGTGTCTCGCGCAGCTCGTGCTTCGCTCATTGCTTATCAGGTTGCTCCCCCCGAGCTGACCTTGCTGAAGACTTGCTGGTGAAAAAGAGCTTGATCCGAGACCATGAGAGCTTGAGGGCATACAACCCGCCAAGGAAACTTGCCACGAGTACCTGGGTAATGTAGCTGCCGGTTCCTGGATCAAGGTAGGCACCCGCTGGTGATGGCATGAAGATGAAGATAGCCGCGACAAACAGAGCAAGTGGGTACATAAAAAAGTATGGGGACGAGGTGTCCCCATACTAGGCTGTTTTAAGGGTAACGGCAACCGTTAGGAAAACTTTCCGAAAGAGAGTTTTCGGTTCTGGTTCTTCATCGGCCTCCCGTGGCTTGAGCCACCGGAGAAACCACCTGAACGAGGCCTACCTGAGTTTGAGCTGTCGCTTGAACGACGGTCATCGCGCCTATCGTTCCCGCGATCACCGTATGAACTTCGCCCGCCCTGGCTTGAACCTTGGCTGCTGTACGAAGAGCCACCTGACTGCTGACGCTGGCCACCTTGGTAACCGCCCCTAGAAGAGCTGTAGCCACCGGTGCGGTGAGGACGTGCCTGACGGCTGTAGGCTCCTGCGCGGGCATTGTGAGGACGTGGGTCTGAGTAAGGGGCGAGAGGGAGCTCTTTCTGCATGAGACGCTCAATGGCCTCAACCTGCCTGAGCTGGTCTGGAGCTGCGAGTGAAACAGCCTTACCACTCTTTCCAGCGCGACCAGTACGGCCGATACGGTGGATGTAGTCTTCAGCACTGTCTGGGAGATCGTAGTTGAGTACCAATGCGATATCTTGGACATCAATTCCACGGGCAGCAATGTCGGTTGCCACAAGAACGCGGTACCTTCCATCTTTGAAGCCATCGAGGGCGTGTCGACGCTGACCGAGTGAACGGTTTGCGTGAATCTCTGCAGCCTTAACGCCATCGAGGTTGAGCTGACGGGTGAGCTTTGCTGCACCGTGCTTGGTACGGCTAAATACAATTACCGTGCCCGTCTCTTCTTTGAGGAGGTGTTGGAGGACTGAATACTTTCCAGGAACTGGGATGAAGCAGATTTCCTGGGCAACCTGTGCGGCGCTAGTTCCTGAGCGAGCAACCTCAACCCTGATTGGGTTCTTGAGGTAGGCGCTTGCAATCTGAGCAACCTCAGAAGACATGGTTGCTGAGAACAGCATGGTCTGACGAGCCTCTGGGAGGTGCTGACCAATTTGAGCAATCTGTGGAGCGAAGCCCATATCGAGCATTCGGTCTGCCTCGTCTAGCACGAGGAACTTAACCTGTGAAAGCTCAACGTTGCGCTGACCGAGGTGGTCATTGAGACGCCCTGGGGTAGCAACGATGATCTGAGGCTTACGTGAGAGCTCCTGACGTTGACGGTAGATTGGAGCACCACCAATGAGACAGGTTGTCCTGAGCTGTGGCACGAGGTGCTTGAGGAGGTCCCTAATGTTGTCCTCTACCTGGATAGCAAGCTCTCTGGTAGGAACCAAGATGAGTGCACGAGACTGAGTGGTGAGGAGGTTATTGAGGATAGGAAGGGCAAACGCGAGGGTTTTACCGGTTCCTGTCTGAGCAATACCAACTACATCCTGTCCGGTGAGGGCAATAGGAATAGCCTTCCCCTGAATTGGGGTTGGGGTAACAAAGTTGAGTTTGTGGAGCATTCCGTGGAGTGACGGAATAAGACCAAGCTCATCAAAGCCAGCGACTGGCTGAATATCGGTTTGTGACATGCAAAAATCCAGTTATGATCCCGTCCCGAGGATCATACTGGTGTAATGATGCTGAGAGCGGAGAACTGCAGACAGAGCTGCGGTGTAAGATGCCATTTACTATAGAGTATCTTATCTGGTTTGTCAATTATCTCTACCTCCCATTCCTCTACGATATATTTCCCGCTAGGATGGTGGCACGTTAGTGTTGAGGTGACTATGGAACATTTAGAAGAAGTGAAGAAAGCATTTTCCAAGTATGACTACGTTCTCGTAGTCATCACCACTCCAAACCAGAATACCTGGCGCGAAGGCTTGGCAAGAGTAGTAGGTAAGGCACGTCTGAAGAAGTACTCAGATCACGTCCATGCCTGGCTCGTTGAAAACGCATCTGCTTGGGAACTCGTCAATATTGAGGCCATCTGCCCAAAGAGTGGCATTACCGGGTTTGCTGTAGCTGCATCCCGTGAAGGAGCTCTCGCAGATGCAATGAAAATAGTGATCGAGACAGCACGCACAAACCGTGATGACGGTATCGTCAACGATGTCTATGCAGAACTAGGGGCCACTCGTCGCGCAGCGTACTCAAGATCCTAGCTACCCTACCCGGGTAGTTTTTTCTGCATGAATTTCTTAGTAGTATTACCTCATGACCAAGCCAAACAATACCCAGGCAACAACTCGAAGTGTAGAAGACTACATCAATTCGCTCCCAGAAGCGCAACAGGAAGACTGTAAGGTTCTCTTGAAGATGATGGGCGAAGCTACAGGTAAGCAAGCCACAATGTGGGGAACAGCAATTGTGGGATTTGGCGCCTACCACTACAAGTACGAATCTGGCAGAGAGGGAGACGCCCCACTCGTTGGCTTCTCAGCCCGCAAGCAGGCTCTTTCGCTCTACCTAGGACTTGGAGCAAGAAATCATGCCAAAGAAGTAGCAAAGCTAGGTAAGACAAAATCTGGTGTAGGCTGTCTCTACGTCAAAAGGCTTGAGGATGTTGATCTCTCACTTCTCCAAAAGCTCATTACGGTTGCTTACAATGACGCCCACGCGTACTGGGCTGCTAGGTCACCTCAGCCGGAGTAGCTACTTTACGCCAACAAAGAACTGGAGAGTGAGACCACTCAGAGCCTCTTTTACCTCTTCGTCGCTAATTGAAGCAGGGGTATCACCATCTTGTGGGCCGTAGTCTCCCACTTGTGCGTGGTTCATACCAGGAATTTCTCGCATTGAAGCAGATGCCGGGAGGTGGCTACGATTCTCATTTACCGTATCGCTTGAGGTCAGGTTATCCCTTCCACCGGTGATACTGAGGAACTTCCCCTCGTGATCACTGAGGTCGGTGCTGCAGTAGCTTCCAAAGAGCATAACTCCAGCAAGCTCGGGATTCTGCTTTGCGTAAAAGCACGCCATAGCCCCTCCAAGTGAGTGACCTCCAACGTACCACTTACTTACCTCTGGGAAGTCTTTCCTCACAATGTCAGCCTGCCTAATGCCAAAGATTGCCATGTTGAGACGTGGCTTTGTGATGAAAATCTGGAGGTTGTTCCTGATCGAAATATCGCTCAGTTTCCAGAGGTAGGCATGGGGATCAACTTTCGCTCCAGGGTAGAAGATGAGCGCATTACTGGTTACCGTAGCCGGTTTAATCCAGATGTACTGAGCAGTATCGGTGATAACCACCTGCTCATTGGCACGAGCTAGAGCTAGTGGCTCTTCTTCAGCTTCGTACACCTGCTTTGCCCAGCCGACAAAGCCTAGACCTAGCACAAGGAAGAGGAGAATGATTGGAACGATAATCTTAATGAAAAGCGGTACGCGCATATACCCAGTGTAGCCCTGCTTGGCAGCTTCCTGCAATGCAGTATACTTACGGTAGTAGCAGCTAATTACCAATCCATGCAGCAACTTGCAACTCTTGCGGTCAAAAAGACCCTCTATATGGTAGGTGTCTTAGTCCTCTTCATTCTGGTGGTTTCGTCGTTCAAAATTATTGACGCCGGTGAGCAAGGAGTAATCACCCGTCTTGGAAAAGTGCAGGGCGAAACTCTCGCACCCGGCATTCACTTCGTTGCGCCTCTTGTAGACAGGCTCTACATCTTCAGTACCCGAATTAGAAAAATGGAGGCCAGCTCTGATTCTGCTAGTAAGGATCTCCAGTCTGTGACCACTAAAATTGCCCTCAACTTCCAGCTAGATGCCAAGAGCATCAACAAGCTCTACCAAGAGGTAGGGACAGACTGGCAAGCAAGAATTGTGGACCCTGCCATTCAAGAGAGCGTGAAGAGCGCAACTGCCCAGTTCACCGCCGAAGAGCTGATTACGAAGCGATCCGAGATGAAATCTGCTGTTTCCGAGCTCCTGAAAACCCGCCTGAGCAGCAAGTACATTACAGTAGACGATGTTTCAATCACCGACTTCAGGTTCTCTGGTGAGTTTGAGAAGGCTGTTGAAGCCAAGCAGGTTGCCGAACAGTCTGCCCTCAAAGCCCGCCAAGATCTTGAGAGAATCAAGATTGAGGCCGAGCAGCGTGTCACAACCGCCCGTGCCGAAGCAGACTCGCTCCGCCTCCAACGCGAAGTTCTCTCCCCTGACCTCCTGCAGCTCCGCGCCATTGAGAAGTGGGACGGTAAGCTACCACAGGCAACTACCGGGAACCCATTCATTAGCCTGACACCTCGCTAAAGCTGCTACAGTTCTCGGAAAATAAAAAACCCGGTAGCAATTACTACCGGGTAGGACATCCCATCACCTGTGATCCAGCACTCATCCGAAACCGCGCATTACCTAGCACAGAGCCGAGCGTCTGGGCAGCGATGGTCACGGGCTTGAGACCCTGGAGTTGAGCCGTCGTACCCTTTTTCGCGCCCTTGAGCACGTGCATGAGCCAGAAGAGATCAATGTACTCAGCCTCAACCTGGCCAAACTCGGGATCTTCAGAAGTGAAGATCACCGGAATTGCCCAGATAACATCGGCACCAAACGGAACCGTTGATACGATCTTACTAATCTGAATAAGGGCGTCAAGGAGATCGATGGCGTAACCCACGATTGCTTCCAGTGCGAGACGCTTCTCGACGGTTTGATCTCCCAAGCAATGGTGAGTCACACCAAATGCCTCAAAGACGATGGAAGAAACCTCTTGCTCATGGTGGGGTTCACCAGCAATGTTGAAGGTAATTGAGAGCGCATCACCAAACATAAACTGCCGCAGGTAGTGGTATTCTGCGCCTCCCCGAGAACGCGTTTCCTCATCACCATCACTGGTGTAGATTACGCGCTCCCCCCGCTGTACGGTCAACATCCTATCCTGGATGCTCCGGCTCACTCCCCATTTGGCGAAGAGCCCGTTGATACATTCCGATGCTACTCCCAATGAGAGAGGCACCGTGTGAATTGTCAATTGCTTTATCATGTATAACCTCTGCCCTAGCAGTTGGCTGCAGAGTAGCAGAAGAAACCCTTTTTGGCAACCAGTTTAGTCCTGTGAGCTGGGTAGCGTATACTAGAAAGACCATGCGAAAACTCATCGCAATTTGCCTCACCTTTGCCGCGTGCGCAGGTGCTCTCACCAGCTTTCCTCGTGAGAGCAGTGCCGCCGTTAATGACGGCTCACCTTTCATTCTCGGTGCCTGGCAGCTTCAGTCAGACCTCGGCGAAGGGGTAACCCTGGCAGCTTACGAGGCTAGCCTGGATATCAGGTTCACCCAGCACAAGTGGTACGTTGACTGGGATCAGAACTTTCCGTTTGCTGGAGCTTCGCTCATTAAGAGCTTAGGAAAAAAGCTGGAAATAACCTGGCAACCATGGATGGCAGGAGTAGGGATTGCCTTTGGTGACATCGCTTCAGGCACCTACGACACCTACATCAGGCAGTTTGCCCGTGACACCAAGTCAGTTGGCTACCCCGTCCAGATTGCCATCGCTCCTGAGATGGATGGCTGGTGGAGTCCCTGGGCGATTAACGGTGAGAAGGGGCGAACAAATGTAGACTACATCAACGGTTACCGCCGGATTGTGGACATCTTCAACGAGGAGAACGCCACGAGCGTCGCCTGGGTTTGGGCACCAAACGTCCAGGCTCCTGGAGGTCCCCAGCGCTACAGCTATGCCGAGCTCTACCCAGGCGATGCCTACGTTACCTACATGGGGATGGATGGCTACAACTGGGGAACCAACAGTGGTGGAACCTGGCAAAGTTTTGAGCAGGTCTTCAGGTACTCCTACGATGCCCAGGTGGCAATCAGTAGTAAACCAATCCAAATTATGGAGGTTGGTTGCGCTGAGGAAGGTGGGAGTAAGCCTCAGTGGATCCGAGACATGTTTGCCGGATTTAAAAACTTCCCTCAAATCTCTGGCTTCACGTGGTTTAACCGGAAACGCGAGAGGGATTGGAGAATCCACACAACTGAAGCTTCCAAAGCCGCATTTAAAGAAGCGGCGGCAGCTTTCTTCGCCCCACCAAGTACGGGAGGAGGTCTCACCAATGGCAGCACCAAAACCACTCCCAAACCAACTAGTACGCCACAGCTAACTCCTACTCCAAGCGGTATTCCAGAGCCAACCAACGCAGCCCGCGAAGCGAAGCAGCAACCAGCTACCAAGCCTACTCCCACAGTTGGAACTCCAACCCCTTCCCCAGACCAACTCGCACCCATCCCTGAGATTATTCAGAAGTTTGTAAACGATGTGAAAGGTTTCTGGCGCGATGGTGCCGCTGAGAGTCCTGGTTTCCTTATTGGGAGTGGTCTCACCTTAGCAATGCTTGGGTTCCTGGTAGTGCCCCGAAACCGAAGACGACTCAGCATGCTCTTCAGGGTTGCTTTCAGAAAAACTAAATAAAAAAAACCTCCCTCGATTGAGGAAGGCTAGTGGAATGTTGGGAGCAGCTCGCCAACCACGCGCTGGAAGTGCTCCACCACCTGGTCAGCCATGGCGGAAACCCTGGCTCGCTCGCTGGGTACCACGCAGATGTGGAACTTGAGGTAGCTCGTTGCCTCAGCTTCCCAAGCTCGGTACTGGTCGGGCCAGTACTCCCTGATGTGCATGGGTCCCTTGTTAGTGGCCATGTACACGTTAGGCGGCAGGAACCGCCGCTTGAGGAGTGGCGGGGTGATCACGAGGTCTCCGGGCACCAAACCAAGCTCAGGAGCAAGCTCTCGCTCAAGCAAGGCTAGGAAGCCAGGCTTTGCGATCTTTCGCTCCTCGAAGTACGCTTCTTCCACCGTCCGACACGCCATAGGCTTGCCATCAGGAGCGAAGAAACCCTCCGAAGATCCTGCCACCATCACTACCGCAGAGCGCGGGTGTCCGCGCTCAATGAGGCGCTCGGTGTTTGCCCTTACCTGATCGTGGGAACTGGTGAGCATGCGCTCAACCAAGCCATCATCTGAAAGTCTCACGAGATCTTCAATCGTGAAGTGAGCTTCTCCACCCTCTATCCCCAAAAGGATAGCGATGTTCTGCTGGAAACCCCTCTCGTACACCGCCGAGGCCTTCTTGTAGTACCCATCGGCATACATCTTGATGTAGTGGTTAATCAGGTTCTTCACCTGAGTGCCCACCTTGGGGTCTACGAGGAGCATACCCTTGCCGTAAGGTGCTACCTGGTAGTAGACGTTATCCAAGAACGCCGCCCGTGGTGGCATCCCGCCAATGCCGGTGACCTCGGAATCAATCCAGAGGTATGCCAGCTTGTCAGTTCCAAGCGGAGTGTCGTAGATGATCACATGGAGTGGGTCTTCTCGTCTGAGGATGGCCATAACCACCTCAAACTCTGCCCCACACTCCTCAATCTCTCTGCGGAGACCCACGGCAATCAGGTACCCTCGCTCTTCATGGTCTTCAGCCACCAGTGGGTCGGTCAGGTGCGAACCTGGGCCGTGCCCAATGTCGTGGAGGAGCGATGCTACCTCTACGTTGATCTTGTCTTGCAAGGTGCAGCTACCCCACTCAACCAAACGTTGCATCCGCCTGCAGGTTAGCCAGTACACCACCATAGAGTGGATGTAGCGGCTGTAGCCTGCGCCACGAAAGATCATGTGCATGAAGCCGAGCTGCTTGCGCATGTCCAAGTTTTGGAATGGTCTACTATCAATGATGGGCAGGACTTCTCCCACCCGAACCACCCCCACGTAGGGGATGGGAATTGTTACTGCCGGTCTATCTTTTGTCAATCTGTCACTTCCTACTCATGTCCATGTTTCGTGGACGTAACCTCACTCTAGCCATTTTTGGCTCTTGTTGCTACTTTTTAGGAGCTATGAGGTGGGGAGCTTCTCCCCTTTCGAGCATTACAACAAACTGTGAGATCTTCTCTTCCCGCTTAACTGGGTCTTTGAGGTGGTTCATTCTGAAGAACAGGGCGTAGCGTGAAGCACCAGTGAGCGTCTCAAAGAATGCTTTCGCTTTCGGCGATGCATCAATTGCTGTTTGGAGGTCATCTGGAATAGCAGCACTTGATTGGGGTGCATACGCTTGTTCCCACCTCCCATCAGCTTTGGCTGCCTCCACTTCCTGTAATCCTCGCGGCCTCATTTTCCCTTCTGAGATGAGTCTCCCAACCACCCCCACGTTCACCTGAGACCAGATGCTCTTCTTGCGACGCTGGGTAAACTTGGTGAGGTAGAAATCGGCATCATACGCGTTGATGACGCTATCTATCCAACCAAAACAGAGGGCTACATCACGTGCCTCAATGTAGGTAATGGTAGTGTGCGAGGATACCTTTTTTGCAAACTGCAGCCAAATTGCCTGAGGATTTTCGGAATTGGCAGCAAGCCAGGCCTCAAAATCAGAGGGTCTTGGAAACCTGTAGACAGGTAGGTCTTTGTGGATAGTAACCTGGTGCGAACTAGATTTGCTCATATACCCGCTTAGAAATTTCTTGGATCACCCCCTCGGCAGCTGTAAGCTCCCCACTACTCTTCGTCATGACACATATGAAGTAGGGGTGGTCCCCTTTATACACGATACCGCAGTCGTGGAGCTGACGTTGAACCAGCTTCTCATCCTGCTTGAGGGTATGGACGGCAAACTTGTGAGATACCTTCACCTCACCAGGTATGGTTGCGACAAGACCCTGCTTGTAGTTGGTTTCGGTGAGCATACTGAGAGCCTCCTTTGAAAACCTTCGCTCAAGGTACGTGGCATTGTAGAGCACCCTGAAGTAGTTGAAAACTTCACGTGACGAAATAATGTCAGCTAGTGCATTCCTGTCATCTGATAACGGTAGCTTTAGGGTACTGAAGAGACCATAGTAATCATCTTCGCTAATCACCCTTGCAAGCGCGTAGAAAGCGTTATTGTCCGACTGTTTAATCATACTTTCAAGGAGTGTTTTGACGGTATGTGAGCTGCCTGGGGCAACAGGATCAGAAGGAAGGATCTCAACCCCAGTGTTGTAGTCTGTCGGTTCTACCTTGGCGATACTATTGAGGAATGCAGGATCACGCTCTGCTTGCTTGTACACCGCAACCATTACCGGAAGCTTACCGAGACTTGCCGGAAAGTACTTCTGATCAGAGCCAATCCCAAACTCCTCACGTTGGGTAATATCTCTCACAAAGACTGAAACTTGATCAACATCTTTCTTCTCAACCTGCTCTGAAATGTAGGTTGAGAGTTCTGTACTCAGCTTCGCAAAACGCTTTGCATCAGCCTCAGCTACAGGATCACAAAAGAGGAGAGGATTGATCAGATCATACCCCGCTTCACGCTGGCAGGTAAGGCCACTCTGTGTAACTAGGTTTGTGGGTAGGTACCTCCCTGCCACAAAGCCAACTACAAGGAGACTCACTATGCCGACAACTGGCAGGATGACGCGGAGGTAGCTGCGACGCTTCATACGCCAAAGTATAGATATTCTTGGGCGGTCAGCATAGACTAGATGTAGCAACCCATAACAAACCAGATGGATAAGTTTACTAAACTCAAGAACTTCAACTTGGTGATGAGCTTGCTCCACGCCCTCCAAGGCTTGGCAGTCATTGCCCTCAGTAAGAGTTTTTCGCTCCCCCTCACCAACAGCTTCCTGAAGTTCAACCCGAGTAGCCAGACGCTTGAGCCCGCTACAGCAGCTGCCTTCAACCTGTCACTCCCAACCCTCATTGCAGGTTTCTTCTGCTTGTCAGCAATCTTCCACCTGGTGATTGCAACAACTTACCGCAAAACCTACGAGGCAAACCTTGCAAAAGGGATGAACAAGGCGCGCTGGTTTGAGTACTCCCTGTCGGCAAGTGTGATGATGGTGGCTATCTCGCTCCTGGTAGGCATCTACGATGTGAGCAGCCTTATCATGATATTTGGCCTCACCGCAGGTATGAACCTCATGGGTCTCGTGATGGAGGTACACAACCAGACCACCAAGACCACCGACTGGCTCTCGTACTGGATTGGCTGCATTCTCGGTGCCCTTCCATGGGTGGTGGTTGCCCTCTACCTCTGGACAGGATCGGCTAACGGCAGTAGTGCCCCTACCTTTGTCTACTGGATCTTTGTCTCAATCTTCATCTTCTTTAACACCTTCGCTATCAACATGTGGCTCCAGTACAAGAAGGTTGGCAAGTGGAAGGACTACCTCTACGGTGAGCGCGCGTACATCATCTTGAGCTTAGTAGCGAAGTCACTCTTGGCTTGGCAGGTATTCGCCGGCACATTGAGGCCGTAAGAAAAAACCACCCTCGGTGAAGGTGGTTTGAGAATCATCTGAACTTGGGAGAGAGCACTTCAGCAAGTGCTTCCCTCACCACAACTGCTGAGCAGAAGGGATAGTCGTCATCAGCCATTTCCGACACAACCCTGTGGCACTCCACGAGGTGCTTTCCAGCGCCCTCAAGGGTTCGCTCTACCACGCCGTAGATAAATCTATCGGCGAGGTCAAAGCCTTCCTCACCCCTATCCCAACGCTCAAGGTTGAGCGGGTGGAAAAGCTTGGCGAAGGTACCCGCTGGTACGTACGCATGATCCTCAAGCGTTGATTTGCCCCACTTGCTGTGCTGCCTCACCTGACCGAGGAGCAGGTGCATGTACTTCACACTGCAGGGAAGCATGGAAGCTTCGCACACCTCAATGATGCCATTGAGCAGTGTGGGAAGGTTGCGGCTATCGCGGTAGTCTTCTCCAAGCAAGCTGGCGTAGTCATCTCGCACTCCCTGCTCTAGGGTGAGCACCTCTGCGGCTACTTCATCTTCTTCGAGAGGCTGTACTAGTTTCCCGGCAGTGAGCATTTTCCTAACCTGTCGGAGAGCAAAGATGGTTGATGCCATCCGCTTCCCAAGCCAGGTATCCATGCCAATCTCCCAGATCGGCCAGTGGGTGCCGTCGGTGGCGAGTATTGCTTCTTCATAGTTGTCGAAGCTGAACGCGCGCATGCACTCAAAGACAATTGCCCTGAACTGCACGTTATCTGGCGTGTTCCAGTGCTGTAGCGCTTCACTCGCCGTAGCGAGCATGGGCGCCATGCTGTGTACCCGGGAAATGTCTCCCGGTAATGTTTCCTGCCATGCTTGCCACTCTCCTTTCAGAGTGAGGCACCATGGTTCTGCAATAAGTAAAGGTCCTCCTGTGAAAGCCATGGGTTCCTTATAGCAGAAACCACCTCAAAAAGGTAGGTGCTACGCCATCAGCTCAACAAGCTTCCTCACCGTATTGATGTTCCTCACCGTCATCTGTTTGTAAAGCTTGGTTCCTACAATATCCAGCATCCCGCTCTTACTCTGGTGTTCTCGGTTCACCCGCCAAACCACGGCACCAGGCAGGTACACCACCTCATCCATACCAGGAGATATTCTCAGCTGTTCCAAGACTGCCGGTGCATCAACTGCCTCCCAGAGGAACATCACATCGGTTTTCATCTCACTGTTGTTCTGCCACGTTTCTGGAGTTTTAGTGACAATCTCTTGGAGCGAAGTAACGCTCCTCACAACCACAGGTACCTTGAAACCAAAATCTGAAGCGATGGCTGATTCAATAGTTTCACACATTTCACTTGCAGCACTTTCAGGAGATGAAAAGATGACATTCCCTGAGTTGATGTAGGTTTTGACATCGGTAAAGCCAACCCTCTCAAAGGTTTGCTTCAAGAGCGCCATGGAGACCTTTGCGTTGCCACCAACATTGATACCGCGAAGGAGGGCTACATACTGCATACGTTTAGTCTAGGTTTTCTCTAGAGATGCCACAAGTAACAGTTGTGACAGACAATGTTCGGGCATAGAATAGACTTATCAGTACCAACACACCCATGGAACCACACCCGCAACCCCTCCGTGCCGCCGCTATTGCCGTTGCAATTGTTGCAGTTCTCGCAACGGCAGCCTACTTCCTGGTGAGATCACCAAAAGCAGTTTCTGAAGTCACCCCCACCCCAACCGCTACTTCAACACCTTCCGCCAAGGCTTCTCCTTCGCCCACACCAACACCTACTCCAAGTCCAACTCCTACGCCAACCAAAGCCGCTGACTCTGCTAATACCCTCACAAGCCCTACAAAGGTAACCAGCGCCGATAGCAAAACCTATTTCATCTACGGTGCACCAGCTGGGCAGAACAACAAAACCACCAAGAAGATCATCATCTCGCTCCCTGGTCACGGCACCACCGCAGATGATGGCTACGTTGCGTGGAAAAACCACCTGTCAGGAGATTTTGCCCTCGCTGAGTTCAACTGGTGGGATGGTGGTGGCGAAAAAACCACCAACTACTACCAGCCTTCAGATGTGGTGATGCAGGCTAGAGCCTTCCTCAATCAGCAAGGCTACAAATCTGGCGATACGGTAATCCTCCACGGCTTCTCACGTGGGAGTGCCAACACCTACGCGGTCATTTTCCAAGACCACCTGAAAGGAGCCCCGGTGTTTGACGCGGTCATCTCAAATGCAGGAAAGTACCAGTCAGACTTTCCTCTCGCTTCGAAGACTCCCACAGACGCCGAGATCACCGCTGCCTTCAAGAACATCCCTTGGGTGCTCGCCTGTGGTGGTAAGGATGATAACCCAGACCGAGACGGCTGCCCCGGAATGGCCGAAACCTCAACCTTCCTTACCTCACATGGTGCTAATGTAGTTGGTACGGTTACTGATCTTAACGGCGGACACGGCGCCTTCCACATGTCCAGCCTTGGGCTACCCAAGCAAGCTCTCAGTCTCCTAGACGCTGCCCTCTAGGTGAACTATATCGTCTACCTCCTCCGCTGTTCAGATGGCACCTTTTACACCGGTGTTACCACTGACATGGAGCGAAGGCTTGCCGAACACAATACCTCGCAAAAGGGTGCAGCCTACACCAAAGCTCGCAGGCCAGTACAGCTGGCCTACCAAGAACCGCATCCTGACAGGTCGAGCGCCCAGCAGCGCGAGTACGTCCTACGGAAGCTCACACACACCCAAAAACAAGCTCTCGCCAATGGGTAGCTACAGCGGCGGAAAGTTCAGTACATCCCACAGCACCCTCATTAGTGCGGCCGAGGGTATTGTGAAAAAAGCAAACTCCCTCCCCGAGGTGAGCAAGATTTCGCTCGGGTTTATTAGGTCCATTAAGGGTAATGGCACCAACCTCCACCGGATCAAGTACGACCTCAGTGAACCAGCCTGTCTCAAGCTCACCGTCAGAGGTGGGATCTCAATCCAAGAGCTACGGTTCTACACCACTTCGCCCCGTGAGCTTGCGGCGAAACTACAAGAAAACTTCCCCGCCAGCTAGCTATTCGTACCGCAGCGCCTCTACTGGGTTCATCCTGGAAGCCCTGATGGCTGGCAGGAGGCCAGCGAGGGTGCCAATCACCGTGGTAACCCCAATGGTAGCGAGGGCAAGCCAGATTGGAATTTGAATGAGGCTAGCCTGCAATCCCTGTTCAGCTAGGATACTGGTCCCAAAGATACGCGCCAGCATCACCACCGCGTAGGCTACTCCCACCCCAAACACCCCTCCCCAGAACCCAAGCATCGAGGCCTCAAAGGTGAAGAGTCGTCTAATCGTAGACCTGGTTGCACCACAGGCGCGGAGTACGCCGATCTCGCGGGTTCGCTCAAGCGTAGCCATCACCATGGTGTTGATCACCCCAATTGCTGCCACACTGAGCGAAATGGCGCCAACAGCACCGAGTGCAAGCCCGAGGAGGTTGAGCATCTTCTGGATTTGGTCGATCATCTCCTGTGCCGTTGCGGCTCCAAGCTTCTTCTCCTTCACCTTTTCTGCGATACCCGCAACCTGTGTGGTGTCGTCAGCGTAGGCCTGGATAGCTGAGTACCCCATCCTCGGGAAGTTATCCTCAGAAACCAGAACAAACTCGCCAGAAGGCTGGCTTGGTCCCTGCTTCTGGTTTTGGTTCTGATTTTGGTTTGCCGCCTGTTTGAACTCCCAGCGCTTGTTCACCTGAAGCTGGCGTGCCCAGGACATTGGGACGAACACCTGGTTGTCGTAGAGCGATGATGCCATTACCCCCACCACCTTTCCCTCAAGAGTAACCACCTTCTCTTGGCTATCTTTATCATTCCCACCCATCTTTCCATCCGCGCTCATGGTTGGCTTTGGCGGCTCTGCCCCCTCGCCGGTATACCCTTTTACCTGGAACACCAGAGTTTTGCCGATAATACCTGAAGGATCACCCTTGTACCCCAAGCTCTCAAGGTACCTTCCACCAATAATCACGCTCTTCGTATCGGCACTGGTGAAGTTTCTCCCCGCTGCCATCTCTTTCTCGTTCTGAGGTACCGGGTTGATTCCACTAATCTGGTCAAAGGTAACCTTCTTCTCGCTGCCAGCTATGTTTGCGGTGCGAAGCTGCCAAGCACCCAAAATTGGCTCTGCCGATTTGACGTGGGGAATCTGCTTTATTTCGGTCACCGTTTCATCTAGGAGTTTCACACCGGTATCGCTCCCCCCGTAGGTGTTGAAAGGATCGTCACTTCGCATGTCGGTGTTAGACGAGATACTAATGAGCGTGAGGGCTCCTGCACTCTGGATTTGCCCCACAATCAAAGCCTTGGCAGTTACAACAATGGTAAGCATGGCAACCACCGAGGTTGCACCAATCATGATGGCGAAAATAGTCAAAATGGTTCGGGCTTTCTGGCGCCAAATGTTCTTGAGGCCGAAGCGGAAGTAGTCTAGGAGTTTCATCGGTGTTCGTGAATTTTGCCGTCGGTAATTGAGAGCACCCGGTGGGCGTGCTTAGCGACGTTTGGATCGTGGGTGATGATGATGAGGGTAATCCCCTGCTTGTTGAGATCTTTGAGGACTCCCATAATCTCCTCACCTTTCTGCGAGTCCAGGTTCCCCGTTGGCTCATCGGCGATGATAATCTTTGGGCTGTTGGCGAGAGCCCTGGCAATTGCCACACGCTGACGCTGCCCACCAGAGAGCTGAGTTGGCACGTGGCGCATCCGAGATTCTAGTCCCACTGTCTTGAGACAGGCTTCTGCGCGCTGGCTTCGCTCCTTAGTTCCCATCTTTCCAAGAACCAGTGGGAGCATCACGTTCTCAAGCGCTGTGTAGTTTGGCTGCAGGTTGAATGACTGGAAGACGAACCCAATGTGCTTGTTGCGGTAGCCCGAGAGTGTGACATCACTCACCTTGGAGAGATCTTCTCCATCAACAATTACACTCCCACCACTTGGAGCGTCTAATCCTCCAATAATGTTGGCGAGGGTAGACTTACCCGAGCCAGATGGTCCCATGATTGCGATGAAAGCCCCCTCCTCAACCTCAAAATCCACGTGATCGAGGGCATTCACCACCTCGTCACCCAGCTTGTACGTCTTACTGACGTCTCGCAGTTCAATAATAGTTTTTGGCATGCAGGTTACAGCTAGTAGTACTCCTATGGTACTTCAGGCGGTAACCCAAAAGATAGTTAAAAGTAACCTTCAGAGAGCTTGTAGCCTACGTACATTCCAGCAAAAGCTCCTAGAGCTGAGAACACAATAGACCAGCCTGAGAGCATATCAGCGCCAAAGAAGGTTGGGATGTAGGCACCCATCCAAGAACCAATGGTCAGACCAATCCAAATTGCAGCTTTTGAGGGCATGTGATGGTGTTACGTTGTAGGTGACCAGACGCCACCAGGTAGGTTGAAGAGTTTCCAGACGGCATCTTTAGCTGCCGTATCGGTGGTGAGGCGAGGCTGCCCGTACTCAAAGATTTGGTATGGCACGAGCTTGAGGCTCACCACGTTTGCACCCGTGAGCTTCACTTCTGCAAGAGCCGAAACGTTACGGTTCCCACTCTGGAGCTGATCGAAGACCAAGTTTCCAAGGCTGTAGATAATCAACCCGTTCTTGTAGGCCTCAACCGGCTGAGGTACGTGAGGGTGGTGGCCAATAACGAGGCTAGCACCTGCATCAATGGCGGCGTGTGAGACCTCCTTTTGCATGGCGTTGGCGCCTGCCGCATACTCAGTACCACAGTGGCAGAGGAAAACAACCGCATCCGTCTTTTGTCGTAGCGCTGCAACCTGCTCGGTTACCCACGCAGCTGTCGCCGTGTTGTAGTAGACGCCGGGACTACCAAAGTTCACCCCATAGGCGGCACTGATAAACCCCACCTTTAACCCTTTGATATCGGCAATCACAGGTACCTCTGCCGCGGCCTTGCTGCTCCCAGCTCCGGTGTGCGAGATCTTCGCGTCACCCAGGATAGTCTCAGTTTCAGCCAAACCTACCTTCCCCATGTCGGTGATGTGATTGTTGGCGAGGCTCACCAGGTCAATTCCAGCAAGCGTGAGCCCAGCGATACCTTTTGGATCACCCCGCAAGACGAGAGAGTTGATAGGGGTGGTAGCGTGATCTTCCTTGAATGGTGATTCAAGGTTTACCACCGTGTAGTCTGAGGCCTTCATAGTTGAGGCGATACTACTGAAAGGCCAGGTTGCCCCGCGCGCATCCATTCGCTGCTCAACCGTTCGCCCCAGCATCACATCGCCACCAAAGAGGAGGGTGGCGGACTTGGTGCTCACCGGTGGGGTAGGCGAAGGACTTGGGGTTGGAGTGAACGTGGGGGTGGGTGTAGCTAGCGCAACCTCAGCCGAAACCGGATCGCTGTTTCGCCCCTTCACCGCAACAACAAGTGTGGTAATGAGGCCGAGGCTCACCACGACAATTGCAACTACACGGGTACTTCGTTCCATACCCCCATGCTACGCCAAAAGCACTGGCGCGTCAGCGTATATTGAAAGCGCAACCCCAATCTGGTATCTTCCTGGGCAGGTTAGAACATGAATCACGAGCAGTTGGTTTACTCACAGTACTGCGCCATCGCAGCCGCTGTCCTCACCATCATCGCGTTCCTCATGAAGCGTGCCGTCGCTGCCAAGGGCCCGAGAGCAGACGATTCGTGCTTCACGAAGGACTACGCCATCCCTATCTGTTCTGGGCTAGCCGCCCTCTGCCTCATCATCGCAGCTATCACGCTCTACACCGGCCTTGGCTTCCGAATGTGAGGCTTCTCAAGCACCCCACCCGGGTGCTTTTTCATACTCACAAACGGCTCTACATCTTGCTATTTTGTGGTAATTGTGGTAGAAGGAGCTGTTGCTGCAGAGGGTCAGAAATGACTCGTGCAGCAGGTTAGAATCTTGAGATCTCCCTTTCTTGTCCTCATTCTCATCTTTACGCTGTGCTGTGCCGTTTTCTACGGGATAGCTACCTTCAGCAAACCCATGGATCAAGTAGCAAGCATGCAACTTGGCTTGGTTCTTGCCACAAACGGCATGCTGTTTTTCCTCCTCTGGGGGTCAAGTAGGTACCTGTGGACATGGAGTGCCGCATGGTGGACAGCGTTTGCCCTCGTTGGAACGTACCTCTGGATGGCACGAGCTACTTCGCTCACACTTCTCCTCGACACGTTTAGCTCTCAGCTCATTGTAGTTATCGTCATCTTCACCGTTATCGGGAACAGGCACGACAAGCTGAAAGCAGAACTCAGCAAAACGTAGCCCCACCTCCTCTTCAACCCACCCTCACCGGTGGGTTTTCTTATACTTGCAGTACGCGCTAGGTGACTTCAGGAGCCATTTTTGCTACACTCCATACACGTTCTCTCTCGGGAGAAGGCGGTCGATAACAACATGAACACGATTCCTATTGGTACCATTGAAAAATATGGTCAAAGCGCGCTTCAAGCCGCAACCCAGCATGGTGCGATGCAGTGCTTGCTGGGCATTGGAGGTGGAGACAAGTTTCTCCTCGACGATGTAGCTACACGCACCCAGCTGGAGAAACTACGCGAAGTAACCCCCGTTCCCATTACCTGCGTAATCGGTGAAGGCAAGAAGGACGGAGCCTCGGGCATCTTCCCCGGCATGGAGATCAAGCCAAGCTACGACCTTGGTGGTGGCGAGTACTACATCGAGCTGGCAGCCGACCCACTAGACGGCACCTCCGCCGCCGCCGACAATACCCCGGGAGCAATCTCGGTCTTGGCCGGGTCGGTTAGGCAACAAGGAGACCACAAGAGTGGCCTCTGGGGAGCACCGGAAGGTTACGCCGAGAAGATCATGATCTCCTCCCAGCTGGCGACAGCTTGGTGGGAGTTCTGCAACTCTACGAAATGCTTTGCGCTCGAAGGAAAGCCTCTCGTGAAGGGTGTGCCACTCCTAGACCAAAACCTTGCCACCTTCCTCACCTTTGCTCGTGAAGTGCTGGGGCGAAGGGTGGCCGTGGAATTCCTCACGGGGAGGCCACGTAACGAGTATGTGATGGAAGCAATCCGGCAAGCCGGAGCACTCCCCCATCCCATCCAATCAGGTGATGTTGCCTCGGCGGTGCGAATCCAGGAAGACTACCATAACGTAGATATCTACGCCGGTATTGGTGGGAGCCCCGAGGGTGTCATTGCCGCTGCCGTCCTCAAGTGTGCCGATGGGTACATGGAGATGCGACCGTGGTTCAGCAATGATGCTGAGGGTGAGGAAGATCGGGCTGAGCTCATTGCCAGCAAGATTGACCCCACCAAGGTCTACACCATGGATGACCTCGTCCCCGGCGATGCGTTTTTCAGCATGACTGCCGTGACCGAAGCCTGCTTTGGTCGCGGGGTGAGGTACACGACAGGTACCCAAATAGAGACCGTCTCCTACACAGGACGATCTCGAACGGGAAGTACCAACGTGACGCAGACGCTCCACCGAGAGCCACCAGTCCTGGTTCTCGCAAATCGCTAGGCATTCCAAGCACCCATTCCGGGTGCTTTTTTATTTGACTATCTCTGCCGCAAACTTTGCGTACCCCTCGTTGTTGGGGTGAAACTGATCGTCTGATAGTAGGTTTGATCCGGGTTGCAGTTCGCGCTCACTGAAGCCATACCCGTCCACTACCCGCACACTGTTTGGGTACTCTCTAACAGCGAAAAGGATCTTCTCGTTGAGCAGCTTGGTGCGTGCATCGGCTGCAGCTTTCTGAGCTTCAGGCACTGCAGGAGTAGCTGAAAGTTTTGGGATGGTCACCACAATTACCTTCGCTCCGGTTTTGGTGAGTGCTGACAGGACGCTGCGGTAGGATTCTACGAAAGCGTCAGGGTTGGTCTGTTTGGTGACGTCGTTTGCGCCAATGACCAGGTAGATTTCAACAGGCTTCACCTCTTTCAACCTCTGGAGTTGGTCAGTTACAACGTTTGAGATGGTAGCTCCCGCCAAGCCAAAGTTCCAGAGAGTTGCCCCAGGTAGGTTTGAGGAGCGAGCTGTGAAAATCTGGGCGGCAAGGGTGTTTTCTGAACCAGTTGCACCTACCCCCTGGGCGAGGCTGTCGCCCATGATTACCACACTACGAGGAGCTTCTGTTTGCACCGGTACCTCCGTAGAAATGAGGTTAGTTTTGCCACTATCAAACTTCACCAAGAAGCTGGTGGTGAGCACTCCCACGCCTGCAACAAGGAGGAAGATGACGAGGAGGAACCAGTCCCCCGCGCGGTTTCCGGTGCTGAGCTTTGGTTTAATCATGGTTTTTGGTGGTGATACTGGCAATTTCCCCATCGCGCATGGTGACAATGGTGCGACACCGCTCGGCAATCTCGCGGTTGTGGGTAACGATGATGATGGTTTGCTTTCGCTCTTTATTCAACTTGATGAGGAGGTCAATGATGGCGTCGGCGTTGCCACTATCAAGCTCGCCGGTGGGTTCGTCCCCAAGGATAATAGCCGGATTGTTCACCAGAGCCCGAGCAATTGCCACGCGCTGCTGCTGTCCACCTGAGAGCTGGTTGGGGAAGTTATCCAGCCTGTCAGCCAATCCTACTTGGGTAAGTACCTCGGTGGCAGCCTCACGAGCTTTTCGTCCTGACATGCCACCGTAGTGGGCGGCCTCGGTTACGTTCTCGAGGGCGGTTTGGGTTGGGAGGAGGTTGAAGCCCTGGAAGATGAAGCCAATCTCTTTTGCGCGCATCCGTGGGAGGGCTTTGCGAGGCACCTTGGCAACCTCAGTTCCCCTCACGGTGAGGGTGCCTGACTGGGGCTGATCCAAGATTCCCAAGATGTGCATGAGGGTGGATTTCCCGGAACCAGATGGGCCGATAATTGCCACCAAGTCACCTTCGCCTACCTCTAAGCTGACGTTGTGGAGGGCGCGCACCTCATTTGGCTTGCCGGAGTTGTAGTACTTCTTCAGGTTGTGGGCGATGATACTCTTCACTAGCGCTCCCGGTTTAGGGCATCAATTGGCTGCATGCGCGAGGCCTTGAAAGCCGGCCAGAGCCCAGCAACTACCGCAAGGAGCACTGAGAATGAGTAGGCGCCAAGGAGTAAGCGCGGACTCACCTGGAACAGGACGCTGCCGTTGCTGGCGGTGTAGCGGTTGATGAAGAGCACCAAGAGCTCACCAAAGAAAATACCCAGTAGTCCCCCAAGGAGACCGATTACCGCTGCTTCACCAATGAAGTCTCTAAGGATCCTGCCGTCTGTGGCACCAATGGCCTTCCTAATCCCAATCTCGCGGGTTCTCTCTGCCACCGCCATGACCATGGTGTTCACCACAGAGAGGCTCCCAATGAGCAGGGCGATGAGGGCAGCGCCAAAAACCACGGTATTGAAAAGGCGGGTACTGTTAGCAACCTGACGCTTGAACGATTCAGGATCCAGCGCCTTCACGCCAGTAACGCCTGCAGTAATCTGTTTGGTGAGAACCTGGGGATCAACTCCTGGTTTAGAGAAAACCACAATCTGGGAAGCAGCCTCAGTTACCCCAAGCTTGCTCACCTCACCGGTGCTGGTAATGGGAGTGCGGGTGAGGAGCTGAGCGTCCAGGAGAGGAACTACGGCTGCGGTGTCGTTGATGGTGAAGTTCTTGTCGTACACCCCGATGACGGTGAAGGTTGCACCGTTAGCGATGATGCTCTCGCCCACCTTGGCGCCAAGCTGCTTCTGGAGGTCTTCCCCTAGTACCGCCACTGAGCGCTCACCTTTTTGGAGGCCTCGTCCCGCCCTTACTTTTAGTGGTTGTGGGTCTTTCTGGTTAGCTTCTGGGTCTCTCCCAATAATGAAGGGAGGTTGACCGAAGGAGTTTTCGCCCCGTTTAGCATCCGAGTAGAGCATGGTGACTTCCGGGAAAGCGGCCTCAACACCATCTAGGGCGCGCACCGGCTCAAGCCGGTCTAGGTTGACGGGGTTGGTGAGCCTGAAGAAGTTTCCATCGTTTGCGGCATCCTGGACGATAATCCTGGTGCCGTAGTAGGAGACTCCTCCACCGACAATCTGTTGCACCCTCTCAGCAAGTGCACCAACCACTACCAGGGCGAAGATACCAATGGCAATGCCGAGGGCAGTGAGGATGGAACGGCTAGGCCGACGGGTGATGGTACGAAGGATTTGCATGCTGTTGCACTATACCCCGAAACGGCACGTGTGGGTAGGAGTTACGGGGTGGATAGTGTGCAACCTAGACGCCCCCAAAACAACTTGGTAGCGTGAGTGAGGAGGGTAGTACACGATGACATCATCTCCTTGCAGCCAGCCAAAGCTGATGCATTCTCTTCTCTCACCGTTTGGCCGATGTAACATCCTGACACGTATACCACGAGTGTACGCAGCAGCGATGGTTGAGGAACTGGGAAACCAGCACCTCAGCGAATGGTCAAACGTTGACTTCGCCCGCGGTTCATCCACCGGCAGCAACTACTGCTTCTGGATGCCTAACGGCCCCGACGCTCACCCTGACTGGATTTCGCTCCATTGGAAGCCTAATCAGATAGACGACTGCCTCAAGAGCTACAGTAAGCTCCGTCGAGTCTTCGACCACGCCTACCAAGATGCTCATGACGGTCATCTGCCACTTGCGCACCTTCAAACACTCACGAAACCGGCGCTCGCCCTCAACTGCGAGCTACCAAGTAGGGGCTACATTATACAAGCCTCTTTCAGTCCACCGGTTTGGGAGCTGCTGGATAAGCGCCATGGTGCGGTACTTGAGCCGGTGAACGAGGTTGTGAGGACGTACTGGGAGGAGCACCTCAATCGGGAGATGCCCGGTCAGTACGGAACCGTATGGCAAGGATCAGAAGGGGTCATCCTTCAGATGATGCACCCGGTTGGGAGCGAACTCTCAATTGCCGGAGCGCAAAAACCGCGCACCGGACCTTTCCAGCTCACCGACCACAACACCGATACGCCCGAGCAAGCACTCGCCCACATCATCGCGATGTGCGCCGTCGTGGCAGTCTGTAAGGAGATTTGGCCAGCCGTATCACAGCAGCCCGTTCTCCAGTTTGCCTGACCCACCATCCCGGTGGGTTTTTTGTATAGGGTTTCGACCGACCGCCAATGCCGGTCTTTCTGCTACACTGGGGCTCTACTCGTAAACGCAATTGTGAACTCAAAAATCACCCTTGGCGCCATTGCCATCCTCCTTATCGTTGGCGGCGGCTACGTTATCGCTACCAGCAAAAAAACCACAGATACCAAGGTTGCTAGCACCACCGCTTCCCCAACTACCACCCCAAGTGCTACCACTGAGTCCTCCCCTAAGGCTGCCGGCATCTTTACAGACTACGACTCCGCAAAACTAGCAAATGCCTCAACCAGCGACGTTGTCCTCTTCTTCAGTGCCCCGTGGTGCCCAACCTGCAAAGAGGCAAACATTGCCTTCAATGCCAACACTCCACCAGGCGGCCTCACCCTCCTCAAAGTTGACTACGACAGCGCCACCGAGCTCAAGAAAAAGTACGGTGTCACCTACCAGCACACCTTCGTCCAGGTGGACGCAAGTGGCAACCTGATCAAGAAGTGGAGCGGCTCCACCAGCTACGCCGAGCTCACCACCCAGACTAACTAGCCGCCAGCAACCGCAATGTTGCTCCTGGTAACCTCGTTCCTGGCTGGAGTTCTCACCTCCCTCGCACCCTGCGTCCTGCCGCTCTTGCCGGTGATTGTGGGCACCTCGGTAGCTCCCGGGGAGCGAGAAGACCCGCGCAAACCGTACGTCATTGCGCTCAGCCTCGCCGTATCAGTTACCGTCTTCACCCTCATCCTCAAGGCCTCAACCTCGCTGATTGGTGTTGATCTGCAGGTCTGGCTAACCATCTCTGGGGGTATCGTCCTGATCCTTGGATTGAGCATGCTCTTCCCTAACCTCTGGACCAGTATTGCCCTCAAGCTTGGCCTTGAATCCCAGAGCAACAAGCTCCTTGAGAATGCCTCCCACCGCACGGGGGTGCTTGGACAGGTACTCACCGGCGCCTCGCTGGGGCCAGTGTTCTCAAGCTGCAGCCCGGTGTACGGGTTGGTGCTAGCAACGGTGCTACCTTCAAACTTCGCCCTCGGTTTCATCTACATTTGTTTCTATGCGCTGGGGCTCGCTTCAGCATTGTTGGCGATTTCACTTGCTGGAAGAAATCTCACCAAGAAACTCGCCTGGACGGCCAACCCAAATGGGTGGTTTAGGAAAAGCCTCGCCGTGCTCCTCATTCTTGTGGGGCTGGCAATCATCAGTGGCCTAGACAAGACATTCCAAACCTTCACCGTTGAGAACAACTGGCTTGGGGCAACTAGGTTGGAGAAGAGCCTTTTAGAAATGGTTAGGTAAGAAAAAAGCCACCCTCACGAAGGGTAGCTCTGGGATTAGTAGTCCACCACCCGCTGGGTAGTGGTGAATTTGCAGGATGGGCAGGTGAACTGGTAGTAGGCGTGCATCCGGCTGTGCTCGTCGTTCCAGCCTGCAAGCTCTAGCGCCGTCTGGCAGACCGGGCAGTTGTGGAAGAAGTCTCGCGTTTCCTCCTTCCGGCACGTCTTACACCTGACTACCGCGTGAGCCATCTCGCTCTCAATGTGACACTCCCGGGAGAACTCCCAGGAAGGGTGAGTGCAGGTGCGCTGGATTGCTACCAGCTCCTGCTGTGCCTTGGAAATCTCTGCGGCAAGTTCCGCGCTTCGTAACACTGTTTCAGCCATCGTCTTCTACCTTTTGTGAAGGGGTGACCCTTCTGGTACACTCTAGCCAGATTGGGTTATCACCATTAAGCAGCGGTTACTGAGTCAGTTTTGCCTGAGTATGTCACACCTTCCATTAAATCAACGTGAAATCCTTCGTCGCCTCGCCCTGGCGGCTCATTTGAGGTACTCAGAGCTGCAGCCCGACGACGTTGACGGCAACCTCCACACCTACCACCTGAAATCTCTCATGGCGGCAGGCCTCGTGGAGAAGGTTGATGGCGGTTACGCGCTCAGCACCGAGGGTAGGCGGTTTGTCGGAACGATGAGTACTTCCACCGGCGAGAAACGCGAGCAGCCCAAAGTCACCACCATGCTTTCTGTGAAAAACGCCGAGGGGCAGTACGTGCTCTTCAGGTGGAATAAGCAGCCATTCCTCGGGAAGGTCAGCCTCCCCTACGGCAAGGTACACCTGGGCGAGAGTATCTTCGCCGCAGCCGTGAGGGAGCTTGACGAGAAAACCGGCATCACGGCAGCCACTGAAGACCTAGAATACCGCGGTACCATCTTTATTAGGAGCTTTGAGGGCGACGTACTCCTCAACCACATGGAGTCCCACGTGTTTTCTCTTGAATACAGCGGCGAAATCATCCAGGAAGCCGCCCTAGGTGAGTGCTTCTGGGGCACGTTGGGCGAAATCCCCACAGATGAGCGATGCCCCGGGTTTGGAGAGGTAATGGAACTACTAGAGGGTGGTAAAGCTTTTTTCAGCGAGGTCTAGAAACCCCCCACAAAAAAATCCCCCTGTTGATACAGGAGGATTCGAGGTTACTGGGTACCAGCGGGTGGCTCAGCTGGTTCAGCTTCCACCACACTCTTTCGGCAGGGATTTCCAGAGCAGTCCTCGTTGAGGGCTTTGTTGCTGATCTGGTAGTCTAAGCACCACCCAAGAGGGGTGCTAGCGCCGGTTTGCTGGTTGACGCAGGATACCCTGCGCCACATTGCGTCCATCAGCCATCGCTGGTTGCACGATTTACCGCTATTGCTGCAGTTGCGAGAGTGGCCGCTGCAGAACTTGTCCAACGCGCGCTCTGCGTCAGGACTGACTACAATGACGGACTTCGCGCCACATCGAGCACCATTCTCGTCTGAGACACCGTCGGGGCAGATAGGTCGTGCTCGTTTCCAGCACGAACCGTCATCTGCGAATGCAAGGGTTGCAAGGGTAAAAATGCAACCCAGAGCTAACATGTGTATTCGTTTCATTTGTCTTTCCCTACGCCACCCTCTTCAAGGTGGTTTTTCTCCCAGTCTTCGAGGACCGGGAATTCGCCAACGCTCCCATCCAGCCTCACGCCGAGCACCTTGTAGGTACTTGGTGTATCTTCCGTCATGCGTGGAATGGTGTACGTGTAATTTACCCCATCCACCACGTGCGTTTTGACATCACAGTTCTTGTTTGCCATCCCACAGTTGAAGGTGTGCCAGAACATCGCCTTAACAGCAGCGTTCTGACTTGGCTCAAACTCGGGAGCAATTTCCTTGCGATTGCCGTAGCGCTGGAGGAAGGAGTAGTTCAACGGGTAGTAGAACGTATACCCACTCTTGGAGCAACGAAGCATTTCAGGCTTCAAGGACAGGCTACTCAACCGAGGTGGCAAGCTCTGGTCATTTTCATCTTGGTAGAGTGAAATGGCCTGTGCAACCTGGTGGAGCCTTGCTGAGGTGTCTGTTTTCCGTGCCTGTTCCCTAGTGGAACTGACAACAGGAAAGATGATAGCAGCGAGAACGGCGATGATCAGAATTACCACGATGACCTCAACCATCGTGAATCCCAACCTAGTTCTCAGGTATGGTAACCGTTTCATTTACTTTTGACCTGGCTGGCAGGGTTGCTGGTGACGACAATGCCACCCTCAATCCTAACCACCACGTGTGTCTGGTGACGATCCACCCCCCATTGCTGGAAGACGCTGTCATCAACTATGAGTACCGAGCTCCGGGGAGCCCAAGCCTTCATTTCGGGAACGCGCACGGTAGTAATGATTACCGGCACGACACCTTTTTGGTTGAGCGCTCTGAGCGCTTCTTGCAGCTGGGGCAGTGGACATGGGCACTGCGTCCAGAAGACAACCGTTACTGTACTAGGAAGTGATGGCTCCATTGGAGCGACACTTCCAACCGTTGGTCCGTTCTCTGTGGCGGTGGTACTGAGTCCCGCCGCGATCAGGAGGCGCTTAGCCTCAAGGTTAGTAGCTGGCACTCCCCACACAATGAGCGTGAGAACCGCGCAGCAGGTCCAAACCAACCTCAGCTTGCTAGCACGACTTTCGTCCAGAGGCATCCCCGCAAAAAGCGCGATAACCCCAAACCAGACGATGATACAGTACGTGCACGGGTGGTACCCAAGGAGCAAGGTGCCAAGCACAAGTGGGCTTATGAGGCCCGCTAGTACGAGACAAGCATTTGCAACCGAGATTACCAACCTCACTTTTGGCGCAACTGCACTGGCAAGCATGAGCAAGCCAAATGCAATTCCCACCAGAGGAAGTACCAGTCCCTGCACCACACTTGCTGTTCGGCACTGCGCACAGCGCTGGCTTAGTAAGATGATGGAAGGAAGTACTATGAGCAGGGACCCAACTCCGGTGGAGAAGGGTTCACTTGCAAGCAAACGAGCGGTATGCGCCGCAAACGTTTTCTTGTGTGTTCCGATAGTTTCACTAGGCATGATGTTAATGACCGAGTACCTTTCGCTCCCCGCAATGTTGGCGGTGCGAGTGGCAATTGAGCGGGGCGAAAGGTACCGCGACTGTAGGGAAAAAATCCATTTTTGTCAACCATTACAGCTACAAAAATGGCCCTCACACAAGGTGAGAGCCGAAACATTTGCTGAGAGGAGCTAGCTAGTTGTACTTGGCACTGCCAGGAACCAGTAGTTCCCCTCATACTCATCGCCGGAGTCAGCGAGCCAAAGGTGAATGCGGAACTCTTCAGCGCAAGTAGCAATGTTGAGCCACTCCTCATTCACCGACCAATACTGACCTGGCACTCGGTTTGCAATGAGGACAACCGGAGCACTGTTGAAGTCGGGCAGTTCATGGAGCGGCGGCTTCCTCTCGAAGGCCTGCTGCATGAGCATCTCAGGCAAATCGGGAGAGTGGAGCTTCATCGTGATCATGGTATTGGTAACCTCTTTCGAAGTGACAACCTCACCATAGTTCACGAAGACGATCCCAGGAAAGTCAGGAAGCTCTACGAGCTTCAGGTTGGGGAAGTCGTCTTTTACCAACGAGACGTCAATTGGTTCTACTAAACTTGTCATGCTAGCCACCTCAACTTTGGTCACTCACAATGAGCGCTACCTGATTTGAGAACGCTGGGATTTTAGCACAAATACCCCTATTTGTCAATGAGTACTTAAGCAGCAACTCTCTCCCAACTCACCCCCTCCCGCCCAAAGTGCCCGTAGGCGGCAGTCTGGTGGAATACCGGTTTCCGCAAATCCAGGCCGGTGATAATCCCCTCCACCGAGCAATCCAAGAGTCCCTCCACAAACGCAGCAATCTCCGCATCCGAGGCAACCGCGGTCCCAAATGTTTCCACGTTTTTCATCACCGGCTGAGGCTTCCCAATGCAGTACGCCAGCGCCACCTCGGCACGGGTAGCCAGGCCCGCCGCCACAATGTTCTTGGCGATGTACCTAGCGGCGTAGGCTCCGGACCGGTCTACTTTTGAGGGGTCTTTGCCGCTGAAGGCTCCCCCACCCACCCGGGCGTAGCCTCCGTAGCCGTCAACCACAATCTTCCTTCCGGTGAGCCCCGCATCCGAGGCTGGCCCGCCGTGGTGCCACACTCCGGTGCCGTTTACCGTGAGTTTCACGCCCTTTGCGTCAAAGCCGTAGCGGGTAAGCACCGGGGTAAGCACGTGATTGAGGAGGTCTGCCTCCACCTGCTTGAGGGTAGTGTCTGGGTGGTGAGGTACCGCCAAGACAACCTTGGTAACGCCAACTGGCTTGCCATCATGGTACGAGACGGTTACCTGACTCTTCCCATCGGGGCGAAGGTACGGCATCGTTTTGTCCTCTCGTACCCCATCTATGGCTCTAGTTAGCGCATGAGCGATGCTAATGGGGAACGGCATCAGCTCTGGCGTTTCGTTGCAGGCGTAGCCAAACATCATCCCCTGGTCTCCCGCCCCCTTCACCTTCTTGGAAACCCCTTTGGCAATCTCGGGAGACTGCGAGTGGATGGCAACGGTGATAGGTGATTGGTGCGAAAATCCAAGGGCCGGATCTGTGTAGCCAAGCCGCTGTATCTCGCTGCGAGCAATTGCCTCGTAGTCTACGGTTGCGGTTGCGGTAACCTCGCCCACGAGCACCACGAGGTTCTTCCCCACCACCGTTTCCACCGCCACTCTTGCATAGGGATCTTGGGCGATAATTGCATCGAGGATAGCATCACTCACCTGATCACAAATTTTGTCAGGGTGCCCGGAACAGACCGATTCCGAGGTAAAGACTTTCGTGTGCGACATACAAAAAAGCGCGCCTTTCTTCCCACAAGGTACGCTGTGTTTGCCCGTTGCTCTAGTTTGCGCGAGGCCACATCTTCCCATGGCGGGACCAGATTCTAGCACTGCGGAACACGACGGTTCTCAGTTGCTGGGTAGCTTTTGGCGGGCTCTGGAGCCCTGACTACCTCTCTTGATGGTTACGGGTTGTTATGGGTAGTGTAGCAAAATCTTGAGTGACTTGCTCACAAATCAATAGTTCCAAACCAGATAATCTTTACTTCAATATCCGGACCAACACTTGGTCCGTAGTAATTTTGGTATGTTGCGTACATTTCTTCTTCTGAGGCAAATTTCTCATGCCCAACCCAATCCTCATCTTGCAATGAGCCCAGTGTCTTATAGACCATCTTTGTAATTGTTGTGTGGGCGAAGGGCGCATTCTGACCCTTTTCTACCAACTCAATCTCATCACCAACTTGGAGATCCTTGTCATCAAAGAGCCTCCACGTCGTTGTCTTTCTGCCCTCTCGAATCATCTGCGCTAGATGAGGTTGGAATTTTAAGGATTTCATTTGTAGCTCTCACATCCTTCTCCATCCCCATCTCTGTCAAATCCATGTACATCAACACCAATAACGTACACAAATTTTCCAATATCCCCACAATCAAGGTCATAACTCACCTTAGGAATACAGGGACTGTAGTTCGAATCACAATTTGATGTAGTAGCTTTGCTACTCTCAGTGGGTTTAGGCGTTGGAGCAGAAGTCGCTTTTGGTGTGTTAGTAGCTGGAATTGTTGAAGTAATCTGCGGAGAACTACCCAACCTTTCTGCAACCTCTGGAGATTCCATACCTGCGGCAAAAGCTGCTACAGATAGAAGGGAGACGCTACCAGCTATGAGTAATGGTTTCGCATTCATTGTTATGCAATCTCCAATTCATCTTCAAATCCTTCAATCTCGCTTCCAGAAAGATGAGCTACCTGTGTGAGACGTTCTCTAAAGTAATCTTCAGTTTCTTTATCAGTGCAGTAAACGTAGCAACCCTTCATCCCACGCGTCATGAGCGTGCGGTAGGTATTCTTAATAATAAGATCAGCTTTTTGAGATGATTCTTCTGGGCTATCCTTTGAGGCCTTCACATATCCAGAAAGTGATTTATCGCTACGTGCTCTAGCCGATGGATTTGTGACAACCTCACCATCTCTCACAACAAAGTCATCGCCAATAATCACCCCTACATAATCTAACTCAAGACCTTGGCAGGTATGAATGCAGCCAACTTCATTAACTGAATTCTTTCCTACTATCCAGAGACTACCGTCACTGGCAAGGTTCCATTTCATTTTGAAATCATACTCAGGCAACACGACATCATATTCAGCTTTTCCAGACTTAGTTGCCCATTCCCAACAGTAGCCAGCAACTAAACGAGATTTATTTCTATCAACATTATTAAGTTGAATCGCTCTACGAAGTTCGTTTGGGTCTGAAAAAACTTGAAAATCATACTGACCTTCTTCAAGAGTGTAGTTTGCCGTTTCTCTAACTTGGAGAACATCATCAAGCCATGCAAGGTAACCATCAGAACCATTACACCTAAACTGTGATGAAAGGTTTTTCTCGACAACCTCAGCTCCACATTGCCTTGCCCATTTGATGATTTCTTCTTTTGTTCCAATATCTCCCCACGTCACACGCTGATCTTCATCAATAAAGAAGATTGAACATTTTGCAGCAGTAATAATTTCTTTCACCTGGTTTTCACCTAGGTTCTTATACATTCCAGACTTTTCATTGAGTCTGTGCGCCTCATCAACAATCAAGACATCAAACTCATTTTCCTTTGATTGGGTAAAGGCACCTGAGCCAGAGAAAAGAGATGTGTATACACTTTTTCTGGGACTCTTTGTGAGTAAGCTTTCATAGACCGCTCTTGGCGCAGCGTTTTTTGTAACATAAAGCGCAACTAGGTTTTCAGCTGTGGCCTTTACCAAAAGGTTCACAGCAACAAGTGTTTTTCCTGTTCCTGGCCCTCCCTCTACAATGAGAACTTTTTTATTATCATCTGAAGCATTAAGCACTAGTGATCTTGCTTCCTCAAATACTGTCTTTTGATCATCAACAAGGACAAACTCATCATTTCCATCAAGCATTGATACAAGGCTATCCACAAGAGCTTTTGAAGGGCGGATCCTACCGCACTCAATGCGATACATAATATTCGAGACATCCCCGCGCTTTACGTATCTTTTTATAAAATCTCTCAACTTCTCTGTCTCGTCATCACCAGCAAGAAACGCCGGTGCCTTATCTAGGTACTCTTGATAGAAATCACTACGGATAACCTCATCCTCTTCATAGTTGTGCAAATACGCACAAGGCTTAAGCTGGACGTTTTCCTGGTAAACCGTTTCATTAAATCCTTCAAGGAGTGCAGCATATGACCATGCCTGATATGAGGGGTGGCTCATATCACGCTCTCCTCCGCCAACATACGTATACACCACACCATCTCGGTCGCTCAGCTTTGCCGACGACCATTGCTTTAACTCAACAAGAATTGCATGGTCAATATTATGCTCATTCTGACCAGTGAGAATAAAGTCGATCCGTTTGGTGGTTTGAGGTATGTGGTACTCAATGGCAATACCAACATCGTTTGGAATATCGTTATCCAAAAGCACATTGCTCATGTAGCCAAGCGATTCTTTCCATGACCTCACCTCTGCATCTCCCACATGCTTTCCAGTCTTTTTTAGTAACTCATTAGCAACAATCTTCTCAATTCTGTGAGTGAGAATATCGTGATGGAAAGATTGCTTTGTAGCTTGATAAACAATCATAGCTCAGTATATTTTTTATGATTTCCTCTTGACTTCTCTACAGGGTACTTTTTTGAAATTTCTTCAATTTTCTCTAGGAAAGATTCTGCAAGATCAATATCAAAATCATTTGCCATGAGCAAAACAGAATATAGTACGTCAGCAAGTTCGTGTGCAACTTTTTGTTTGTTCTTTTTTATGTGATCAAAAGACTCTTCGTTTGTTTTCCACTGAAAATGCTCCAAAACTTCTGTGGCTTCAAGGGTAAGTGTAAGGGCTAAGTCCTTTGGGTTATGGAATTGCTTCCAGTCTCGCTCATCCCTAAGCTTAACGACCATATCCTGAAGATCTTGAAGTGATTTCATGTAAGAATTTGTTCGGTTAAGAATAGATTAGCAAAAACTTCACCAACAACACAGGACAACCCCTTTCTAATCTGGTATAGTAGCCAAATGCTCCTCTCCGCCACCATCTCCGAAAAGTACATGGGCTCAAAGCTTCTCCTCAAGGAAGCTAGCTTCATGCTGCAGGAAAACCGGAAAACTGCCCTCATCGGCCGGAACGGCGCCGGCAAGTCTACCCTCTTCCACCTCCTCACGGGAGACGATACAGACTACGTAGGCACCATCGATACCCCCAAGAGCCTGAGGATTGTGGCCACCGCCCAGGAGCACCACGACGTAGACACCACCACCCCCGTCAACTACATCCTGGACTACATCCCCGACTACTACACCCTCAAGCACGTCCTGGACACCTACCCGGATCAGATGGGAGATGACCTCGATAAAATCCACACCTTCACCGAGGCGCTCCAAACCTTCACAGACCGGAACTACTACACCGTAGAGGAAGAAATCGTCCAGATGCTTGAAGGATTTGAGATTGACTTGGACGCCGCCTATCGCCCCATGGGAAGCCTCTCCGGTGGCCAGAAGCGCTTTGTTGAGCTAGTAAAGATTAGCTTCTCTCAGGCAGACCTCCTCCTCCTTGACGAGCCTACCAACCACCTTGACTACCACGGCAAGGCGCAGTTCCTCTCGTGGCTCAAGAAGCTCAACACCGCCGCCCTCATCATCAGCCACGACAGAGATGTCCTGCGTGAGGTAGACAGCGTCCTGGAACTGCGAGACAAGCAGCTCTTCATGTACTCGGGAAACTACGATTCCTACATCAAGCAGAACGGTACGAGTACCGTAACTCAGATTAGCCAGTACGAATCTACCCTCAAGCGCCTGAAGGTGCTGAAGACCCAGATGAATACGGCTAAGGCTCGGATGGGAGGCGCCAGCGATAATCGCCCCAAAATTCTCTACGAACGCCTGAAGGGAGAGCATGACGCTCTGAAAGACTCGCTCACCAAGCCATCATTCTGGATTGATAAGGACACCGTTGAGAGTTTGTCAGATACGGTAACCGAATCCTATGACAAGTACAAAGCGCGCGGCATCACCGTGCGGGTGGCCAAGCCAGACTCGCACGTCTTCCAGCTCTTGGAACTTGAGGATGTGGCCGTGGGCTACACCCACCACCTGGTAGAGCGGATCAACTTCACCATCAAGCATGGCGAAAGGCTACAGTTTAGGGGCAGGAATGGTGCCGGAAAGTCTACCCTCATTAGCACCATCATGGCGGCTGCCGCTGGCAAGAAGCCTGAAACCCTCAAGAAGGGCGAGATAAAAGCCAGCCCAAAGCTGAGGATTGGCTTCTACGAGCAGGAGATAAGTAGTACCTACCTAGACATGAAGCTGGGAGATGCGGTGAGCCAGTGCTACCACGAGGCCGGCATCAGCATCCCCATTGATGAGGTTCGCTCCATTTTGGCAACCTACCTCTTCAACCCCGTGAATGACCTAGAGCTTCCGGTAAGGCAGCTTTCAGGTGGCCAGAAAGCACGGCTGCAGCTGATAAAGATGCTTGCCAACAACCCCAACCTCCTCATCTTGGACGAGCCATCAAACCACCTCGATCTCCCCTCCATTGAAGAGCTTGAGGAAGCCCTCCAGGCATTCACCGGCGCCATCATCTACGTTACCCACGACAGCTACTTTGCCGAGGGCATGGGCGGTCGAACTATCCAGGTAGGCAAAGCCTAGGTATAGTTACCTTACGATGCACCCTCGCACCTACACCGTATCTCTCTGGGTTTTCTTCATCTTCTCCTTCCTCCTGGTCTGGCTTTTTCAGAGCGAAGCTAAAGCCGCCGGCACCCCCTTCCAAGCCCAGCCAGTAGCCTACACCGTAGTCTTTGCCAACTTTGTACTCTTTGGCATTCCCCTGCTCATCCGCTACCTGCTCTGCTCACTTGAGACAACTGCCGTCATCACCTCCATCGCCCCAAGAGGGCCTCTCTTCAGGAGGGAAAACAAGGTTTTCACCACTTCATACACTGGTCCTGACGGCAAAAGCTACACCGCAATCCTGGAATTCACCCTCCAACAAGCAAGGGACTTTAAGGTGGGCGATAGTATCCAAATCAAGGTTAACCCGCGCAACCCAAAAAAGTACCTGATCCTACGCGAGCCGCGGAGAGCCTAGGCCGCAGGCTCTGTTGGAGTGGCTGGTTCAGCGGCTGGCGCTTCGGCAACAGGAGCAACAGGCGCCTCCACCTTCCAGCATCGTGCCGTTTGATCCACTGACTGTTCGCGCATGCTCTCCCACTGCTCTGAGGTCCAGTTCACATCTGGCGCGTAGATCGTGCCGTCCGCCATTTGGTAGCCAAAGGTGCACTGTTCAATCTGCATCTCCAGGGCAGCTAGCGCCTGGTGGAGGGCTGGGTAGCCAGCAACCAGCTCTTTGTACTCAGGCATCAGCTTGATCGCCGCCGCCTCTAGTGCCTCTGGTGCCGGGTCGCCCCCATTCATCAGGTTGCCGTAGTAGCTCATCATGTAGGTTCTCAGGTGGGTAACATCGCCACTACTCGGCGATGCCTGCATGGCGGTAATTTTCTCCTGAATGTTTGCGGCCGTCTTGATCATGTTATTGAGTGGTACCGGCATCAGGCTAGATGCCTCTCCAGTAAAGATCCCCTCAATTTCCTGGGCCATCTGGGCCTCGGTTTTCTTTCCTAACCCAACATCAATCCCCTTCTTCATGATTTTTCCTACCATTAGCCAATCGCGTAAGCCCATAGGAGTAGTGTTAGCTGTTTCTTAGTTACACTTTACGTGACTTGTGAACATCCTCAAAGTAGGGGCTCTCTTGATTGACCAAAAGAGGTTTTTCAGGTAAGGTAACCCCGACCTAATCAGGTCAGAATATGGTTACGTTACATGCACATTGAATCATTCTCGTACGTCTCTCCGGGAAACCCGGAAAAGCCCTGTGAAGATATCGTGCTCCTCATGCCTGAGCACAGGTGCTACGCAGTCTTTGATGGCGCATCATCCATTAGCAGTGAGTCAGACAGTATCCTCCCTAGAGGAATCTCAGGTGGGCTCATGGCTGCCGTTGCCGCTCGAAGGGGATTTGAAGCCGCAATCAAGAGCGGGTCAACCCTACAGGATGCCGCTAACCAAGCGTGCAAGCACATTCGGATGGTAATGGACCGGTTCTACCGCGATAACAGCCTTGCCCTTCCGCTGACTGATCCAGAGTATTTCTGGAGCTGTGCCGTGGCGGCGGTGCAGGTGAATACCTGGGGTTACACCATCCTTCAGGTTGGCGATAGCTGCGTCGTCCCCTTTGATATCGGGGATACGTTCTTTCCAAACTGCAACCACGACTTCCACGAGCTTATCACCATCAACCGGCTGCTCAGGGAAGATCCCAACCTCACCCTCAGCATGGCTGTTGCCTGCTGTAGAGAGCCGATGCTAAGGCGGCGCGCTATGATGAACTACCCAGGTGGCACCGGCTACGGCGCCCTCGCTCCCAACGGGGTAAACAGTCCGTACTGTTGGACTGCAGAAAGGCAGTATGGGATTTATGGGGCACGTTTCCCGCACCACATTGCCCTCCTCACCGATGGCATGCACCTTCGCCACCCGGGCGAAGAACTCACCACCAAGGATAGCTACAAAAAGAGCTTCGATGTACTTGAGCGAGCCCTTCGAAGAGGACACAAGCACAACGCACTCAGGAGGCTGAGTGAAGCGGTGAGGGTGCAGGAGCGCCGGGACCCTGAGGGGATAAAAATCCCTCGTTTCAAGCGCCACGATGACCAAGCTGGCATCCTGCTCCAGATCACCTAGTAGCAATCCTTAACCTCCCACCCGGGAGGTTTTTTCGTACCTAGGTACTCACCACCTCTGAAGCTTCAAGCACCGGCTTCGTGCAGCCCATTGGGCTCAGAGAGGATTGGTTGTAGAGGTCTTGCTTCAAGACAGCCTCCCAGGCGTTAAGGGTGGTGGTGAGGTCTGCTTCCACACTGGCTTTCACTGCAGGATCGAGGAGCGAAACCGGGCAGTGGTAGGTGGTCACACCTCCTACCTCTTTGTTGATCTGCATCTCAAACCGGTAGAGACCGTTGTTCTGCACCGCTGGCATTCCCAGGACATCTCCCGCTTTCACGGTATCTCCCTTCTTCACCTTGAGATCTACGAGGTGGTCGTACCCAATAATCCAGATAGAGTTCTCTTTAGTCTGGAGGAAGACTTCAGAATCCTTGCTCTCTGCCTGCTCTTTGATGAAGGTAATAGTGCCATCCATGGCCGCAATCACCTTGGTGTCAGCCTTCACCGATGAGAACTCAAAGTTTGGGTTGATTCGGTTACCTGGCAGATTATCACCAAAGACGTAGAGCCCCTTCATGCTGCTCTTTGAGTAGTCTTGCACCGCAAACCGGCTGTAGACGGTGCTTGAGTTCACGCTGGCAACCCCCACGTTCTTGAGGACAATGGCAGGCTCGTTGGTATCAACCTTCTTGGAGTCAGAGTTGGATGACCCGTTGTTCTGGGTAGTGTTCTGGGTAGTGTTTTCGCGATTCTCACCGTTGTCCCTATCGTTCCCGCGCGTCATGAAGGCAACGGTGGCGATACCAATGAGTACCACGGCAGCGCCGGTAAGAATAACCTTTGAGTGGGAATGGGGTTGTTTAGTGGGAACTGTTTGGTCTGCCATTGAGCGATAGTTACGTATGTGTGTCTATTGTACTGGTAGGTTGGGGGTCAATGATAGCCACAACACACCACTCGCCAGAAAAAGATGTAATCCGCTACACTAAACACATGCTTACAACCATCACCTCAAGCGACCCCTGGCAAGAAGGCTACACCTACACCCTCACGTCACCTACGGGGAGCAATTTTGCGCCGGATTTCACCCCAGACCTTTCGCCCCAAGAAATGCTTGAGTTAGGGGTGTTTGGCGGCTCCTACCTGGTAGAACCCGGCGAATTCCCGGAAAGTTGGTTCAAAAACTCCCGCCTGAGTACCAGCGAGCCAGACCCACAACTCAACTACTTCAAGGTTTCCGCCAGCCAGCCCTACGAGGTCTGGGTGGCCAAAGGCTGGATCCACCCCGAGGATCCGCGTGGCTGGTTCCAGTGGTACTGCCGGTACTACCTGGGACGAAGGCTGCCTCAGGAAGATGAGCGCCAAATCAAACGCTGGAAGGCAATGACACGCCACATCGCCCAGGTGAAACAGAACTGCAAACCAGTCGATACCACCTGCCGGCCACGCCAGCGCCAGGCACTCCTCCAGTGGGCGTACGACAGCCGCAAGTTCTAGCCCTGAGTACCTAGGCTGTAGCGCCGCGCGCCAGAGCAAGCCTGACAATTCTCAAGATCATCTCGTCATAAGCAATACCCTCGTTCATGAGCGAGGCTTTTGGGAACGAACCGTAGTTCTCAATCAGGCTCGGGATCAGGTTTGCCTCTAAAAATTGAGGTACGCCGCTCTCATCCATCCGAATATCAATCCTCCCGTAGTCTCTCGCGTTGAGAGCCTGAAACACTTTCGTGGCCAAGGTGCAGATTTTTTGGCGAATAACTGGGTCAGTAACGGCGGTAACAATTTCAACATTCTGTGACTTCATTTCAGCACTCATGATCGTCCCTTCAAAGTCTGAAGAAATCGCAAGCTCAAGTGGCATGGCAAAGTAGCCGTCATCTTCCTCGCGCTTGAGAATGGCGACGCTGAACTCCCTCCCGGTGAGGTATTCTTCTACCAGTGAGTCGCTATCATAGTCTGCTGAGATAGAGGCAAACTTGCTCTCAGCCTCGTCTTGGTTGTGGGCGATAGACTGGGCGTCAACCCCAAGGCCACCTCCCCTATCCGAAGGCTTAATGAAGAGTGGGTATTCCAAGAGAGAACCTTCTGGCATGAAACTGAAAGCTTTCCTAATCACACAGAAAGGAGAGGTGTCTAAGCCAGCTTCCAGGGCACGTTGCTTTGCCAGGGGCTTTGAGAGCTCAAGCTGGTGGGCAACCGAACCTGATCCGGTGTGGGGAATGCCGTGTTCTTCAAGGAAATCTGATACCCAGACCATGTTTGGGTCTTCTCGCCCCAATCTCGCCTCTGTTGGGAGGCACTTCACGGTGAGGAACACCAGGTCTGGCTTTCGCTCCGCGATACCTTCAAGGTCAGCGGCAGTATTCACCGTAGTAACACGAACATCGGTGTAGTATCGCTCCAAGGTGGGGAGCAGGGCGTCAACCGAGCGCTGACTCATTGAGCTCAGCGGCTTGACGGTAGACCTCACCAACTCAATAGAGATTTTTTGTTTCGGCACTATTCCTCCTCAACACACGGAAATCGCTTCCAGGTGCGCGTGAGATGTGCGCGTATGTGGGAGAGAGGTTATGGGCAACCGGATGCTTCAGGTGCACTATAGCAGAAAGTAAGGGTAATTTCGCCCCTTCTACCCGCTCAGAACCTTTCAATTTTATGCACTTTCAGGTATGGTGCGGCATGTGATCCTTCACAACTTGTCTTGAGGAATAGTATGAAATCGTACCCGACCGTTATCCAGGGTGGAATGGGCATGGCTGTCTCCAGCTGGAGACTCGCTCAGGCCGTTTCACGCTCTGGTCAGCTTGGCGTTGTCTCTGGCACCGCCCTTGACACTGTCCTGATTCGCAGGCTCAACGACGGTGACCCTGATGGTCACATGCGGAGGGCGCTCGCCGTCTTCCCTTTCCCCCACGTAGCTGAGTGGCTTGTGGAGAAGTACTACAAACCCTTCGGGCGCAAGCCTTTAGGAAGGTACCAATCGGTGCCTATGCCAACCGACACTCTCGTTCCTTCCTTGGAGCAGGTCTGGGCGGTGGTAGCCGGAAACTTCTGTGAGGTTTGGCTCGCCAAGCAAGGCCACCAAGGCCAGGTTGGCGTCAACCTCCTGGAGAAAATCCAGAATCCCCTCCACAACATTTCCCTCTATGGGGCGATGTTGGCTGGGGTGGACTTCGTGCTCATGGGCGCCGGGATCCCCCGGCAAATCATGGGCGTGCTCTCCGGGATCTCTCGGGGGGAAGTTACCTCGTACGAGGTAGACATGGAGGAAGCTGATGGCTCAAAGTCAGATCCTGAAACTGTTGAGTTTGATCCTGAACTCTACCAGATGACCCGGCTGCCTTACCCACTCACCCAACCACAGTTTCTGGCGATCATCTCGTCGGATACGTTGGCCAAGTGGTTGGAAGCTGTCGTTGATGGCTTCGTCATCGAGGGACCCAATGCAGGAGGGCACAACGCCCCGCCACGCAAGAAAGGCGTCTTCAACGATGACAACGAACCCATGTACGGGCCAAAGGATGTCCCCAACCTTGAGGCCATCGCCGCCCTCGGCAAGCCATTCTGGCTAGCCGGAGAGTACAACACCCCTGAGCAGCTCCAAGCCGCTCTGGCACTGGGAGCCACTGGTATCCAGGTAGGCACCGGTTTTGCCCTCTCTGATGACTCTGGTCTCGATCCAATGATCAGGGCTGAGATCCGCAGGCTCGCCTACCGTGGCGAACTGAAGATCTTCAGGGATGGTAGGGCATCGCCCACTGGATACCCCATCAACATCCCTTTCTTGGAAGGTACAAATGCTGAGCCCGCTCTCTACATGGAGCGAGATCGCGTCTGCAACCTTGGGTACCTGAGGACTCCCTACCGGAAGTCCGATGGCACCATTGGGTTTCGCTGCCCGGCTGAGCCGGTAAGCGAGTACCTGAAGAAAGGTGGAAAGGAAGAAGATACCGTTGGGAGGAAGTGCATCTGCAACGGCCTCTGCGCCGTTGTGAGCATGGCACAGGTTGCCAAAGATGGAAAGTCTCACGAGCGACCTATTGCCACCCTCGGCAAAGATGTCAGCTTCCTCCCCCGGATCATGAGGCACGAGGACGAAGGCTACACGGCCAGCGTCTTCCTCAACTTCCTGCTCTCCCAATCCTAAACCCTTACCGCGTGCCAGCTACCTGGCACGCTTTTTTTGTGGCGAAGCTTAGCTCTACCAGATTGACATTTGGGCTCAAACCTGGTACTCTGCCGCTAACTTTGAGCACGCCTGCAGGTGCCAGAGGTGAACATTATGAATATTCGTCCGCAAGTTGTCATGATCACTGGCCCGGCTGGGAGCGGGAAGTCTACAGCATCACAGGATGCTGCTCGGTTACTCACCCAGGCAGGATTCCTGACCACCGCTTTTTCTTCAGGCTACATCTATCGGATCTTCGCCTACCTCGCCGACGTGATGGGCATAGACTGGGAAGCTAACAACTCCCAAGATCTGATTGATGAGTTGTTTAATGCAAACATCTGCTTTTCTCGAGAGGGCGAAATCTTCGTCGATGGAGATTTGATTGAACTTGATTACCTCAAAACGGAGAGCATCTCCACGCTCACCTCAAAGATCGCCCAAGTACCTGCTGTAAGGAAGCTGGCTCAGAGTAAGCTCAATGAGGTGATCTCCATTTACGAAGGTGAGTTTATCCTCATCGATGGCCGCGACTACGATCGTACCATCTATGGCAAAAACCCCGTTCTCATGCTCATCTACCTCAACGTCAGCAACGAGGTGGCAGCAGTGCGAACTGGCGAATCGTTGGATGAGGTTACCGCACGCAATATGCGTGACGAAGCAAGGCTGGAGGCAGCGTACGTAGATTCCAACTTTTTTGTGGATACTACAGAGCTGACCCAAGCAGCAGTTGCAATGAGAATCTTTGAGTTAGTCAAAGCAGCTTCCCTTCCCTAGCCCACGCGGCTAGGGATTTTTTATGGCCAAAAAAAGAGCCTCGGTTATACCGTGACTCTTGAGATAGTAGAACCCTACTCGGAGGGACCTTCTTGAGCCTCCTCCTTCCAGTCTGCAACAACAGCTTCCCAGTCTGCTGCGCTACATCGTGCCTTTTCAGCGGCAATCCCTACGTAGAGCATGGGATTACTGAGAATCTCACGCTGACGGTCGGTCATCTGCCCAAGGTAGGGCTGGATTGCCTCGTCCGAGGCAACAACCTCCTCCAGAGGCACCTCCTTCGCCTGCGCCTGCAAGGTGAGGTTACGCACCGCTTCGTGGGCATCGGGGTGTCCCAGCGAAGCGAGGATGATGTAGAGCGGCTCTGCAACGATCATGCCCTTGGTAAGGGCAAGGTTTCGCTCCAAGCTGTCGTGATCAACCGACATGCGCTGCATGGTAGAGGTAATCCTCGATGTCATGCTGAGCACGTAGCAGAAGATCTCGCCGTACGTCCTCCCCGACGCCGAGTTAGTCAGGTCGCGCTGGTGGTCACTGATCTGATCCAGGCGGACTGTCACCAGACGCCCCATGAGGATCTTCCAGAGACTCTCGACATTCTCGAAGTTGATCGGGTTACGCTTCTGAGGCATGGTGGAAGATCCCACCTGGTTAGCCCCAAACGCCTCCCCAACCTCCCCGATTTCGGTTCGCTGGAGGTTCCGCATGTCACGTGCGAGGTTGGCGATCACACCCGCCGCAAGCACCACCTCGTCAAGGAGACGAATAGTAGGCTCCGGCGGAGCGATCTGGGTTGAAATCCGTGCTGGGTTCAGGCCAAGCTCGGCCAGTACCTCGGCTTCAAAGCCAACGGGGTCGTCGAAGAAGAGAGATGAAGCGTTGTACGCCCCAACCGCCCCCGAGAACTTCCCTTCCAGCTCATCAGCGCGGTAGTACAAGCGGGTGATGCTCGACCCAAGCCGCTCGACGTACTGCGCCATCGCAAAGCCAAAGGTGATTGGCACCGCGTGCTGTCCGTGGGTACGGCCAACTTGCACGGTATCCGCTTCACGCTCGGCAATGCCGATGAGTACCTCCAGTAGCTCGATGAGCGCTGGAATGAGCACCTCTTTCGCAGCTGCTTTGTAGCGGGCGGCGTTAGCTGTGTCTACGATGTCAAATGACGTTGCCGTCATGTGGACGAATGGCTTCGCCTTATCGCTCACCCGCCGCTGGATGCAGTTCACCAAAGCACGAATATCGTGCTTGATTCGAGCCTCCTCCTCGTACACCTCAGCGGTGGTAACCAGGGAGCAGGCAGCCTCAATCTCGGCCGCCGTTGCTTCATCGCACATTCCACGACGGTGGAGCGCACGCACCAGCGCAAGCTCAACCTTCAGTTTGTAGGCGGTAAAGCCATTTTCAGAGAGGTACGGCGCGAGCCTTTCCTCGTAGTAACGAACATCAATTGGGGAAAAGCATCCCCACCTTCCAAGATCACCCATGTGTTTCACTCCGGACTGTCAATGTAACGATACCCACCCCGCATTGCGATGCTAGAGCGTACCGTGCTGAGGTAAGATAGCACATTTGTTCGAAAGAAAGTAGCTCCTGTAGTTGCTTTTTATTATTCCTGCTCCTTGCACGGTGCGTGACACCAAACCATATTCCTGCTAGGATGACAGCCTCATCCTACACATACCCCATGACCTTCGAAGCAACCGGAATTTCGCCCCAGCTCATCCTCAACCTCGAGGCCGAGAGAATCACCATCCCTACCCCCATCCAGGTGCAGGCCATCCCTCATATCCTGCAGGGTTCTAACCTGGTAGGCGTGGCTCACACCGGTACGGGAAAAACCTTCGCCTTTGCCCTTCCCCTCCTGGATAGGCTCACTGCAACAGAAGGCACAGCCCTCATTCTGGTACCAACCAGAGAGCTGGCACTCCAGCTGGATAAGAGCTTCAGGAGAATCTGTAAAGGCTTCCTCAAAATGAAGCCAACGGTTCTGGTGAGCGGTGTACAGCTCAAAGACCAGGTTGCCTCGCTCAAAGCAGGCCCTCGGATTATCATCGCCACTCCGGGAAGGCTGCAGGATCACCTCGATCTCAAGCACCTCAACCTCCAGCAGGTCAGCGTTGTTATTCTGGACGAAGCAGACCGAATGCTCGATTCTGGCTTCGCCCCCCAGATTGAGCGGATTATTGATAGGACGCCAAAAAATCGCCAGACCCTGATGTTCTCAGCCACCATGTCTAGCGGCGTCACCAAACTGGTAGACAGGTACGCTCCAGATGCCGTAAAGGTGGTTATCCCCACCGAGTTTGCCAACGTTTCCCTGGTCACCCAGAGGAAGTGCTTCATTGGACGAACCAGAAGACTAGCCCTCCTCACCCGCATTCTCCACAACACCCCAGGTAAAATCCTCGTTTTTGTGGCAAACAAGCGCACCGCCCAGCGGCTCTACACCTCACTCAAGGAAACAAAACTCACCGTTGCTGGCTTGCACGGCGATAGAACCCCCGCCGGACGTGAAGAGGCCATGAGTGGCTTCAGGAAAGAGGAGTACCAGATCCTGATCACCACAGATGTTTCCTCACGCGGAATTGACGTTCCCCGCATCGCCCTCGTTATCAACTACGACGTTCCCCTCACCTCAGAAACCTACCTCCACAGGATTGGAAGGACTGGTCGCGCCGGCAAAACCGGTATGGCAATTACCTTCGTTGCACAGGAGCAGGAGAAGCTCATGCGAAGCCTCGAGGCAGAACTTGGCAGCGAAATTGAGGTTCTGGCCAAAGAGGGCTAGCCTACCTGCCAAGCTTCCTGAAGAGGTGTGAGGAAATGGCAACAGAAACTACGAGAATTCCCAGACACCAGAAGAGAGCAAGCCACCCATGGTTGCCAATAGGCGTACCCACCAGCCAAGAACGAATTGCCTCAATGACGTGGGTTACCGGCTGATTTTCTGCAAACATCCTGAGGTACTTTGGCATACCTTCAGTTGGGACGAAGGCGCTAGAGGCAAAGGTGAGTGGGAAGACGAAGATGAAGCCAAACCACTGGACCGCCTCGATGCTCTTTGCCATCAAGCCAAGAATGGCTGACATCCAGGAAAGCGCGTAGGTGAAGAGCATCAGGATACCTACAACCGCAAGCCACTCAGTGAAGGTAGCGGTTGGTTTGAACCCAACGGCAAAAGCTACGGCAACCATGATCGCACTAGAAACCAGGTTTCGCACCAGGTCAGCTGTGGTGTGCCCAATCAGCATGGCGGTGTTAAGCATCGGGAGTGAACGGAACCTATCCATAATTCCCTTCGTCAGGTCTGTTGCCACCCCAAGTGAGGTAGTGGTAGCGCCAAAAGCGGCGCTCTGAACCAAGATACCGGCAACCAGGAAGTTCACGTACGATGTGCCTCCGGTATTAATCGCCCCTCCAAAAACGTACCTGAAGAGGAGCATAAACATGATTGGCTGCAAGGCAACCGAGAGCAGCTGGTCCATGTTGTTGACGATGTGCGTAAGGTTACGCCTAATCATCGTGAAGCTGTCACTGATCGCCCAGTAGAACTTTGAGTGCTTCTCAGGTTTGAAAATGGTAGTGGTAGTCATGCTAGTTTTTCTTAGATTTCTTTTGCTTTGGCTGCTCTTCAGCATCTTCGGCAGGCTTGCCGGTGAGCTGGAGGAATACATCATCAAGCGTTGGCTTGTGGATGGCAATGCTTGCGATTGCAACCTTTGCCTCTTCCAGAAGGTTAAGGGACTGGGTGAGGCTTGAGACCTTATCAACAGAGAATGAGAGCTCAAACTTCTGCTCATCAACGTGGGTTTTCACCTTGAGAGCCTTTACGGCTGCGGCCAGGTCAGTAGCGTTTGCGAAGGTGAGCTCCGCCCTATCGGTACCAACCTTCTTCTTGAGCTCGTTTGCGGTACCCTCGGCAATCACCCTTCCGTGATCAATTACGGCAATTCTGTCAGCTAGCTGGTCGGCTTCTTCCAGGTACTGGGTCGTGAGGAGAATGGTGGCACCAGAATCCATGAGCTTACGGATAACATCCCACATGGCAATCCTGCTGCGAGGATCCAATCCGGTAGTTGGCTCATCTAGGAAGATAATTGGAGGAGTGGCAATCAAGCTGATTGCCAGGTCTAGCCGGCGACGCATACCGCCAGAGTAGGTCTTCACCATCCTGCCAGCAGCATCTACCAGGTCAAACTGTTCCAGAAGCTGGTGAGCACGGGTGGTGGCGTTAGCCTTGTTGAGGTGGTAGAGCCTACCCATCATCACGAGGTTCTGCATACCGGTAAGGTACTCATCAACAGCAGCATACTGCCCGGTGAGACCGATAACCTCACGCACCTCATCTGCCTGCGAGGCTACATCGAGGCCTTCAACAGTGGCCGTGCCACCTTCAAAGGAGAGGAGGGTGCTCAAAATTCTCACGGTGGTGGTTTTCCCTGCCCCGTTTGGGCCGAGGAGTGCCAGCATCTTACCCCTCTCAATGGTGAGGTTCACCCCTTTCAGAACTTCTGTTTTGCCGTAGGACTTCCGCAGGTCTTTCGCCACAATCGCCAGATTGCTATGGTTTTCCATGGTTGATTTGTTCGTATGATTGGTAGATTTTAGCCTACCTGATTTTTGCCGTTTTGAGGAGGGTCTGGGGTACAAAGTGAAAAACCACATATTCCAGTCAATATGTGCTTTAATGAAACTCAAGTAAGCGCTGGAAGCTGGATTCCTAACATACTCATATGGCACGAGACGCCAAGAGCATTCAGGAACTTGCCGCAAGATCCCAGGAAGTCCTCTTTGAGGCGAGCACCGTTTTTCCTTTCAAGCTCTTTGCGGACAGAATCACCATTGATAGGGTGAAGGTAAGCATCTCAAAGCGCTTCTTCTGGATGGATAAGATGACCGAATCTATCCTCCACGATGAAATTATCAGCGTGAGTGCCCACCTGGTCTTCTTCTTTGGGAACATTACCATTATCCCCCGTCAAACCACCCTCCCCCCACTTACCATCAGCCTCATCAAGCGCAACGACGCCCAGTTTATCCGCCGCCTCCTCCAGGGGCTATCAGCCGCGAGACAGAAGGACATAGACCTCGATAGCCTAGACAAAAAGACCCTCCTCGCTGAACTTGAAAAGATTGGTAAAGCAAACTAACCTCTAGGTATGGATAATAGCCGCGTCTACACGATGCAGTTTTCTAAGGTGTACCCTCTCTACATTGCTAAAGTGGAGCGAAAGGGACAGCCCAAAGCAAAGGTTGACGAGGTAATTCAGTGGCTCACCGGCTACGACAAAGCTTCACTTGCCTCGCAAATCTCTCGAGAGATTACCTTTGAGACGTTCTTTGCTGAAGCTCCCGCTCTCAACCCACTTCGAAGTCTGATCACTGGAAAGATCTGTGGCGTGAGAATTGAGGAGATTGAGGATCCCCTCATGCGTGAGGTGAGGTACCTCGATAAACTGGTGGACGAGATAGCAAAAGGGAGACCTATGGAGAAGGTTTTGCGGAAGTAGCCTAGGTTGGAAGGTAGAAGACATTGACACTAACCAGTAACATGGTATAGTTCAGCCGGGTTTTTGATATGAGTAGTGAAAAAAAGTTGGAAGTTTGTGAGGAAGAAGTTCGTCTGAGTGTCCTACAAGCGAGCACTCGAATCTCTGAGATTGAGACTGAAATGAGTCAACTCAGAGCATCGCAGCCCGCATGTGTGAAACGGAGAGCGTGGAGCGACGAAGCTCGCCAGAGGTACGAGTCCCTCCTTTCTGAGAAAAGGGAGAAAGAATCCCTCCTTCGGATTCTCAAGCCACGGATTCGTGACCTCAATCGAGCTGCCACAGCGCTCGAGCCAACGGACAGAGTTCTCACACCTGAACAGGAAGAGGAGAACAAGCGAAGGACTAGAATTCGCGCTGCTAAGCTGAAGTTGTTAGCCGAGATAGAACTACGCGAAATTGATGGAGCCGAAATGTTCCTAAAGTACGTCGCCAACCTCCTCGCTAACCTTGCAGCCGACTTCAACCAGGATGAACTAAGTGATGACGAGTGGGCAGCAATAAAGATTTTCAAAGAAATCATTGATAGCTAACACCGTCTCCACGTACGCAATTCTAAGCTGGTATCCGATACCAGCTTTTTTGTTTTAGCTGATTATTTCATTGGGATGAGGGATTCGTTACCATAGCCTGCGGCGCTCTTGATGGTACGTCTCTATGCTCCCAGCATAGAGACACCCTTACGGGGTTCGAATCCCTTTCCTGACTATACTAAGAAAAATAGCTACTTATTTCTGACTTCGAACGAAGTGAGGGAAGAAATAAGTAGCTATTTTTCTCTGGCTGGGG